>CAIUOU010000075.1 GCA_903900845.1 uncultured Opitutia bacterium
GTAAGCGTGGTCCGGGGTGCCCCCTAGGCAGCGCCGGTAGGAGGGGGTAAGCTGCGATGGATGAGCGAAACCGTAACGGAAGTGGTGGAGACCGGGGAGAAGCGCGATGCGCGTGGACGGCGGATGGCGCCTAAGCTGAGGCGCGCGGCCATGCTCGCGGCGTACGAGGGCAGCGGGCTGACGATGAGCGCGTTTGCGCGGCGGGAGGGGATCAAATACGGCACGTTCACCGGCTGGGTGTACAAGGCGCAGGGGAAGGTTGCGGCGAAGGGGCCGATCCGATTCGCGGAGGTGGCGATGCCGGTGCCTAATCCCCCGCACGCCGGGGGCGGTGAGTCGCTGGAGGTGAAGCTGCCGGACGGAACGGTGCTGCGCGCAGGACGCGTGGCGGACCTGGTGATGCTGGTGAGGGCGCTGCGATCCTGAGCGATGCTGGCCTTTCCCGCGGCGATTCGGATCTACCTGGCGCTGGGACCGGTGGACATGCGCAAGTCGTTCAACGGTCTGTGGGCCGCGGTGACGGAGCAATTGCAGGAGGACCCGAAGAGCGGGGCGGTGTTTTGCTTTACCAATGCCGAGCACACGCGGCTGAAGCTGGTGTACTGGGACGGGACCGGGGTCTGGGTGCTGGCCAAGCGCTTGGAAAAGGGGCGGTTCTCGTGGCCGGCGGCGGCCGACGGGCGCAGGAAGCTGGCGCTGGCGCCCGAAGCGTTGGCGTTGCTGGTGGGCGGAGTGGAGCTCAAGCACGGTTCGTTGAAACCGTGGTACGAGCGATAAATGCCCGGCCGGCCGGCACGTATCCTGCTTATGGACACATGTGCCGACCGCCGCGCAAATGATCACTGAATACCCGCTGCTGCTGCAGCGGGTGGCGGCGCTGGAGGCGCAGCTGGCGTGGTTCCAAAAACAGCTCTTCGGTGGCGGCAAGAGCGAGAAGCTCGACGTCACCCAGCGGCAACTCGCGCTCGAGGGAGTGGAAGAGGCGCAGGCGGCCGTCGCGGAAAAGACGCGGCAGATCGCCTATGAGCGCAGCAAGTCCCCCGCGCCACGCCGGACCCCGGCGGAAGCGTTCGCGCATGTTCCGGTGACCGAGACGGTGGAGATCGTGCCGGAGGCGGTGCGCAAGGACCCCGGGTGTTATGAGCGGATCGGTGAGGAGCGGACCTTCGAACTCGACCTGGTGCCCGGGCGCCTGGTGAAGCGCGAGATCGTGCGGCCGAAGTATCGGCACCGGCTGGATCGCAGCCGCGCTCCCCTGCTGGCGCCGGCGCCGGCGCGGATTGTCCCCGGCGGCTACGCGTCGGCCGGTCTGATCGCCTCGATTGTCATCGGCAAGTACGTCGATCACCTGCCTTTGTTCCGGCAGGAAAGAATGTCAGTGCGCTGGGGCGCGGCGATCAGCCGCCGCACGATGTGCGACTGGGTCGAAGCGGCCGCGATGTGGCTCGAGCCGATCTACCGGCACATCCACCGGGGCTTGGTGACCGGTGATTATTTGCAGGCGGACGAAACGCCGATCCGATGTAACGACCCGGATCACGATCGCGGCAAAACGCTCCAGTGCTACCTGTGGGTGATCAGTCGCCCGGGCGGTGACGTGGTGTTCTCCTTCCGCGAGTCACGTGCTCACGGCGAGCTGACGTCGCTGTTGGGTGGCTTCCGCGGCATTTTGCAGTCGGATCAGTACGGCGCGTACGCGAGCCATGAGCGTCGGACCGAGGGAATCGCGCGGGTGGGTTGTTGGGCGCATGCCAGACGTAAGTTCCATGAGGCGCTCGAGGAGCGGCCCAAGGCGGCGAACGTTGTGCTGCGGCTGATCGCCAAGCTGTACAGGTACGAACGGGAGTGGGACGAGGCGAAGGTCGGGGCGGCCCGCGCCACGTTGCGGCAGGAGTCTTTCCGCCGACCGCTGCACTGGCTGAAGGTGATCGTGACCGGGCTTAAGCGCCAGGCGCTGCCTCAGTCCGAGTTGGGGAAAGCCTGCGCGTATCTGCTCAATCACTGGGACGTATTGGTGGCGCACCAGCAGCACGCCATCACCCGCCTCGACAATAACCTCGTCGAGAACGCGATCAGGCCGACCGTCCTTGGCCGGAAAAACTGGCTCTTCATCGGCCATCCTCAGGCGGGGCAGCGCTCTGCGATCATCTACTCCCTCGTCGTCTCCTGTCAGCGCCACGGCAAGGACCCCCTCGATTACCTTCGCGATGTGCTCCGGCGCCTACCCTTGATGACCAACCAAGACGACCTCACGCCTCTGACCCCGGCCGTCTGGCAGCGTCAGCAGGGATCTGCACCGACGACCGCCGCGCTCCCGGCGGCGCTTTGAACCCGTAGACAAAAAGGTGACATCTGCGCGCGGACTCCCGCGCAGAAAAGTGACATCTCCGTCCTGTCTACGAGGCACTCCAGACCTCGCTTACCGAAGAATGGACCTCGGAAGAGCGAGCGCAGTCAGTTTCTCCGAGGCGCCTTTACGATTACCTAGAGCGCAAGGGGCTTGATCAAAAACGAATAAGCGGTGGCGAACGTGGATGGCAGGGAATCTCCCTTGGGTAATGACGTGAGTGACGCGTTCCCCAAGACTTTCCTTACACACGCGCACAGGGAAAGTTTACGGAATTACGTCACTTGTGTCACTGGGCGTAGTCCTTGGAGGGTGCAGGGAGTTTGCTGACGCCTATTGGCCAACTGTGTACCACGTCTCAACAGATCCCCAGCCCTAAACTCTACCCGCTCCAGGGCGGGGTTTACCTGCGAGGAGTCTGGCCGGCTTAAATATCGCAGGATTCTGTCCATTAGTTATTTATGTTTTTAACGGGGTTATCGCCCTGAAGCCAAATCACCCCGTAAGCTCGAATTGCAAATCTTGACGGCTGCAGACCCCAACCCTCGCCCCGCTATGGCCTTTTGCCCTCCAAATTGAAGACAACCGGAACCTGCATCTGGGTATCAACGGGCTCCCCGTAATTGAGGCCGGGGTAAAACCTCCACTGGGTAACCGCAGACAAAGCAGCCGCACCAAACTCCAACTGCGCTTCGCGTAGTCGAGCCCCCTGAAGCGCAGGTTCCACGGTCACCTTGGCGACTTTAGCTTCAACCACACTGCCGTCTTTTTTGACGACAAAACCTACCGTGACAGTGCCCTCCACCCCGGCCATGCGCATGCTTGGAGGGTAAATCGGCCGCATATCCCCTCGTAGCTTGGGGGTAGTCGTGGTCGTGCGCCCAAACATTCGCGACGCGCCGTTTTTATCAGAATCAGATGCGTAGGCCGAAAACATGATCGGCACCTCCAGCCGAAGCGCCGGTTTCCTGCCATCTCTGGCAGCGGGCTCAAACTGCCACTTCCGGACACCCTCCACCGCCGCCCGGCCGAATTCGGGGTTGGAGGAACGCACCGCGGTCGCA
>CAIUOU010000076.1 GCA_903900845.1 uncultured Opitutia bacterium
CCGCTGGCCGGAGCCGCGATCGTGACGGTGGGCAGTGAGGTAAAGCCGCTACCGGCGTTCGTGATCGTGATCGCGGTGACGACTCCCTGCGTGATCGAGGCCGTGGCGGTCGCGCCAGTGCCTTCGCCACCGGAGATCGTCACGGTGGGAGCCGATGTGTAGCCAGCACCACCGTTGGTGACTGCAATCGAGGCCAAGGTGATCGGGATCGGGGTGTCGACTGTCTGCGACGCGCTTTGGGCAAAGGTTTCGCCAATCTGGACGGGTTTATCCCGCCAGTATGAAGCGTCCGCGGTGATGACGCCGCCGTCCTGCGTCTGCGGCTTCTCAATCACGTCACCGAGCGAATAGCGCGGCACGCCGGCGGCCAGGGATCCGCCAAAAATGGAACGCTGCAGCACAATCGCCACCCCAGTGGGCACCGCCGACGTAGTGGTGCCGCTGGTCATGTAGATCTGCGCGGGGTAACGCCGCACCAGTACCGCCGTGACGGCGCTAGCGTCGACCGTGAAGGTCTTGGGGAGCGTGGTGTTGGCCGAGTTGGTGTCGGGCCCATACCGCACAGTGAAGGACGTCGGGGTCGTTCCCGACAGGGCCGAGGACCCCGTCGTGTTGGCGGCGAGTCCCGCGAACTGCGGCGTGGTGACGGCGGGATTGATGCCGTCGGGAATCACTTTGAACACCGCGACGGCCATGGCTACGGTCGTAGCCCCGCCCCCGCTGATCGACACCGTCGGCGGTGACGTGTAACCCGAACCGGTATTGGTGAGGGTTAAGCCGGTGACGACGCCGCCCGCGACCGACGCGATCCCCGTCGCGCCGCTACCGCCGCCACCCGTGATGGTGACGGTGGGGGCGGAAGTGTACCCGGCGCCAGCGCGGGTTAGGGACAGCGCGGAGATCTTGGTTGTGGCGCCGGCGGTGGAAATCACGAACGGCGCGTAGACGCGGTTGAAGGACGCGCCGCGTATTTCAAACTGGGCTCGAGCGGCTGTGGCACACGCAAGCGCGAGGACGAGCGCGGCCAGGACGCGGACGGCGGTAGGAATTCGGAAAGTCATGGCGCCGGAGGATCAGTTCGTCGTGATGCTGCCGATTTCGCTCGCGCGCTGGAGCACGAAGGTCCCGGAAACGGTGGTGGGCGTCTTGTGGATGCCCGTGATGGTCTCGGTGTAAGTGCCGCCGATCACACTGCTGCCCCAACCTTGGGAACTGGTTCCGGCCGGCGGATTGGCGGTGAACGCGAAGCTGCATTCCCGGGAAATCGCAGGGCTTTCGACCCCGGCGGAGAGCGCGGTGTCGAAGCGCGCGTTGCGATTGTCGTGATCGGGATGATACGTGTGGACGAAGGGGTTGGTTGACGCGTTGTATGCGATCGGGATCGTGCGCACGAGGGTCTGGCCGAGCGTGACCGAACCGGTTCCGGTCGGATAGGAGGTGCCGGGCGGCAGGTGGGCGGCGGAATAACGCAGGGCCGCGGCGAGATCGCTGGTTTTCAGGTACGACTCCTGGGTGCAGAGTCCGACGTTGTTGGGTGCCGTCGCGAGGCGTCCCATGAAAACCTGCGAAAGCAGTCTCGCCGTACCTGTATCGTCGACGTGGAGGATGATGCGCAGCGGGAAAGACCGGCCCGTGGTGGTGCCCGTGACGCCGGGCGCCTTGGCTTGGACATCGGTGACCGTGGCGTCGCCGATCCACAGGCCGGAAAGGGAAGTGACGCGGGCGCTCGCCGGCAGGAGCACATCCATCAGTGGGGAACCGTCCGGCATCCGGTTGAGCGTGAAGCGCAGCAGTGAGGCGTAGAGCGTGTTCGCCGCTCCGGTGATCTGCGCACGGTTCACGCCGAAGAAAAGCTCGGAGGTGGATTGCGCGTTGAGCACCATGCTGACGGGGTTGCTTGCGGTCACCGCGGTGAATTCGTACGCGGCCGTCGCGCTGTTGAAACTGCGGTAGAGGAGCGGCACCGGGCCGGTGATCTGGTCCTGGCCAGAGGGCGCGGCGTCGGAGTTTAAGGGGCTGATGGTTAAGTTAACGGTCGAGGACGTCCGGTTGCGCACCCGCACCGAAATGAGCGAGCCGTTGCGGCCGTAGATCAGGCCATCAAGGTTGGACGGGCTGACCTCGAGCGGGCCGTAGAAGTTGCTCACCACCGCGGCCTCGAACCAGTACGCCTGCGTGCGATCGAGCGGTTCGGAGGTGGTGGAGAATATCTGGGTCGGGTTCGAACCGCTGAGCGGACCTCCGGCATATTTGTAGATTTTCGTGTTGGTCGCGATGGCGACCGGGAAGGAGGCGAAGTAGGCCGACATCGTGGGCGCCGAGGGACTCATGGCCGCCGGAAACCCGAGCAGGTTCGCGCCATTACGAACCCAAGTGCTCCTTGGCGGTTGCACCCTTTGCGGCACCGTCGCCCTGTAAGTGTTGGTGGTCGTGCCGCTGCACTCGACGAGGTAGGCAGATGGTCCCGTGAGGTTAAGGAGCGTGTTGGCCGAGCCTCCCCGCGTCCACGTGCTCCACTCCGGCGTGCCGGCGGACGGGATGAGCGTGGAGGTGCTGAACTGGGTCTGGGTCGGGTTAGGGTTCCACCGCCAGACCGAAATCACTTCCGGGTTGCTGGCGAACAACTGCTCGATGGTCGCATGGCTGGCATCGCCGTGCAGGTAGATTGAATTCCAGCCGCCGCGCAGCATGTAGTCTACATTCTGCCACTGGGCGTGGGCAAGCGGCGCCACCAGGACGAGCGCCAGCAAGCTGAGCCCGCGCCGCAGCCACCAGCCGGCACGACCGGGCTCGCTGAACCGGGGCGTAAGATCCATTACGGTTGCCGGCGCCTGCCGGCAACGGCAGGCGGCCCGAGGGCCGATCGAACGGCCCGCTTGGATTGAGTTGGATTCTTTCATCGCACCGAGAGGCGATAGAATCGGGATGTGCCCGCGGTGGTCGCCACATACACCGGTTGAATGCCGACTCTGTTGGCCTTTAACAACTGTGCGGTTGATCCGCCCGGGGCCGTCGCGAACGCCACCGCGCTCCACGATTTCAGGTCCGCGCTTTCCTCGATGCCGTAGACCTTGCCGGTGATGCCGTAAAATTCCAGCGCCACCGCCGAGGCCGTCTTTCCCACGATCCGCAGTTCGAAACGCTGCGTCAAATCTCCGTGGTAGGTCCCTGCGAGGTACTTGATCCAGTTGGAGACTCCATCACCGGTGAAGTCGCCGTTCTTCGTCACCAGATTGATGTCCCAACCCGCGGTGCCGGATCGGCGGCCGGCCTGATACAGCACCCATTCCTGCCAGGCGTCGGGCAGGCCGTCGCGGTTCGCGTCGATCCCGAGATTGAGGTCGAGTCGCACGCGTTCACCGCCGTTGCCGACCCGGAGCGCAGAGTTGGCCTCGATCGGAAAAAAGGTCTGGTTGTTCAGCACGACTTTCAGCGAATAAACGCCTTGGGGCGCGAAGGCCTTCGGCGAGTAGGTGCGCGTGTCGCTGCGGTTGTGATCTATGCTGATTTTCAGCTCGTAGTTCGAATCGAGGCGCACGTCGGTGACGACCGGCGTACGGCCGATTTCCACGGTGTCGCGCAGCAGGATGATCTCCGCGCCGTCGATGGCCAGGGTCGCTCCCACCTGGTCGCGCACCAGGCCGTAGATCGTGTAGTTGGGCGCTGGCGGGAAGGCGTGAGCTACGCACACGCACACCACGCCCGTGAGGGCAGCGAACGTGCCGCGCCCCCAGGAAACCATAGGCAGGTTCATGGCGGTCGGGATCAGGACCGGGGTTATTCCTGCCCGTTGTTGCCGGCTGTCGTCTTGGCGGGCGCCGCCATCACCGTCTGGCTCGCGTTCAGCAGCTTCTCGATCGAGGCGAGTTTTGCGTCGCGGGCGCGGTCCTTCGCCTCGAGCTCGGCCACGCGCTTCCTCAGCGCGGCGATCTCGGCGTCTTTCTCGCGCTTGATTTCCTGGGTGGCGGAGACGTTGAGCATCGCGATCGCCTCGTAATCGACCGAGCGGAAATCGTCCACCTCTCGACCATAGACGAAAACTTTGTTTCCTTCCGGCAGTCGCTCCGGGCGGAAGCGGCCCGGGGCCACCTCCAGCACTTCAGACACGATTTCCTCGCTCTTTTCCGAGATTACTTTCACGCGCTCGCCTTTCTTCAGGTCCGTCGCGAGCTCAACCCAGCCCGCGTTCACGGGCGCGACCAGAAAGATGTCCGGCACGACATCGGTGCGCCGGCTCACCGCCTCGGGAAAGAGCCGCTCAACCTGCTGGGCGACCACCTTCTTGGAGATGCGATCACCGTAGAGGGCACCGTCCTTGTAGCGGTAGTCGGTGACTTCGATCCCAAGCAGCGTCTGGAGATCTCGGGATCCCGAGGAACGTCCGATGACATTTTTAATGCGTGCGTCGGAAAAGGCTATGAAACCCCGTCCGGACGAAATCCACGCCGTAGCAATGATGCTGGTGTTATCCGTGGCCGACGAGGTGGTGTTCAAACCGGCACCGGAGCTGAAGTATCGTTGGGACGTCGTAGTCACATCAACGTGAGTGCTGACATCGATTGGCGCCCTCGGCGCGCTAGTGGCGATCCCCAGCCGATCCCAAAGCCGCACGTAGCGCGGGTTAGTTCCCGCTCCAGCGCCGACAATGTTGAGGGAGGCGTTGGAATCGAACGATCCATATCCGATCTTACCGGCGTTGAACTCCTTCCCCGAAACTCCAGCACCGAATTCGATCACGTTGGAACCGTCCACGGTAGCTGTACTGACGGATAGGTTACCTTCTACCCTGGTTCCGCCCAAGACGTGGAGCTTCGTGCTCGGCGTCGAGGTGCCGATGCCGACGTTACCGGCGCTATCGATCCTCATGCGCTCGGTTACGGTGTTGGCAGTATCGACTTCGCCAAACGAGAGTCCACCGCCGCCAGTTCCCCGTTGGTTTAAGAGCGAGGTCATACCCGAGCCAACGGCTTTGTTCCATTCAAGGTAGGCTCCTTGGGTATGCGTTGTCACCGAGCCGCCGGCCTGTAGCGCGGTGGAACCATAAACCGAGCCGTTCGAGATGAGTGAAGTCGTGGCCACGGCGCCGTTCACGTGGAGTTTCACCGTCGGCGAGGTCAGCCCCACGCCAACATTGCCCGAGGAGTCGATCACCATGGAGGTGCTGGGTGAAGCCGCACCCGCGGCGCGCGTCATGAACTGAAAAAGCTGGCCGCCGGTCGCGGTGCCGCGCGAATCGAGCCGCAAGAATCCACCCGCCTGGCTGGTGGTCTGTGTGCCGAAGCGGGTGTCGTTGATACCAAAGCTGATGGTCTGGGAATTCGACTCGCTCGCGATGCCGGCGGGGTAGGTTTTGGTGCCACCGTCAAACACGTTGAGTATCCCGTTCACATCGAGCTTGGCGGAAGGGTTGTTGGTGCCGATGCCGACATTGCCATTGCCCTTAATGCGCATGGTCTCGGTCATGCTTGCGCTGGAGCCGTAGCCGAAAGCGACATCAGCGCCACTGGAATCGGAGTGGATCTGGAGCAGGCTGTTCTGGATCCCGAACCCGTAGCTGTTGCCGGAAGTGCCATAGAGGGAAATCTTGTCACCCGTGGTAGAGGCGAAAGTGAGCGGAAACCCCGGCGAAGACTGCCCGATGCCAATATTACCAGCATCCGTCACCGTCAGGGTGCTGTTGCCGTTGGAGCCGACGGATTCGGCGAACTTAGCGCGCATCGCGTAGGCCGAAGTCACGAGTTGCTGGCGCGGTGAAACCTCAGGGTCGGCCGCGGTCGTGCCGTCGTCGATCGTCACGCCCAGATAGCGCAAGGCTCCGCCGAAGACGTTGGTTGAGGCGAGGGTCACGGTGCTCGGACCTTTGGCCGTTTCACTGTAGCCGAGGGGAGTGCCCGTCACCGCGGTGCCTTGGCCGATGAGCACACTGAACTCACCTTCGGAAATGGTGACTGTTTGCTGCTCGGAGTACAGCAGGTCGCCCACGGTACTGTTGCTCTGGTGGCCCCAGATGCGAAAGATGACCGTACGATTCACTGGCGTACCCGCTCCGACGAGCGATCCGGTGGAGTTGCTCACCCGCCCCTGATAGGAGATCAGGTTGGGAACGGCGCTGGTGATGGTCTGCGCGGAGACGGATGCGGCAAGCATCATAGCCGTGAACAGCCAAGCCAGTGGCGAAAGCAATCGGTTTACCGGCCGTGCTAGGGGGGGAAAGGCGAAGGTGCGCATAGTTTCCATTTGAATGGGGGTTAACTTGTCAGGATCTGAAGAAAAACGATCCCTGAACGTACGGCTGCGCAAGCCTGTAGGGAAGCAAGTGCAACAAGCCGGCAGGAGGATAGAGGCATAATTTTCGGGCATCCGTCAGGCCGGACCCGCCGCCCGCCACTTTCGGGTTCTCCCGGCATCCAGCGTCTAGGCGGCCGGCGGTCGGAGCAGGGAGGCTGACGCGCGATCCAGGTGCAGTGAGCAAGCAGGGTGGTTTTGCAGTGCGGAGGAGGGGCAGAGATGGGAGACCGGGCCCTCGACGGCGCGCCTGATGGCGGCGGCTTTCCGGAGGTCTGGAGCGGTGACGATCACCCGCCGGGCACGGAGTACCTCGCGGATCGACATGGAGACGGCGTGGCGCGGCACGTCTTCCAGACGGGCGAACCAGCCTTCGCCGAGTTGCTGGCGCCGGCAGGCGTCGTCGAGCGCGACCACAAGGTAGGGAGCGGTCGTGTCGAAGTCGGCCGGCGGGTCGTTGAACGCGAGGTGGCCGTTTTCGCCGATGCCCGCGAGGCACAGGTCGATCGTGACCGGGGAAATCCGGGCGGCGAGCCGCGCGAGCTCGGCCGCGAGGTCCGGCGCGTCGCCGCGCACCGGGATGAATTCGGGTTGTGCGGGAAGCGGCTCGAGGAACCGCTCACGAAGGTAGCGACGGAAACTCGCCGGGTGCGAATCGGGCAGGCCGACGTACTCGTCGAGGTGGAACGCGACCACGCGCGTCCAATCGATCCCCGGTTCGCGGGTCAGCGCCTTCAGGGTCTCGAACTGGCTCGCGCCGGTCGCGACGACAAGGTGTGCCCGCGCGCGTTCCGCAAGAATCGCGCGCAGGATTGTCGCAGCCTCCGCCGCGGCGGCCGCGCCGCAGGAAACCGGTTCGGGATGGATGCTCGCTTGCATGGGTTGCGCCTACGCCAAGGAGCTTGGGCAGGCTAGGGGGAAGTGATCAGGGCGGGTGCGCGACGATCGCCCAAAACCATCGGTGGCCCCGCCCGGAAATCGAGTGGCGTCTGCTTGGCGGAGGGCGTCAGGCAACCCCGGATCAAGGCGAGCCCGGAGTCTTGGTCTCGTAGCGTTCCCAGTCGGAGACGAGTTTGCGCACGACGCGCGATCCGACCCGGTGGGCGGCCTCCAAAGACGGCAGGAGCCCGGAAAAGGTGCCCGGAGCCTCGCTGTTCAGGCTCTCCACGGCGGTGGCCCCGCGCCAAGGGGAGTCGTAATTGCTGGCCGTGCGCAGGACCAGGGCGCGCCGGGGGTCGCAGCGGCCGGCCTGGCCCAGCAGCTCCAGGGCCCGCAGGGTGCCGGTGTCTTCCATCGCGGTCATCACGTAATTGGCCCGTCCGTCCGTGTAATAGCGCAGCCATTCGTTCGCCCATGCGTTCATCCTCTGGCCATGCCAGAAAGTGCTCGAGGCCATGGCGTCGCCGAGGAGCACGAACGGCGGTCGCGTCGCGGCCGGAATGCCGGCGTAGCGCGATCTCAGACGCTGCAGGCCTTCCGAATCCGGCAACGTCACGTCCTTGGTCAAGGCGTGCGCCCAGCGCACCAGCCCCTCGTCGAGCGAGAAGACCTGCCCGGGGCGCGTGGCGGCGCGCGGGAGCTCATAGGGCCGGCGTTTGCCCAGCGGCACGAATCCCGTGGGCCAGTCTTCCGGAATCTCCCGCGCGTCGAACTCGTGGGCGAGATCGCCCTCGACCACGTGCTGCGCCCAAGCGGCTGAACCCAAGGAAGCGTCGGCGGGGTCGACGCCGGCGATCCCCGCGACAAGCCAGTAAGTCCGTCGCAGGTCGAAGCGCGGGTCGAGGCCGAGCGCCATCACGGCCGCGGCGGCGTTGGTGTTGCCCACGCCGGTGAGGAGCGCGACGACCGAAACATCCGGGTTGGCGTGCAGCGGATGCGGCGCAGCTGGCACCGCGATGGTGCGATCCAGGCCTTCGCGCTCCACCCAGTACTGCAGTTCCCCCGGCCGATCCCCCGTGGGCTCCCCGATCTCGAACATGGTGACGACGACGACCTTGGGTCGGAAAACCTCCGCCGCCGGCAGCGCGACTACTGCGAGCATCGCGAGAAGACCGGACAAGGTGCGCCGGCCAAGGGTGGGGTGAAGAGTCGTTAGCATGGCGCGGTTTGCTTAGGGAGTGGCGCTGGGGCGCGGTCGGGTCTCGGGTAGCACCTCAGTTTCAGGACAACGCTAACCCTGGGGCGTCCGCTCTGAGATGAGGTCGCTAAGGTTCGGTAAAACGGCGGATCAGGGCGGGAGGGACGCGGCGGATTTCTTTTTTCCGGAGGACTTGCCGGAGGATGCCGGTAATTCCGGTCGCAGGGCGAGTTGCGCGCGGAGATCGCGGAGGATCTCGGGCTGCGTGGCGGCGTGGTTGCGGGTCTCGAGTGGATCGTTGGCGTAATCGAAGAGTTCGAACTGGGGGGAGCCATCCGCGGCGCGCGACGCGATGAGGCGCCAGCGCTCGGAGCGGATCGTGCGTTGTCCGTCGGTCCAGAAGCCGCGCGCGGGTTTGGCGGCAGGGGTGGCGGGGCGGTCGAGTTGCGGGCGCAGGCTGCGGCCGTCGAGTCCGGCGGGAGCGGGCAGCCCGCAGAGATCGGTTAGGGTGGGAAAGATATCGACCGTCTCGACGAGGGCGGCGCTCGTGGCGCCGGGTTGGGCTAGACCGGGGGCGCGGATCAGGAGAGGAGATCGGAGCGAGTTCTCGTAGAGGCAGTGTTTGCCCCAGATGGCATGCTCACCGAGCAGAAGGCCATGGTCGCTCCAAAGGACGACGATCGTCTGGCCCGAGGGGTCGAGAGCCCGGAGGGCGTCGAGGACCCGGCCGATTTGCGCGTCCGCGTAGCTTACGCTCGCGGCGTAGGCGCGGCGAACCTCGCGGGCGTAGGCGGGGTCGGTGTCGGGGTCTCGGCCGGCGTGGGCGTAATTGCGGCGAAATTCGTTGCTCGGGTGCCAGGTCGAGGGCCACGCCGGCTTGGCGGCGGCGGCGGTGGCAAGAGCGGGAATTTTTTCCGGATCGTGCAAATCGAAGTAACTTTTGGGCGCGGCGAAGGGCAGGTGCGGTTTGAAGAAGCCGACGGCGAAAAACCAGGGTTCCGCGGTGGCGGCGAGGTCGCGGAGCTGCCGCACGGCTTCGTCGGCGACCCACGCGTCCGGGTAGGCGGAATCAGGTCCGGCAAAGGCCTCGAGCGGGGGCGTTTTCCCGGGTGAGCGAGGAAGGCCGTTCGCGTACCCGTGCATGATGTTCTCCGCCTCACGCCAGGGGGTCTTGGGGATCCACGAGCGGGTCCACGAGCCGGGGAGTTCCTCCGGGCCGTCGGCCCAGAGCCGGCCGGTGAATCCGCCGGGATGGTGCGTGATCTTCCCGAGGGCATAGGTGCGGTAGCCGTGTCGTTGGAACCAGGCGGGGAGATTGGCGTCGCCCCAGCTGGCTTGGGTGGAGGCGATGCCGCCGTTGCCGACATGGGCCGTCTCGGTCGGATAGCGGCCGCGGAGCAGGGCGCAACGCGAGGCGCCGCAGGTGGGCACCTGCACGTAGTGGTGGGTGAAGACGCGTGCGCTGGCGGCCAAGGCGTCGATCCGCGGTGTCCGCGCATGGACCGCGCCCATCGCACCGAGATCATTGCGAAGGTCGTCGACGGCGATGAAGAGGACGTTGGGACGCTTGGGCGCCGCGGCGAGGACCGGCACGGACAGCAAAGCGAGGCCGAGGAGGCGGAGGAGGGTCTTCACGTTTTGGGGCAGGGTGATTTCGGAGGGGAGCGACGATCGCGGAAGGCTCATTTTTCCCGTCGCTTCTTCTTCGCCTCGACGTTCTTCGCGTGGCGTCCCGACTCGTCGCCGGTGTCCGGGATGCCCCCCGCGGGATTGAGTTGCGCGAGGGCGGCGGCGAGGCGCTGGCGCGCGGCATTCGCGGCGGGGGTCTCGGAGCCGGGGGCCACGGGCTTTTCGACGAACGGGGCATCGCTCATGTCGAAGAGCTCGCCGGCTTGATTCAGTTTCCAGTTGGCTTCGCGCACATACCAATTGCGCGCCAGTTGGTGGAATACCCACGAGCGCGATCCACTTCTCTCGCCGCGGATCTGGGCGGCAAGGCTGCGGCCGTCGATGATCGTGTCCGCCGGCGGCTTGACCCCGGCGAGTTCGGCAAACGTCGGCAGGAAGTCGCTCGAATCCACGAGGTCCGCCGAGACGCGGCCGGCGGGAGCCGCACCCGGCCAACTGACGATCATCGGTACGCGGCCGCCACCGTCGAGCATCGAGCCCTTTGCTCCGGCCAGCGGGCGGCCGCCGATGGTGGCCTGCGCGGTACGGCCGTTGCTCGTGCCGTTGTCACCGAAGAAGATCACGATGGTCTTCTCCCGCAGCTTCAGCCGGTCGAGGTCGGCGATCAGCTTGCCGACGAGCTTGTCCATGTAGCGGACGTTGTCGCCGTAGTGGTCTTGGCTGTCGGGCGCGCTATCGGGCGTGGGCAGGATGTCGGAGTGGACGTGCGACAGCGAGTAGTGGGCGTAGAATGGGCGCTCGCGGTGCTGCGTCATGAACTCCACGAGGTGCCGGTGCATCAAATCCGGCATGTATTCCTTGTCGCGCAAGGGGCGCGTCTCGCCGTTCACGACGTAGGTCTTCAGTTTTTCCTGTGTGTTCCAGTAGGCGCCGCTGCCCGCGTAGCGCAGGTAATCGTCGAATCCAAAATCGGATGGCTGCAGTGAGAACTGGCTCCACTTGCCGATCATCGTGGAGACGTAGCCGGCCGGCTTGAGCACCGTCGGGATGAGTTTTTCCTTCCGCGGCGAGATTTCGCGGACCGCATCCTGGTTGCTGCCACCGGTGCGGAAACCGTAACGGCCGGTGAGGATCTGGGCGCGCGATGGCCCGCAGAGCGAGATCGTGTACGCGTGCGTGTAACGCGTGCCGCTGCGCGCAAGCGCGTCGATATGGGGCGTCTTGTAGTTGTCGGACCCGTAGCAACCGACCTCGCCGATGCCGTAGTCATCCGCGAGGATGAAGATGATGTTGGGCTTGGCGGCGGCGAGTGCGGCGGCGCCGACCGGAAACGGCGAAAGCGAAAGCGCAAAGGCGCACAACAGGAGGCGGAGTTTCATGGGACGTTTCAGGCTAGGTTAAAGGTCCGGAGCCTTGGGCCATCGTGCGCGGGTGTATACGGGAAAATCTAAACTCCTGGAACTCGGGGGCGAAGGGCCCGGCGGATAATGACGATTGGGGCGGGGCCTCGCGTTGCTCGTGCCGCGAGAGGGCGAATTACCGCTCCAGCCTGGGTTGTGCGATACGGCCGTACGGGTGACCCGCGAGGTCAGGTCGGCCTGCACGGTACCGGTCGCCGAGCTTAACCAAGCCACCGGAGGGATCTGATTGGGATCCATAAGGTCTTTTCGCAGGGACGCGGCCCGACGAGGAGGCAACCCGGGCGGAATAGACTTCCGCCCGGGTTCTGCCCTAGCTACCCCCGGATGATGACCTCGTGCCCGCGCCGGGTTTCCCGGCCGCCCGGCTTGGACCGCCTGCTCGCCGTGATGCTCGCGGCGGGCCTCGCCGCGGCCGCAGCGGCGGAGCAGCAGGGCACGTTTCGCGTGTCGCGGCTGGTCTGCGTGATCGGCAACAACGCGGAGAGCGGGGCGCACCGCGCCGGGTACAACGGCCTCTTCCGGCTGGCGACCCCGGACCGCGAGGAGTCGGCCTTCCATCCCGCTTATGCCGGGCTGAACCTGGAGCACTACTTCGATGCGCGCGACCTGCGCGGGGAGCGGGTCGCCTTCTTTGAGCCGCGCCACGCGCCGATGGAGTTCCGGCGCCTCGGACCGACGACAGCGGAGCTTCATCAGGCGGCCACGCCGGTGTTCAGGGTGGAGAGCCGCACGCGGTTCGAGCTCCGTGAACCGTACTACATCGATGTCACTTACACGGCCCGGCCGCTCAACACCGGCTACGCCGGCGGGTTCCTCGGCGTCTTCTGGGCCTCGTACCTCAACGCCCCCGAGGACAAGAGCATGTATTTTCTGCAGGAGGGATCCACGCTCGCTTCGCCCCAGTGGGTCCAGTTCTGCACGCCGGTGCATGGCCGCGACAGCACGGTGCGCGGAGTGGGCGACCGGTACGTGTTCCCGCCGGGCGAGGAAGCCCGCTCCCTGTTCCGCAGTCTCTCGCCCCTGCGCTACGCCGAACCGTTCTTTTACGGCCGTATCCGCGACATGGTGCTGATCTATATTTTTCGTCCTACGCCCCACCTCCGTTTCGCCCATTCACCGTCGGGCGGGTCGCGTACGCCGGCGGGGGACGACACCAATCCCGCCTGGGACTTCCAGTTGGTCGCCCCCGAGGCCGAGGCGCGGCAGGGGCTGCGGCTCGCCATGCGCGTGGTGTACAAGCCCTGGGCAGGTCGTGCCGATGTGCTCCGGGAGGTGCGCGAATGGCTCGCGACTCCGGACCAAAGGCCCTGACTGCTCACAGACCTGGCGGTGAGACAGGGCTGTCCACGGCATCCGCCCGGTTCGCGCGCACTCCATTTGGGTTCGCCCACACACCGTCTGGGCCCTGGGATCGGCTTCATCCTCTCGCATGCACCATCCCGCCCGCTCCGTCTTCGCCGCCGCCGCCCTTGCCCTCCTTTGCCCCGCTCCCGGCCCCGCCGCCACGCGCGGTGCTGCCGCCGAGGGAGCGCTCGCCCCGTTCCTTGGCGCGCCCGTCATCGATCGCCAGATGGTCTTTTCCGGCAAGGACCGCATCCGCGAGCCCTACCTTGCGGTCGCACTCGACGGCACGATCGTTGTGCTGCGCAATTATGACTCCTTGGCGCGGCGTAGCGAGGACGGGGGCCGCACTTGGAGCGAGCCGTCGCCGATCCCGGTAGCCTTTCTCGACAGCAATTTCATCGTCGATGAGGTGACCGGCGATCTGCTCAGCCTCCGCCTTTGGGACGGCCGCGACCGTCTCTGGCGGAGCCAGAACCAGGGCCGCACGTGGAGCGAGCAGGCGATCGCCCTCATGCCCAACGAGGTGATGAAATGGATGGAGCGGACCGGCCTGAAGCGGCGCGGAGTCTGGGCCGATAAGGATGCGCCCGGAGTCTTCATCCTTCACAACAACGCCAGCGAGCCCGGTATCACCCTCCGCCACGGGCCCCGGCGCGGCCGCTTGATCGTGACCGGTACCTTCCGCCCGCTGGCCAAAGAGCACCCTTCCGACCGCAAGCCCGCGGACGGCATCTACAGTTGCGCGGTCTACAGTGACGACCGGGGCGCCACCTGGCGGGTCAGTGGGCTCTTCCCCGAATCCGCCACCGAGGAGGCCGCCCTCGTCGAGTTGAGTGACGGCACCTTGTACTTCAACTCGCGCTGCTGCGACGGGTTTTACAACAAGGCGCTCGCCCGTCCGCTGGGTCCCGACGAAAGCCGCCGGCGCGAGGCGTGGAGCCGGGACGGTGGCGAAACGTGGGAGGGTTTGCGGGTGAATCCGGTGCTGGCGGACGGAGGGGGCTACGACCGCGGTTACGGGCTTAAGGCTGGCCTCACCCGACTTCCCGTCGCGGGGCGCGACATCCTGATCTTCAGCAATACCGACACCGCTGGCGGACCCCGCGAAAAGCTTACGCTCTGGGCGAGCTTCGACGGCGGCCGGTCCTGGCCCGTGAAGCGCCTCGTCAACCCTGGGCACAGCGCGTACTCGTCGCTGGCGACCGGCCGACCCGGCACGCCCGGGGAAGGCTCCGTGTACCTGCTGTTCGAGGGTGGACCGGACGGAAAGTACACCGCGATGCACTTCGTGCGGCTCAATCTTTCTTGGATCCTGCAGGGAGAACGCACGGGCGAGGGAACGGTGCCGGAATGGGTCAAGTAACCCTGCGCTTTTCAGAGAGACGTGCCAAGGGAACGGCACAAACGGCGCACTCCTGAGAAAACTGAAGTCCCGGGTGGCGTGTTCATGCGAATCATGCCAACCGAGGATGCGCAGGTCGTGTAGCCGGCGATAGGTCCGCCGGCAAATTACAGCGCAGCGGTGTCTGGCGGGGCAGCGGGCGCCGGCCGCTACATAAGGCCGGTCACGTGCCGGACCGAGCCTCATGGATTCCCGAGGAATCGACGAATTCCGCAACCGTCGGACGGCGGATCGGTTAATTCAGGGGCCGCAAGGCAGGTGCACGGGCGCTGACGGCGACCCGCTTGGGAAGGCTCGACCTGGCGGACATGCCTCCCGCTTTCAACTGCAGGGAGCGGGCGGACGGACGGGCGGGTCTAGCGACCCTTGGACTTCTTGGGCGGGGCCTTCTTGAATTTGCGTTGGGGATTTTGCTTCTGCTGGAAGCGTGCGTTGGCCTTCAGGTCCTTGATGCTCGGAATGTACTTGGCGCCCATGTGCCCATGCCGTTCGCCGGAGCGGACGGGTACAATCACAATCGCAGGCGAAGGCGCTTCCCGCGGGCCTACTGGTTCGAGTGCACCCCGGTGCGGTTACCCTCGAGGTCGCGCACAACGGCGATGAAGCCATGGGCGCCGATCGGCACTTGGGTTTCGAGTCGCCGGGGATTTGTCGAGGCAGGTTTCCAATGACCGAAAGGAAACCACCTGCGCAGGAAGTTCTACTGCGGGAGAGGATGGGCCACGCGGAGAACAACGGCTGGTCGGTGGCGTGCCGTCGGCCTTGGTGGCGGCTCTTCACCGAGCTGGCGGTGACCCCGGGATCGGACCGAGCAGAGCATCGGCCTCACCATCCACTTCCTTCTCCCACGCGGTGATGAGCGGGTGCAACCGGGCGGCGACCTCGGGGCGGCGGGCTGCGAGATCATCACGCTCGCCGGGGTCGTCGCGGAGATTGAACAGCAGGACCTGGCCTCCGTCGTTCAGCAGCTTCCAGTCGCCCTGACGGACGGAGCGTTGCTGGCGGTTAAGGGGGCCGCCAAAGCGCCAGAAAAGCGTGCGTTCCACCGCCGGCGACCGACCCGCAAGGATGGGTAGAAGATCGATTCCATCCAGACGGGCTTCGGCGGGGATCGGGGTGGCGGTTGCGGTGAGAATGGTTGCGGTCAGATCCATGGTGATGCCGGGCTGCGAACTTACGACCCCGGCCGGCAGCCGCGCGGGCCAGCGGAAGATCGCGGGTACGCGCACGCCTCCCTCCCATAGCGTGCCTTTCCGATGAAAGAATGGCGTGTTGTGGGAAAGCCACTCGCCGCCGTTGTCATTGGTGAAAATCACCAGGGTGTTTTCCGTGAGGCCCAGATCGGCGAGGGTGGAAAGAATCCGGCCGACCCCGGCATCCGCGCATTCCAGCATGGCGGCATAGTCCTCGCGGGTGGCCGGAGGAGTGTCGGAGGGAGACTGATACGCCCCGTTGCGTTCCGCCTTCGAGGGACGGCCAGGTGGTTGGAATGGCCAGTGCGGGGCGTTATAGGTGACCTGGAGGTAGAACGGCGCGGCGGCATGCTTCGCAATGAAGCGCGTCGCGCGTTCCGTGATCAGGTCGGTCATGTAGCCGTCGGCGGTGGTGGGCCGGCCGTTTTCAAAAAGATCGGGGGTGCCGTCGGCGCGATTGTGGTGATAGAAATCGATGTAGCCGCTGAGATGGCCCCAGAAATAGTCGAAACCGTGGGTGTTCGCGCTGAACCGCGGCTGGTAGCCGAGGTGCCACTTGCCGATAAGTCCGGTCGCGTATCCGTGTTCTTTGAGCAAGCGGGGCAGGGATCGGCCGGTGGCCGGGAGGCCCATGCCGAGCGAGGCGCCGGTGCTGCCTAGCGCGCGCTCCAGGCGAACCCGCTGCGGATAGCGGCCGCTGATGAGCGCGGCGCGGGTTGGCGTGCATTGCGGCGACGCGTAGAAATCCGTCAGGCG
>CAIUOU010000077.1 GCA_903900845.1 uncultured Opitutia bacterium
CGCCGGAGGCCAAGGCCCGGATGCTGGAGATGATAGGCAACATCAAGGCGGTGATGCGCGACCGCCTGACGACCCTCGAGTGGATGTCGGAGGAGACGCGCCGGAAGGCGGTGGCGAAGTTCGACCGCTTTGAAGCGATGATCGGCTACACGGACAAGTGGCGCGACTACTCGGCGGTGGAGATCCGCCGGGACGATCATTTCGGCAACGTGATCCGTGCCGCGCGGGCGGAGTCGCGCCGCCGGATCGACCGCACCGGGGGCAAGGTCGACAAGCGCGAGTGGGGCATGACGCCCTCGACGGTGAACGCCTACTTCTCGCCCGTGACCAACCAGATCGTGTTCCCCGCGGGCATCCTGCAGCCGCCCTTCTTCGAAGCGGCGATGGATGACGCCGTGAACTACGGAGCGATCGGCTGCGTGATCGGACACGAGATCACGCACGGTTACGACGACCAGGGCCGGCGTTCCGACGCCGACGGCAATCTGGTGGATTGGTGGACGCCCGAGGATGCCGCGAAGTTCCGCGAGCGCGCCCAGCGCGTGGTGGAGCAGTTCAACGGCTATCAGGCGCTGCCCGGGCTGGCGATCAACGGTCAGCTGGCACTCGGCGAGAACATCGCCGACCTCGGGGGAGTCTCGATCGCTTTCGAGGCGCTCCAGCGCTCGCTGAAGGGCAAGCCGGCACCGGCGAAGATCGACGGCTTCTCCGCGGAGCAGCGGTTCTTCATCTCGTGGGCGCAGCAGTGGCGCACGGCCTACCGCGAGGACGCGATGCGGCTACAGGTCGCGCGCGGACCCCACGCCCCCGGCAACTTCCGCGCCATCGGGCCGCTCGTGAACTTCCAGCCCTTCTACGAGGCCTTTGGGATCAAGGAAGGCGACAAGCTCTGGAAGGCGCCGGCCGACCGCGCGAGGATTTGGTGAACAAGGCGGCCGCGCGTCGCCGTCACTCGGTGAGCCGCTTCGCGTTGGATCGGCCCTCTTTCCAGATGTCGCCTTGAGGATCGGCGTGCTCGGCGAAGAAAGCGTCGAGCCGCCTGTTTAGGCCTTCCGTTGGGCGGCGATGACCCGGAGCTCCGCTGCGGTCAGCTGGTCCTTACCCCTGCCCATCGCCTCCTTGGCCAGAATCAGGTCTGGCAGCGACATTACCCAGCAGGTCCGCCCATCGACCTCCAACCTTTCCGCGTTGCGTTTAAGGCGCTCGAAGTCACCGACCCCCAGGACCGAGGAAAGGATGTCCAGTACGCCAACGTTGGTCTCCAGATAGAGAGTGTTCACCGGTTCCCCCGGCGGCGGCAAACTCAGGAAAGAGAGTCGCCCCGGCGTCAGCCGATGGCGCGGGTCCCACTCCGCCAGCGCTTGGCGCAGGCGCTCGAGATTCTCGCTTGTCAGGACCGCGCAGACGTCCAGTAAAGTGGTCCCCGTCGGTTGGACAGCGGATCGGGTAAATTAAGTTAAGAGAGACAAAGGCGCTTTCGATGCCTTGGCCGACTCCGAGGACAGGAGCCGAAGAGCTTGCCGCAGGAGTCGGCCCAGGGTCGGACGGATGGTTTGGGGCGTCATTGGTTGATGGCAAGCCGGATGGGCTCGCGATAGACCTCGAGGGGCGTGCGGGGATGCTCGTTGCCGAAGGCGCTGTGCGGGCGCCGCTCATTGTAGAACCGGAAGAACGCGTCCAGCTGGGTGTGGGCCTCGATTTGGGAGCAGTAGCTCTTCACGTAGACCTCCTCGTACTTCACGGTGCGCCAGAGCCGCTCGATGA
>CAIUOU010000078.1 GCA_903900845.1 uncultured Opitutia bacterium
CCAGTCGACCGGGATGGAGAGTGTCTCCGCCTGCGAGATGCCGCGCTCGAGCGAGACGTAGCTGTTGACGGCCCGCGAGTAATTGAACCCGCCGTCGACCGTCAGGGCGTCGAGCTTGTACTCGAACTTGGGCGAGACGGTTCGGGTGTAGTTTTCAGCCGCGGCGGTGCCGCCGCCGTTGTTGATCGCGGGGATGGTGTTGGCCGTGGTGCGGCGCGTGGAGAGTGAGAGCACGCCGTCGCCGCCGACGGTGCCGCGGCCGTTGTTGACGTTCGTGTTGGAGTTGGCGGCGACGAAGGTGAAGTTGCGGTTCCAGAACTCGCCCTCGACGTAGGTGTAGATCGCGCTGAGCGAGAGCACGAGGCGAGGCGTGGCCTTGAAATCCGACGCGATCGAGAAGGCGTCCTTCCAGATCATCTTCGGGCCGTCCTTGAAATCGAGCTGGCGGATCACGAGCGGCCGCGGGTCGGCGGCCATCGGTGTGCGGTTGTAGTCCTGGGAGAACGAGTATTGCTCCGTGTAGGAGTTGGCGCGGCTCGTGGTGAGGATCACGCCGAGGCGACGGTCGAGGAAGGTTTCGGAGTACTCCAGCTGGGCGTTGGGGCGCCATTTGTAGCGCTCGCGTTCCGCGGGGCCGGGCGTCTTGCGGAGCGTGAATTCCTCGGCGTTGAAGTTCAGGCTGAAGTTGTAGCCGAGAACGCGCCCGCGGCGGTCGAAGGCGCGCCGCGTCTTCATGTTGATGGTGCCGGACGGCGAGTCGGCGTCCGACTCGGCGCTGGTGGTGCGGCTGATCTCGATCGATTCGATACCGGTGATGAGGATGCTCTCGAAACTGGTCGCGCGCGAGGCGTCGCCGCCGCCGCGGTTGGAGTCGGCGCTGGCGGAACGCATGCCGTCAACCGTCACGCCCACGTACTGTCCGTCCATGCCGCCCAGCCGCGGACCGCGGGCCTCGGACTCCACGTAATCGATGTCGACCCCGGGCAGGTACTTCAGGAACTCCCCCATGTTGCCGTCGGTGATGTCGCCGAACACGTCCGAGGAGACGGAGGTCGTGATGTCCATGTTGCGCCGCTGGGCCTGCACGGCCTTGGCGTTACCCTCGCGCTCCGAGGAGACGGTGAAGGCCTGCAGTTGGACCTTGCCGTCCTTCACCGCGGTCGGCGTCGCGGCGGCGCTGGTGAGGTTGATCTCGCGCACGGCGGTCTGTCCCGCGACGACGGCGAAAGACTCCGTGGCCGGCGTGTAGCCGGAAAAGTTGACGGTTATCGAGGCGGGTCCGGGTACCACGCCGGGGAACGTGAAGGCGCCGTCGCTTTCCGTGAAGATGACCCGATCCGAGCCGTTGAGCCGCACTTCGGCGTTGCCGACGTACTCGCGCGAGGCGGGGTTGAAGACGCGTCCCTGCACCGTGCCGGTCGCGGCCTGCGCGAAGCCATCGGCGGCGGTGAGGGAGGCGAGCACGAAGGTCGCCAGGATGCGGACGGGCAGAAGGAGGCGGACGGCGGAAGTCACGGGGTAAGGGGATGCTTCGATGGG
>CAIUOU010000079.1 GCA_903900845.1 uncultured Opitutia bacterium
CGCCGGCATCGGGCTGATCTTCGACCCGTTCAATCCCGACCAGCCCTGGAGCCAGCGGCCGCGCTGGCAGCGGGTCTGGCTGATCCTGCACCTCGCGCTCGCCGCCGGCCTCCTCGGCTACGGCCTCGGCCGAGCGGACCGCGCCTGATACCCTACAATGAAGCCTAAACGTTCCGCCGCTTACCTGAACCTGTCGCCGCGCGCCGTGCAGCGGCTGTTCCAGCTCGCGCTCACCGGCCTGTGGAGCTGGTTCGCGCTCAAGTTCTTCCTCACCGAGGGAAAGCCGGCCGCGCTCGTGGCGTCCGCCCTCTGCCTGCTCACGGGCGTGGTCGCGGCGATCCTCGTTTTCCTCTCCGACCTCAGCTTCATCGCCCACGCGCCCGAGCAGGACATTGACGAGTACCAGCTGAAGCAGCGCAACCGCGCCTACCTCGCGACCCTCCGCTACGGATGTGGCGCCCTGGCCCTCGCCTGGTTGGCCCGAGCCGTGGGCGGGCTGCGCGCCGTCGTTTCCGTGAACGTGCTGGATAACTTCATCCTCGTCCTGTTCCTCACGCTGCTCATCGCACCCGCCGGTTTCCTCGCGCAGCGGCTGCTCGCCGACGAGGAGGCCCCTGCCCGCTGAATCCCCGGGAGCGCCGCGCATGAAGCTCTGGACTTACCGGTTCCGTCCCGTCGTCGACGGCGCGGTGATCCCCGTCGCGCTGGAAACCGGGTTCACGTGGTCGCGCCTGGTCGTCGAGGCCCCGGATGGCCCACGCGAGGACCGACAAGAGTACCAGCGGGAGTCCTACCGGCTGCACCGCGTGGAGCTACCGCGCGAGGAGGGAACCGTGGTGTTCGAGGTGGGACCGCGGAACGCGTGGACGTTCGGCCTGCGGGTGAGCCGGAACGGCGTCGTTTTGTGGGAATCCCACCGTGAGCCCCACGCTTACCTCGGCCGGATGCGCGAGATGCTGGTGACTCAGAAAGGCGACCGGCCCGCCATCGACACCAGCGTGTTCCGGCGTAACGCCCCCGCGATCGCCGCCGACGTCGCCCTGGGGCTGCTATTTTTCATCACCGGCAAGCTCACCGACCTGCGCACGGCTGCGCTCGTCGCCGCTGGCGCCGGGCTCGCGCTGCTGCCCGTCCAATGGTTGCTCCGCCGGATCCTGCGCCGGCCGGTCGATCTCCTCGGAGGGCTGGCGCTGTTCGGCGTCGTGATGCTGCTCCTGTCCGCGGGGTTCTCCTGGTATCTCGATTCGGAATTCGCCGTGCAATTGAAAGCCACGGCGCTGGGAGGGGTGAGCGCCGCGGCGTTTACCCTCGACGCCCTCTGCGGCGGAAAATTCCTCGCCCGTCGGCTCGCGACATACCTGCCCTACCGCGATCTGCACCTGCGCCGGCTCGGGCTGGGCCTCGCACTCACGGGGACGGTGATGGCCGGCGTCAACCTGCTCGTGGCGCTGGGCTTCAGCAAGGACGTGTGGCTGCTTTACACCACGTGGGCCGACTTCGTGGTCGCAGCGGTGATGGGCCAATGGGCCCTATCCTGGGCGCGCAAGGGCGACTGACGGGCGGCCGGCAGCGGCGTGGGCCGGGCGCGCAGAGAAACCAAAGGAACCGACACGAGCCTCGCCTTGAAGAGGCGCGTGCCAAGGCTGAAGCCATGATCCACCACGTGAAGCTCCGCCGGGTCGGCCGCTCTCTCGGCATCGTGATTCCCAAGGCAGCGTTGGCCCGCTTGGGATCGGTGCAAGGCGACACGCTCACCCTCACCGTGGCCCCGGATGGCGTAGGACTGAACCTGGCGAACCGGGAGCTCGTCCGATCGATGGCGACTTTTGCTTCACTCAATCGCCGGTACCACACCGCCCTTAGGACTCTGGGAGGATGACTTCGGCGCGAAGGCGTGCACCCCGCGGCCGCGAAAGCCGGCCCGCCAAGATCACTTCGGCTCCCGGACAAGTTTCCTTAGCCCGCGTGCAGTCTGCTCTCGGTCAAACTCTCCCGCAGCGACCGCCAGCACCAGTTCCTCCCACTCCGGGCCATCGCGTTGCGGCGTCCGACCGTTGAGCCGGAGAAAAACCAGACAGGCGCCGAGAGCGGCTCGTTTGTTTCCGTCCACAAAAGGATGATTTCGACAGAGGAAAAACAGGTAGGCGGCCGCGATCTCCTCCACGTCAGAGTAGGCGGACCTTCCACCCCAGCTCGCCTGCGGTGCCGCCACCGCGGACTCCAGCAAAGCCCGGTCACGGACCCCTGGTGATCCCCCGAACTGAAGGATAGCGGCGGAGTGAATCTCCAGCACGACCTCCACCGGGAGATGGAAGCAATTTTCCGCGGTCGGTCTCACGCCAGACGCCGCATGGTCCGCGCGTAGTCCTTCATCACGGAGACAATCTCGGCCGAAACCTTCTCCGGAGCATGGCGCGGACGGATCGGTGTAAGCGTGATCGTCCCGCCCTCATGCACCTTAATGTTCAGCTCATCGCCGGTCTTGAGGTGGGCCATCTCCAGCAAGGCGGCATCAAGGATCAGGCCCTGCGAGTTACCGATTTTCGTGATGCTTTTGATCATTGGTGTAATACAATGTTATACCCATCGGGAGGCAAGAGGTCTCTCGAGGATCGAAGAGTGATCTTGCCCTACTAGACCCGCCCGCCTCACCGCCGTGTGGCGGCGATGGCTTCGGCGACGGTCTTGTTACCCAGCACCGGGACGTTGACCGGCGCGTCGACGCCGTCGCGCGGGATCGCGTCCGCAAACTGACCGGTGTCACCCAGTTCCTGCTGCAGGCGCTTCAGCTCGGTCTTGAGCGACGCCAGCGTGGCGGCGTGCCGCGGGTCCCCGGCGAGGTTGCGCTGCTCGGTGGGATCGGCGACGAGGTCGAACATCTCCCACGCGTCCTTCTTCCAGTAGTGGATCAGCTTGTGGGTGGCGGTGCGCACGCCGTAGTGCGCGCGCGTGTTGTGGTGCCCCGGATCGTGGTAGTAGCGGTAATAGGCAGACGTGCGCCAGTTGGCGGGCTTCTCCCCGCGCAGAACGGGCACCAGCGAGCGGCCGTGCATGTCGGGCGGCACGGACAGGCCGGCCATCTCGAGGAACGTGGGCGCGAAATCCGCATTGACCGCGAAGAGATCGGTGACGAGCCCGGACTTGATGCCCGGACCGCGCGCGAGCAGCGGAATGTGGAGCCCCGGCTCGTACATGAAGCGCTTGTCGTACATGCCGAGGTCGCCGAGGTACCATCCGTTGTCGGTGCTGTAGATCACCACGGTGTTCTTGCCGAGACCGGTGCGGTCGAGGTAGTCGAGGACCTCGCCGACGCTGTCGTCGACGCCCTGCACGCACGCGAGGTAGTCCTGCATGTAGCGCTGGTACTTCCATTGCACGAGTTCGCGGCCGCGCAACGTGTGCTTGGAGCCGTCGGGCCGGGTGATCTCGACCTCGGTGGGCTTCGTGTTGAGCCATTGCTGGCGGGCGGGTCCGGGGGCGAGGTCGGCGGGCGGCTCGAGCTTGAGGTCGCGGCGCGTGAGATCCTTGGCGACGGTCTGCTGATTTTCAGGGAGCGCGGCGGGGCGCGTCGCGTAATCGTCCCACAGCGTCGCCGGCTCGGGGATGACGCGGTCCTTGAACAGGGCCTTGTTGCGCGGATCCGGCTCCCAACCACGGTGCGGGGCCTTGTGGTGGAGCATCAGGAAGAACGGCTTGTCCTTCGGGCGCGTCTCGAGGAACTCGATACCCAGCCGCGTCGTGATCTCAGTGGTGTGGCCGGTGATCGTGACGCGACCCTGCGGCGTGAGGAAGTCGGGGTTGAAGTAGATCCCCTGCCCCGGCAGGATGATCCAGCGGTCAAAGCCCGTGGGCATGCTGCCCAGGTGCCACTTGCCGATCATGCCGGTGTGGTAGCCGCCGGCCTGGAGCATCTTGGCGACGGTGGGCTGGCCGCCGTCGAACACGTTGAAGACCGGCGTGCCGTTGGCGTGGGAGTACTTGCCCGTGAGCAGCACCGCGCGGCTCGGCGTGCAGATGGAGTTGGTGACAAACGCGTGGTTGAAGCGCGCCCCGGCGGCGGCGAGCCGGTCAAGGTGCGGCGTGCGGTTGACCTTCGAGCCGTAGGCGCTGATCGCGTGCTGCGCGTGGTCATCGGAGAAGATGAACACGATGTTCGGCCGCGCGGCGGGAGCCGAAGCAGCGGCGGCGAACACAGCGGCCGGCAGAGCGGCCAGGAGGGTCAGAAGTCGGAGCGGGGTCTTCATGCGGGGAACAGCAGCGTGAGAGCCCTGGTGCGCCGCTGGCAATGCCGCACAAGCTCCAAAGAGCTTTCCGAATCACGAAATTCCCTCGAGCCGCGTTTTCCCTCGGTCACGGAGTTTCGTCACCTCCGAGGCGAATTGTCGGCGGAGAAACTGTGCTCTGGCGTGTTTCGGAGGCGACGGATCTTCGGGATGGCACCGGCCACATGGGAGGCTTTCAGCGCGACTATCAGCCTCTACTCAATCCTCGCGCCGGAAGCTATACTTGGCGACCCGACCGGCGCACCCGCCGTTCCGTCCATTTGCTCCGCGGGCCCGCACCGTCAGCGGATTTCGCGCAGGGCCCTAAGGGTGCGAAAGACGTCATAGACCACCTCGCGGATGTCGGCGTAATCCAAACGAAGGCAATCCCCCGCCTCGAGGTGGTAAACGATCCGGAAGTCCCCCACCCTTAGGCGATAAAACCCCTCCAACTCCCGACGCAGGGGTTTGACGTCCAGACCGCGACTTCTCCCGTCCGCCAGCGCCTTGAGCTGACGCCGCGCCCGCCGCTTCGCCTCCGGAGGAAGCCCTCGGAGCCAAAGCTGCACCTGCTCAGAGGCCGAAATTCTCATCCGCGAGATCCAGGTCCTTGTACGGCAAACGCCCGGACCGAGCGGCCTGAATGGCCCGCATAGCCTTGGGATTAGCGAGGAGGTCGAGGGTCTCGATCAACGCCTCGTAGTCGGCGATTGGAAGCAACACCGCGGTGGGCTGGTCTCGATTCGTGATGAGATAGCTCTGACCCGAATTACAGAGCTTCGGCAACCCGGCCTGCGCCCGCGACACCGTCAGGGTTCTCTCTGTAACATTCATGATGATTCTACATAACCTGTTCCGGTGGCTTGAAGCAAGCCGCGTCACCGGGGAGATCCGCCTACCGCTCCACGTCGAGTGAGAGGATGAACTCGCGGCCGGCCTGGCGGCCGTAGTTGCGGGGGCGCCCGTCGGTGAACACCCGTGTCACGAACAAGCGCTCGGTGTTGAACACATTGTTCACGTTGAGCTGCAGGCGGCAGAAGGTGCCGTAGGTTCCCCGGAACCGGTAGTTGGTCATCAGGCCGGTGATGACGTAAGCATCGGATTGGTACGGCCGGTCGCGGTCGGTACGTACCCGGCCCTTGGAGTCCACCTTGGTGGGAAAACCAATGATGGAGGGACCGCGGTAGCGGAAGTTCGCACTGACCGAGGCGCCCTTGAGCCGGCCCTCCGAGAAGGTGCGCGTGGCGACGAGACTGGAGCGCCACGTCTGGGCGTTGCCGCCCTGCTCACCGAGGCTCGCCGCGATGTCGTCGAGCGGCCCCTGGATCAGCTGCGTGAAGGCCGACTCGACCGAACGCGTGGGGTCGTAGGCGGCGTTGGACCAGCTACCCCCGATATTGCGCCACACCGACTGCTTGGCGGCGATGTAGTCGAGCCAGGGCTGCGCCGAGATGTCGTCCAGCGACGTCTGGGTGCGCCCGAGGTTCCAGAAGACCCGGAAGTCGCGGGTGGGGTTGAACGTGAGGTCGGCCTCGATGCCGCGGCTGTTGCGGTCGCCCGGGAGGCGGAACTCGCCGACCACCGGGTTGCGAGTCTCCGCGAACAGCGGATTGATCGGGTAGCGCGCGTCGTTCTGGTACAACTGCTGCTCGAAGAAGATCAGGTTCTGGCGGAGTCCGCTATCGGCCAGGGTGATGTTCCGATTGAGGGAATTGAAGAAGTTCACCTTCAGGTTGAGGCGGTCGTCGAGCAGCCGCAGGCGCACGCTGTACTCGCGGGACTCGCCGTAGGGGGACTCCAGGACGGTGCCGTTGACGTCGCGCACGACGGCGACCTCGTTGAGCGAGGCGTTGCGGGAGTAGTCGTAGCCGAACGACAACCAGCGGGAGAGGCCCCACGGCGGACGCAGCACGACGCCATAGTTGAAACGCGTGGCGGTGCGGTAGGGAGTCCAGACGGAAGGCGGCTCCTTCTCGCGGAAATCGGCGTAGGCGCGGAACCCGGTGCCGAGGGGATTCTGCGGCGTGGGCGGCCCGTCGGAGAGCACGGGCCGGAAGGAGCCGAAGTTGGAATTGCGCACGCGGTCGTAACGCAAACCGAGGTTGGCGACGAGGTGGTTGCGAAAAAACGTGCTCGAGGTGGAGGACGCGAGGGAGCCGCGTTGGAGACGATTGGCGGAGGGGGCGGTGCCGACGCCGCCGACCGGATTCTCAAAGGCGGTGACACCGAAACGTTCGCCGGAAGCGGTGGTAAACCACATCGTCTCCATGATGTCGCCGTAGGAGCTGAACGCGGAGATGCCGTAGTCGTGGGGATTACCGCTGGCCCCGAAAGGAGGCAGGTACTGGCGGAGGTACATCACGCGATCGACGTGGAGCGGGTTGTCGCGCGACGCGGCGGAAAGGAAGCTGGGCTGGCCGATGATCAGGTTGCGCAACTGGGCGAGCGTGTAGGTGGCCGAGTCCTCATAGCTCGCGAACAAGGCCAACCGATGCCGGCCAAGATGGCGCGTCCAGCCCGCGTTCCGCGTGAAGTCCTGGTCGTGCGTGGCGACCGCCCGGTACTGGTAGAGGAAGAAATCCGCCCAATTCCCCTGTCCCGCCGAGTTGTTGGCCTCGATGTAGGGACGTCCGTAGAGCGGGTTCGGCGTCGCGCCGTCGGGCATGAACTGGTTGATGTCGACCAGCACGTCGTACTGGTTGTTCGCGAACAACTGCGCGGTCTGGTTGCGGTAGAACTCGTAGGAGGCGCCCAGCTCCAGGAAGGTCCGCTCGGCCAGACGCTGCTCAATGGTGGCGGTGAGGTTCCGGCTCCGGCGGAAGTTGTACCGGGACCAGCCCGCCGTGTTGGTGTAAAGAGGAAGTCCCGGATCGACCAGCGTCTGCGTGTTGCCCGCCGTCGCGCCACCGTCGGCGATATTGAAGAAAACGCTGTTACGCACGTCCTGGAACTGGGTGAACGAGGGCACCGAGTTCTGCGGCAGCACGTAGAGCAACGGTTTGGTGTTGTACGAATACGCGCGCGAGGTGCCGTCCGACATCACGTAGGTCGGCGCCGGCGGCCGGCCCGCGGCGGCGGCGGAGGACGCGCGGTTCAGGTAGACCTGCGGGGTGCCCGCGCGTTGCATCGCGAGCCAGTGCAGGTAACCGCCGTCGCGCGGCAACGTGGTGGTCGGGCGCGCGTCGCGGCGGTGGGCGTATTCGCCCTCAACGCGCACGGTTGTGCGGCTGAAAGGCTGGTAAGTGAGAGTGACGAAGGCGCGGCGGTTGTCCTCGTAACCCGGCTGGATGAAGAACTCCCGGTTCTCCCGCAGGGTGGCGACGCGGAGCGCGAGCTTTCGTGGCACGAGCACCTGGCTGGCTTCTAGCACCACCCGCTCGGAGCCGTGGCTGTCGGTCCGGAGCTGCACGCGCTGGCGGTTGCGCGCGAGGTTGGCGCGCAGGGTCGCGCTCTCGGCGGTGCCGGCGGCCCCGCCGAGGCCGAACTGCACGGCGTTGGCGCCGCTCACCAGGCTGAAGCGCTCCGTGTTGTAGGCGTCGCTCTCGATCGTGGTGCGGAAATAGTTGCGGGTGCGGTCGACATTGCCGAGGCCGCGCGAGTTGCCGGAGTCATCAGCAATGTTGCGCGAGCCCGGGCGCGAGTCGCCGCTGCCGTTCACATTGTCGAAATAGGTCTGGGTCGTGGCGGAAAAGAGAAACGCCTCGTCGGTAGTGTTCGCGCCGATGTCCTCGAGGAACTCCCGCGTGAACACCTGCACCTGGCCGGCGACGTCCGCGAGGTCGATGCGGCCGCGACCACCCTGGAGGATGGCGGTCGACTGGTAGCCGCGCTCGGACTCAGCGCCGACCTGGAACGGCGAGAGCACGATGGTTTCGTCGCGGCGATCGGCCGCGGGCGCGTTGGTGGAGGCGGGCGCCACCTGCGCAAGCGCGGGCGCGACGGTGGTCAGCAGGCAGAAGACGGCACGAAGGCGGAGCATGGAGGGAGGGGTTGCGGGACGGACCTGACGGGAGGATCCGGCGGCCGCCGCGAACTGTTGGCGCGCGCCGCGATCCGAGTGAAGGCCTATTTCCACTCTCAGGCCGAAGCCCGGCGCCGCTCAGAACTCGAACGACGAGCGCAGGTTGAAGACGCGGCCCTGCGGGGCGACCCATGAGGCGATGGAGCCGTCGGGCTGCGCCATGACCGGCACCAGCTCGTCATCGTTGAGCAGGTCCCGCACGTTGAGCTGGACCGACCAGCGGACCCGGTCGCGCCAGATCCGACGCGTGTAGCCGACCCAGCCGTCAAACTTCAGCTCGGCCGGTCCGAGATAGGGGCGCGTGAGGTCGGGCACGGCGATCGTGCCGCCGTCCTGCCGCACATCGATGATGGGGTAGCCCACCGCGACCTTGTCCTGCCACCGCGCGGCGCCGCCCACACTCCAGCCCTGGAGCCAGGTGCCGCGGGCGAACGTGTAATTGCCGATGGCGTTGAAGCGCCAGCGGCGCAGCTCGGAAACGGACTGCCCCTCGCGCGCCAAGGTGGCGTTGACCGCGTTCAGCAGGGTCTCGACCACGCGAACGCGGACCGGCTGCCCGGACTCGTCGGCGAGCAGATTGCCGGTGGCACCCGTGGTCCATTCGCCGATGCGCAGCTTGAGGTACTCGCGGGTCGCGGGGGCGATATTGGCCCGCATGGCCTCCTGCTGGCTGGCGTTGAAGGCGAGCCGCAGCCGGTTGGTGGGATTGAAGGTCGACTCGAACTCGAAGCCCTTGGAAGTGGCGCTCTCGGTGTCGGACATGTTGCCCGGACGCGCGAACGTGACGTTGACGCCGCTGAGCTGCGCGGGGGACGCGACCTGCTGCCAGTTGACGAGCTGCTTGAGGAAGTCGGGCGGCCCCTTGTAGCCCGCCGCGGCGAGCGCCGCGGGCGTATTGTAGCGGATGATGCGGGCGTCGGTCTCGATTAGGAAGCCCTGGTAGCCGAGCGACGACCGCACGGAGTCGGTCTGGTACCAGTTGAACTTCGCCTGCAGCCGGCCCTCGAGGAGGGAGAGGCTGAAGCCGCGGTCCTCCGTGAGGCCGCCCGGCGGCATGATGGGCTTGCCGAAGGTATCGATGCGGGCACTGGCGGGCTGGAAATTCTCGGAGCGGCTGAAGTGCAGGGAGAAACCGACGGAGCGCGCGAACCGCAGGAACGGCGGCCGCTGCACGACGATCCCGCGGCTCCAGATGCTCTGCTCGAAGACGGAGTCGGGCCGCGCCGGCAGCCGGAAGGCCGGGCTGGAGGAGTCGAGGAAATTGAAGCGGTCGCGGACGTCCTGGCCGAGATTGTTGCGGAAATCCTCCACGCGGTCCTTGCGCCAGCCGATGGTGCCCACGATCCACTCCCCCCGCAGCAGGCGCCCTTGGTAGACAAAGGCCTGGGAGTCGATCTTCTGGCGCCGGATGGAGCCGCCGGTGGCCGTGCGGCTGAACACCTCGTCGTCGAGCACCTGGCTGATCGCGACCGGCCGGGTGCGCCACTGGCGGGCGGACGAGTCCCAGTGCCAACCGGTGGCGGAGGGCGCGCGCATCTCGGCCTGGATGCCCTTGAGCGCGATCCCGCGCGGACTGGAAAGCTGGGCGAGGCTCGGCCCGATATAGACCACCGTGCGCACCATGCCCTCCTCGGAGTTGATGTCGTCCCGGCTCGAGGGCGGGTTGACCGTGGCGCGCAGCGCGCCGACCCAGCCCTCGTCGAGGCTGTTCGCCGACGAGTAGCTCGACTCGTCGAGCTGGTAGCCGCTGGCGAAGCCGGTCAGCTGATGGCGGCCGAGCCAGTCGGCCCGCGGCGAGACGCGGGCGAAATCGAGCTCGCCGAACGCGGTCGCGCGGACGGACCGGCGGTCGGAGGACGTCGTGCTGCGCGCGTTGTTGCTGGCGACGAACGGCCGGCCGAAGTTCGGGTTGGGCACGCCCCACGGCAGGGTCGTGTTGACGTCGATGTTGATGTTATAGCCGCGGCCGCCGGGGAACATGTCGAAGAAACTGCGCGCCATCGCCTCGCGGCTGAAGGCCGCCTCGGTGCCGAACGAGCCCAGGGAGTAGCGCCACGTGTGCTCGTAGCTCACGTTACCCGCCTGGAAGCGCTCCCATTCCCGTTTGTTCGGCCCGTCGAGCAGCTCGTTGCGCCAGTCGAAGACGGAGAAATCATTGATCGCGTCGTCGGCGTACGACGAGCCGCGCTGGATGCCGTAACGGGCCGCGGTCGCGCTCGGGAACCACTGGTCGCCCTTGGTGATTGAGACCATGTTGGCCTGGAATCCGAGCGCCGGACTACCTCCGGGCGTGCGCGGTACGCCCACAAGGGTGTTCCACGCGAGCATGACGCGCGCCGGGACGGCGGACGCGGAGGACTCATACACCACGGCGGGCTGGGCGAACCACTCGCCGGGGGCGCGCAGGATGTCGCGGTCGATCAGGTTGAAGTCCACCGTGCCGGGGCTGTGCGTGACCTTGTTGAACGGCGCCGTCCACCAGCGGGTGAGGTTGTCGCGCGGGGCATCGCTGCGGGGGCGGTTCGCGTCGACGGCGCCCTTCTCCAGGCTGGCTCGCAGGGAGCCGCCGGGAAAGACCGCCAGACGCACGGCGGCATAGACGCGGCGGTCCCGCTCATGGGCGAACTTCTGCTGGAATTGCTCCCGCTCATCGAGTCCGGCGACCCGCACGCCAAACCGCCCCGGAATGAGCACGCGGTCGATGTCCAGCGTGTGGCGCGCGGTGCCGTGGGAGCCGAGGTTGGTCTCGACGCGCGCGGAGTTACGCAGTTCGGGCTGGATAAGCTGTGTGTTGATGATGCCACCCGGGCTGCCGAGGCCGAAGAGCGTGGCGTTCGGACCGCGGTTGATCTCCACGCGGGCGGTGTTGTAGCTGTCGAAGACCGTGACCGTCGGGAAGTAGTCGCGCGTGAGATCGGCCCGGGCGAGCCCGCGGACGCGGTTGTTGTTCTGCGGCTGGCGTGTAACCTCGGTGTAGATGGCGGGGCTGCCGATCGAGGCGCCGGAGTAGTTGCCGCCCACCCCGCCCGCCTCGGTGTTGGCGGTGTACACGAGCAGCTCGACCGGATCCGTGGCGTGCACGTCGCTCATGAACTCGCGCGTCACGACCGAGATCGGGTTGGCGAGGTCCTTGAGCTCGGTGCGGATGCGGGTGCCGGCAAGCGAGGACGTCGCGGCGTAGCCGAGGTCCTTCTCGGAGGATATGACGAACGCCGAAAGCTCCACCACCGGATCCCGGGGGGCGGTGGGGGCAGGCACGGACTGGGCGGTAAGCGCGGCGGCGAGCAGCGGGGCGAACAGCAGGACGGGCAGCGGGGCGGGGTTCTTCATGAAAAGGGTTGGGGCCGCGCGAAGGAGCGGCGGGGGTCGGGGACTGCTTCCTGGAAATTGGGGAAAGCCCGGCGCCTGTCTAGCGCCCAAACGAAGGAGCGGCGGCCACGCGGCCGCCGCTCCCGGTACCGACCAGGATGATGAGGATCAGAACCGGCCGTTGAAGCCCACGGTGATCGTCGTGCCGGGGTAGTTGTAATACTCCATGTTGTCCGTCACGCCACGGTAGCGCCGCTGCGGCTCGTTGGAGAGATTGTCGACGTCGAGGGTGACGTTGAGCGACGGCCGCAGCTGGTAGGAGAGGCCCAGATTGATGAGCGTGCGCTCCATGCGGTACAGGTTCCGGGCGGCGGAGGCGGCGCTGTAGGAGGTGAGGAACTCGCCCCCGTAATTGACCAGCAGGCGCGTGCTGAAGCCGCGGTAGCGCCAGCTGAGGCTGGCGTTCGCGGTGCGCGGCACAAAGCCCGCGATCTGGCCGGTGCCGCGGCGGGCGGTGCCGCCGTAGTTTCCGTGGGTGTCGAGCACGGTGTAATTAATCATGCCGCTCAGGCCTTTGAGCACGCCGGGCAGGAACGTGAACTGCTGCTGGTAGCTGAACTCCCAGCCCTGCACCACCGCCGTGCCCGCGTTGGCCGAGCTCAGGATCGTCCAACCGCCGTACTCGCCATTGTAGCCGTTGTCGGCCCCCGTTCCCACCGCCCCCGAATCGATCCCGCTCACGATGTAGTCGCGGATCTCCTTGTGGAACCAGCCGACCGTGAGGTTACCCACCGGCTCGAAATAGTACTCGAGCGTCGCATCCCAGTTCTTCGCGGTTTGCGGCAGCAGCGCGGGGTTGTTGACCGTGACCGTGCGCTGGGTCTCGTTGGGGGTCTCGGCGGGCGAAAGATTGCCGAAGGAGGGGCGACCAAAGCTCGTCGACCAGCTGAGGCGCGTCTTCAGGTTGGCCGTCCAGTCGTGCCACGCGTGCACACTCGGGAAGGACTTGGTGTAGTCGCCGTCGATCACGCGGCGATTGTTGGCGTAATCCCGCGTCGCGCTGCCCGCCGGGTCGGCGGTCTGCTGAGCGGCGGTGCTGAGCACGCGGGCGCGCACCCAGCCCTCGGCCTCGTTCTCGGTCTTCTCCCAGCGGATGCCGCCGAGGAAACCGGTGCGGCCCGCCCAACCGTCGCGGCCTAGCTTACCCTGCGCCATGAGGTAGGGCGCGGTGACCGCCTCCACCACATCGCGGTACGCGGTGTACTTGGTCGTCTCGCGGAAATACAGATCCTCGCGCCAGATCGACGGGTCCGCGACCTCGCGGGACTTCATGAACCACGACGCCTCCCACTGCGGGATGGCGCGGCCTGTCATCCGACGATCCATCGTGAGCAGGTTCGGGTCATGGGGCAGCGCGGCGGTGCCCGTGTAGCTCCAGCGGCGCGAGGCGCTGCGGACCCCGACGTGCTGCTCGCGCCAATGGAGGCCGGCCTTGGCGAAAACCGGGGCGGCGACCGGGAGTGTATAGCGGGCGTCGAGGCGGCCCTCCGTGACCTCGTGAATCTGCTGGTCGTTCTGGTTGGAGAGGCCGTTGGCCGTCGGGCGGTAATTGGCCGGGTTGGTGAAATCGAGGCCCCCGTTGGGAAGGAACTTCGGGTAAAGGTCGGAAGCCGTGCGGTCGATGATCCAGCCGGTGCCACTGATGCGGTTGGTGAGCACCGCACCCTCGCCGTTGCCGATGTTGATGTGCGTCTGGGTGTACCGGAGATTGCCCTCCACCTGCAGCGGACCCTTCTCATGCTCGAAACCGGCGTCGACGCGGCGCAGGCGATTGAAGAAGTTGTTCGGACCGGTCATCGTCACGTCGATGACCGAGCTCGCCACCGGGCGGATCGTCGTGATCCGCGAGGTGTAGCCCGGGACCACGCTGGTGGTCGCGCTCGGCACGGTGTCCTGCGCCTGCCCGTTGGTGAAGGCACGGACGGCGTACTGGCGGCGGTACACCTCGGAGTGGTCGATGTAGGTCGTGAGAAAGGACACCTTGGTCGAGGGCGTGAGGCGGTAATCCGTCTTCAACGTCACGTTCTTTTGCCGGCGATGGTTGTAGAGATCGTCCCACCGGTAGTCCCAGAGGAAGGCCGGCTGCGTGACCGTGTTCTGGAAGTCGCGCGTCGTGAAGAAGGAGCCGATCGCGGTCTCGCTGTTGAAGAGGGTAAGAGACACGCCGAGGTTCCGGCTGCCGCCGAACATGTCGAAGACCTCCTGGTAGCCCAGCGTGGCGAGCCCATGGAGGCGGCGATCCTCGCGGCTCGGTATCTGCTGGGTGAACGAAGGCGCGATGCGACCGCTCAACGTGTAGGTGATGCGGCGCTTCTCGCGCATCGAGAGCGGCGAACGGCTCTTGAAGTTGATCGTGCCGCCCAGGGAATCGGCGCCCTTGTCGGGCGTGTGGCCCTTGACCAGCTCGACCTGCTCAAACATCGCGCCGGTGATGTTGTTGACGAAGATGGACCGCCCCATGCCGCCCTGACCCGTCATCAGGCCTCCGTCCATGGTGACGCTGTTCAATCCCGAGCTCATGCCGCGGACGGTGAAACCCGCCAGATTGCCACCGGCGTCGAGCTCGCCGTAGATCCCGGGCAGGCGGATCGCCACCTCGCCCGCGTTGAGGTTCGGCAGGTTCCCGAAAGAGTCGGTGGCGGCGATGTTCTTCAGGTTCTCGGAATTGCGGTACGCGGTGATGGCGGCCGCGTCGCCCTCGCGCTCACCCACCACTTTGAACTGGTCCATCTTGTAGATGCCGGTGGTCAGGTCGAAGTCCTGCGCGACCCGTTGGCCAGCGGCGACCGAGACCTGCCGCCGCACGGGATCGAGGCCGATGTAGGAAACCAGCACCTCGTGGTTGCCGGCTGGCACGCCGCCGAGCACGTAGCGGCCCGTGTCATCGGTGAGCGCGCTCCGCGCGAGCGCGGGGATTTCGACGCGCGCGCCGGGCAGGAGATTGCGGGTGGCGGCGTTGCTGATCGTGCCGGTGATCACGCCGGGCTCGGCGCCGGAAGCGGCGGAGATCACCAGCCCGAGCACGGCGGCCACGAGGACGAGGCGCGACCGGAGGCCGCGCAGGGGGTTGACAGACAGTTTTAGCATGGTGGGGAGGAAATTCAGAAGCGTCCGCTGACGCCCACCGTGACGTTTGTTCCGGTGAGGTTGTGGGCCTGGAGCTGGTCTGGAATACCGCGGTACCGGCGCTGCGGTTCGTTGGCGAGGTTATCGATGTCGCACGTGAGGCTGAGAGCCGGGCGCAGCTGGTAGGCAAAGCCGAGGTTCTGGATCGTGCGACTGAAGCGGTAGAGATTACGCCCGAGACTCGCCGGGGAGTAAGTCTGCAGGTGGGCGCCGGTGTAGTTCAGCAGGTAGCGCACGCTGAAGGCGCGATGACGCCAGGAGAGGCTCACGTTACCGGTGCGGGGGATGAAGCCGGCCACCTGCCCGGAGGAGAGTTGGGTGCGGCCGCCAAAGTCACCGTGCGTGTCGAGCACCGTGTAATTACCCGAAAACGCGAGGCCGCGCAGGATCCCCGGCAAAAACGTCAACTGCTGCCGGTAGCCGAGTTCCCAGCCCTGCACGATGGCGCTACCCGCGTTGGCGGAGGACAGCCGCGTGAACCCGGAGTACTCGCCATTGTAACCGTTGTCGGCACCCGACCCGATGGTGCCCGCGATGATGCCCGATACGATGTAATCGCGGATCTCCTTGCGGAACCAACCCACGGACAGGTTGCCCACCGGCTCGAAATAGTAGTCGAGCGAGGCGTCCCAGTTGCGGGCGGTCTGGGGCAGCAGGCTGGGATTGTTCGTGGTGACGGTTTGGTTGGTCTCGTTGACACTCTCGTTCGGCAGCAAGTTGGTCATCGCGGGGCGGCCAAAGCTGGTGGACCAGCTGAGACGCGCCTTGAGATTGGGGGTGAGATCGCGGGTGAGGTGCATGCTCGGGAAGGCCTTGGTGTAGCCACCCTCCAATTCACGCCGGGTGCCGGCATAGTCGCGTTGCGCCGAGCCCACCGGATCTGCCGCCTGCTGGGCGGCGGTGCTACCGACGCGCGCGCGGACCCAGCCCCAGCTCCCGGTGTCGGTGCGCTCGACCCGCACGCCACCGAGGAAACCGGTGCCGAAGGCGCGGCCTTGCGCCATCGCATAAGCGGCGGAAACGCGCTCGTTGGCCCCGCGGGTCCCGGTGAAACGCACCTGCTCGCGGTAATAGAGATCCTCACGCCACGCGGCGGCCTCGACCGGGGAGCGGGCCCGGATGAAGGCGGCGGCCTCCCATCGCGGCAGACGCAGGCCGGCCTTGTGCTCGGCCAGCGTGCGAATCGATGAATCCGCCGGCAGGCCCGAAGCGCCGACGTAGTTCCATCGGCGGGCCGCGCTTTCATCATCCGCGCGCGTTTCCCGCAGCTTGAATCCGGCCTTGAGTGAAAGTGGCTGCGCGGTCGGCAGCGTGAGGCGGGCGTCACCGAAGGCCTCACCCACCCCGATGTTGTTGCCGGTGTTCGCATTCACGAGACCCGCTGGGGCCGGGCGGTAGTTGGCAGGGTTGGTGAAATCCGGTCCTGCGGTCTGGATCAGCCGCGGGTAAAGGTCGGACGCGGTGCGGTCTAGAATCCAGCCCACTCCCGCCAGCCGATGGGTGAGCGTGGCCGCCTCGCCACCGTTGCCGGAGTTGATGCGGGTCTGGCTGTACCGCGCGCCCCAGTCGAGGTGCCAGCGCCCGAAGGTGTGCTCCGCCCCGGCGTCGATGTGCCGCAGGCGGTTCCAAGTGGTGACCATGCCGGCGGTGATCTCCACGATCGAGGCGGCGGCCGGACGGACCTCCGTGATGCGGTTCGTGTACCCCGGCAGGATACCGGCGGTGCCCGTCGTGCCGACAGTCTGGCTGGTGTAGGCGCGGAGCTCGTGAGTACGACGGTCGGAGACGTTGGTGTCGTTGTAGATCGCGTTGAGCCGGAGCCGGGTGGCGGCCGAGAGACGGTGCTCGGCCTTGAGGTTCAGGCTCCACTGCTTGCGGTTCGCGTAGAAATCGGTCGTGCGGTAGTCCCACAGGTACGCGGGCTCGCGCGTCGTGTTCTCGAAATCGCGCACGGTGGAAAAGTACGCGACGACGTTCTCGCTGTAGAAAAGATTGAGCGACACACCGAGGTTCCTTTCGCCGCCGGGCACATCGAAAACCTGCTGGTGGGCGACGTTGAAAACAGGATGCACGCGATGCCCCTCGCGGGCCGGGATCTGCTCGGTGAAGGACGGAGCGGTGCGCAGGTTGAGGCTGTAGGTCGTGCGCCTCGGCTCGCGCAGGCTCAACGGGGAGCGGCTCCGGAGGTTGAGCGTGCCGCCGAGGGAATCAGCGCCCTTGTCGGGCGTGTGGCCCTTGATGAGCTCGATCTGCTCCAGCATCGTGCCGCTGAAGTTGTTCAGCATGGTGTTGCGGGCCATGCCGCCCTGGCCGGTCAGAGGTCCACCGTCGAGCGTGACGGAATTCAGTCCCGGCCCCATGCCGCGGATCGTGAAGCCGGTGTAGGTGCCGCCATCGTCGGGATTACCGGCGATGCCCGGAAGACGGATCGCGACCTCGGCCGCGTTGAGGTTGGGCAGGTTGCCGAAGGAATCGGCGGCGACCACGTTGCGCACGTTATCCGCGTTGCGCTGCGCGGTGATCGCCGCGGCGTCGCCCTCGCGTTCACCGACCACCTTGAACTGGTCCATCCGGTAGATCGCGGTGGTGAGCTCGAAGTCCTGGCTCAACCGCCCGCCGGCCCCGAGGGCAACCGTCCGGCGCACGGCGTCGAGGCCGATGTAGGTCACAAGCATCTCGTGGCTCCCGGCGGGCACGCCGCCCAGCGCGTAGCGGCCGGTGTCGTCGGCCAGCGCGGCAAGGGCCAACGCGGGAATCTCGACCCGGGCGCCCGGCAGCAGGTTGCGCGTGGCAGCGTTGCTGACGCTGCCGGAGATCACTCCGGAGCCAGCGGTGACGGCGTGGCATGACAGGGCGCCGGCGAAGCACCAGGCGATCAGGAGGGGGAGACGAAGCGGAGTCATCGGCGGGAGCGCACCGGGGGACCGTGCTAGGCTCGACGGAGGCGGCGGGGTTATGATTTCGGGGCTTAGGCAGCCACCCGTGACGAGCGGCTGCCGACGTAGCTGACGGACCGGAACCGGAAGGCAAGCCGGCGGTCCGCGGAGCCAAAAACCCGGTGCCCGATCCGGGAATCTTCCGGGGCCCGCATGAAAATGCGGCAGCCCCGGAACAGTGTTATCCCGGGACGGCGACCGGCGGGAATCGCCCTCTACGGTCGCGCGTTAACCGAAATCAGAAACGACGCGTGAGCTCGAGGGTCCAGATCCGGCCCGGAAAGAGCGAGCCGTGGACCGAGGCGGAATAACCGATGGCGCCCGAGCTCATCGGGGGCTCGCGGTCCGTCAGGTTGGTCACACCGAAACGCACGCCGGTCTGGCGGAGCCAGCGGGGTGCCTGGGCGCCGAAGCGATGGCCGAGGAACGCGTTGTAGGTGAGCACATCGCTGATCACGTAACGGTACAGGAAGCGTCCGCTGTCGAACTGCTGCGAAACGTAGCGCGGACGTCCGAGCGACTCATAGGAGGCGGCGGTGATGGACGCGGAGTCGGCGAAACGCCCGATGTAGTAGCCGCTGAGTCCGGCGCTCCACGCGCCCTTGCGCCAATTGACGCTCGTCGTGCCGCGCCAGCGCGTGGCGCCCTCGACGTTCAGCCGCTCGATGAAATCGGGCGCCCGGCCGGGCACATCGCGCAACTGGTAGTTGCGGATGAGATAGGACCAGTCGGCGTTGAACGAGAACCGGCCGAAGCGTTCCGCGGGAATCTGGTATCCAACGCTGAGATCCAAGCCGCTGGCGTAGCCCTTGGCGAGGTTCTGGAACTGGATGCTGCGCGAGAGGATGTTGCCGACCACGGCGGCCTGCTGCGCCGCCGGCTTGCCGGCGTTGTAGGTCGCGAAAGCCGCGACGTCGGCCGCGGTGGGCGCGGTGCGCACGATCGCAGGGTCTCCCTTGTAGGCCGGCGTGCCCGAACCCACGTCGATCTGGGTGATAGTGCGGCCGGCGGCCAGCTGCGACTGGATGTACGCGTTGAGCTTGGTGGCGTCGCTGTTGAAAAGCTGCGCGTCCGAGTAGCTGCCGATCACGTTGGACTGGTCGATCTGCCAGTAGTCGGCCGTGACCGTGAGCCCCTTCACCAGCGGGACCTCGACGACCACGCCGGCGCTCTTGCCCACCGAGGTCACGGGCTGCAGGGCCAGGTTGCCGGTGGAGTACCGTTTCATGACGTAGGTCGCGTTGCCCACGGTCTGGTTGCGGTAGACGTCGGTCTGGCCCGGCGCGCTGTCGACGATGAAGCGGGTCGGGGCGTAGAGCGTGGGCAGGTTAGGCGCCGCGAACCCCTGGTTGTAGGAGGCGCGCACCATCATCCCGCGGTAAGGCTTCCAGTTCAGCCCGGCCTTCGGCCGCGTCGTGTTGCCGAAGTCGCTGTAGCGCTCGTGCCGGGCGGATCCGGTCAGCTCGAACGAGTGCAGGAGCGGCAGGCGATGGGTGGGCGCGACCAGCGGGATCACCACCTCGGCGTAGGCGCTGGAGACCTTCCGGTTGCCGGTGGAGTCGGGCGCGTAGGACGCGACCAGGTAGTCGTTGTCGTCGACGTTGAGGCCGACGCCGGGCGGGTTGCTGCCGACATAGGCCGGCCGCGTGTCTAGGAACTGCTCGCGCCGGTACTCGGCGCCGACCGCGGCGGAGGCGGTGTTGCCCCAGTAGCGCAGGACCGGGCCGCTCGCGCGCGCGTCGAGGCTCGCGATCGCGCTGAAGCCGTCGTGGCGCCAGACCTGCACGAACGAGTCGAGCACCGACTTCGGGTTGGAATACGGCTGGTCCGGCACAACGGCGTTACCGGAGACACGGAACGTGACGCCGAAGGGATTGAACGCGGTGGCATCGGTGCGCTGGAGCGCCTGCTGGAAGAGGGACTCGCGGGCGCCGTTGTTGGAGACGTCGGACGTGTAGGCGCGGGTGTAAAGTGCGGCGCTCTCCCACGACCAGCCGCCGGGCAGCTTGCCGCGCAGACCGGCGACGCCGCGATAGACTCCGGAACGCACATTGATGTTCTCCGGCCCGACCTCACGCAGGAGAACGGAAACCATGGTGACGGCCTGGGGGTTGCCGGTGAGTCGCGGCGTGCCGTCGGCATTGGGCGCCCCGGTGGGGCTGTAGAAGCGGGATCCGTAGGGGTTGAAAGGGTTGTTCGCGTTCAGCGGCGCGAACTGGTCGGAGCCGGGGGCATTGAGCTGCACCGGCTGGCGGAGCAGGAACGCGCTCGAGTGGTAGATGGAGAAGTCGGCGAAGGCCGTGACGCGGTCGCCCAGATCGTACTCCAGGCCGGCGAACCAGTTGTGGCGGTCGGTCTTGTTGTGGCCGGTGTTCTGGTACTGGTTGATGTTGGTGAAGAACTCCGGGCTCGCCGCGCGGGCGGCCACGCTCGCGGTGGGGGAGGAGGTCGTGAACGTGAGGACCCCGTTGATCGGCCGCAGGAAGTTGGCGGCGGTCGAGGAGCCGATGCGGAAGGACGGGTAGACGCTCACGCTGGAACGCCCGTCGAACGATCCGCCGAGGGCGTTGAAGCCGGCCGGCGCCCGCGCGGTGCGGTTGGCGTCGCGCGTGAACGCCCGGTCGCGGTACGCGATCTCGTCGCGCCAGAAGTAATCGAGGGTGAGCAGCAGGCGACCCTTCCCGCCCGCGAAGTCACGGCCGTGCGTGAGCGTGACCTGCAGGTTCTCCCCGCCGCCGTGCTCGGGCGCGCCGAAGCGGGTGCGGACGTCGGTGCCGCGGAAATCGCGCCGCGTGATGTAGTTGATCACGCCCGCGACGGCGTCGGAGCCGTAAATCGAGGATGCGCCGTCGCGCAGGACGTCGATGCGTTCGAGGCCCTGGGTGGGGAGCTGGTTCACGTTCGCGTAGAACGCGGGCACGCCGCCGTCGTTCGAGGTGATCGGATGGGGGGCGATGCGGCGGCCGTTGAGGAGCACCAAGGTGTTGCCGGCGCCGATGCCCCGGAGGTTGACGTTGGCGTTGTCACCGCGGGAGTTGGCGCCGCCGTTCTGGGACTCGTTGAGCGGGACGTTGGTAATCTGGGGCAGCGCGGTGAGCATCTCGACCGGCGTGAGGGCGTTGCGCACCTCCATCGCCTCGAGGTTGACCACCGTGACCGGAAGCACGTTCTCCTGGTCGAGCCGCTTGAAGTTGGAGCCGGTGACCGTGAAGGCCTCGAGTTTCACGGTATCGCCCGGCTTCGCCGGGGTCGCGGGGCTGCCGGTCGACACCGCCTGCGCGAAAGCGGAGACGGCGCATCCAAACGGCAGCAGCAGGAGCGGAACGGAACGACGGAGGGTCAGGTGCATGGTGAGGAAAGGGCGCAACCCGGCAGGCGGGCCGGCGGGACGCGCAAGCCATGGTGGTCGGCCGCTTCCAAGTCGACCGAAATACCCGCTCCGTCGTGAGGTTTTCGCCCGTGCCTTGCATCCACCGGGTGTGCGGTTCTTGATTCGTCACAACTCAATTTCCATGAACGCATCACTCCGGATTCTCGGTCTTCTGGCGGCCTTGCTGCTTGTCGTTTCCAGCCGGTCGCTCTGCGGCCAGGATGAATCGCAGCTCGCGGCCCTCGCCCAGGCCGGGGACTTCACCCGCGCGCGCATCCTGATAGCCCAGCTCATCGAACGGGAACCGCGCGAACCCCGCCACCGCTACAACCTCGCCTGCGCCGAGGCACGACTCGGCTTCCGTGAGCTGGCCCTCGACGCGCTGGAAACGTCGGTGCGGTTGGGCTTAAAGGACCGCGAACTGCTCCTCTCCGATGAAGACCTGACCACGCTGCGCGCGCTACCCCGCTTCCAAGCCATCGCCGCCCGCGTTCCCGCGACCCCGCCTCCGGCCGCCGCGCCTGCCGCACCCGCGCCAACCAAGGCCCCGGCCAGACCTGCCGCTCGCCCAGCCGCTCCCGTCGCCGCTCAGGCCGTCGTGGCACCGATACCTCCCCGGATCACGCCCGCCGGCCCGGAAGGGCTCTTCTTCATGACCTGGTTCTGGATGGCCACCGGCAGTCTGGAGCAAATCCTGTGGTACTTCACCACCGACGGCAGGGTCTTCGACTCGCCCGGCGGCGCCTTCACACCCGAGCAACTCGAACGCGACTCGCGCCGCCACGGCCGCCGGTCGCTGGCCAACAAGAAAATGGCCGTGAAGTGGTCGGACGGGAAGGTGACCGAGTCGAACTTCGAGGTGGACTCCTCCGGGACTGGTTTCGGCTGGGACGGGGGCGGTTTCAGCGCGGTCGCGAAACCGGATTGGAGTAGAGTCTCCGGATTCTTCGAAGGCGGGGCGTCTTACTCCCATTCCTCCGGGCGCGGCTCCTCCATTTCCGGCCTAACCCTGCGGCCGGACGGCACCTTCACCTTGAGCCGCAGCTCATCTTTCCGGTCGGAAAACTCGACCTCCGTCGCGACCGCCGGCAGCGTGGACGCGCCCTTGGAAGGAAAATGGAAAGGCGAAGGCTACGAGTTGACCCTCACCTTCGCGGACGGACGGATCGAGCGCCACGTCTCTTTCCCCACACCCGATGCGCGTGACGCGAGCAAAGTCGGCATGCTCTTTTTCAACGGCTCAATGCACCTCGCGAAGAATCGCTGAGCGGGCCTCGTCCGGCGGGCGGCGGTCGAGCCCGCGGTCGTTATCTTGCGGCAGGGCGGGCCGGACTTGAAACGGCGGAGGGGGCGAGCGCATGCTCACCAGATCCCGTTTTGTTTTCCCCATGAAGCACCCTACCCTGCCCCGCCCCGCCGCTCTCGTTTTTATTCTCTGCCTGGTCACGGCCTGGGCAAACGCCGCTGACGCCGTGCTCTCGGGCCAGGTCAGCAACGCCGCCACGCGCGCGTTTCTCGAGGGCGCCACCGTGTCCGTCGCCGGCACCACGCGCTCGGCGGTGACGGACCGCGAGGGGCGGTTCGAGCTCGCTTTGCCCGCCGGCACAGAAGTCACGATCGTGGCCGGCTTCACCGGACTCGACCCCCAGCGGGTGGCCGTGCGCGCCTCCGATGGGCAGCGCGTCACCCGCGACTTCGCTCTCACCGCCGAGGTCTACCGCCTCGACAAGTTCACCGTGGCCGGGGAACGCGAGGGCACGGCCCTGGCCGAAACCCTTCAACGGCAGGCGCCCAACGTGAAGGCCATCGTTTCCTCCGACACCTTCGGTAACGTCGCCGACGGCAATGTCGGCGATCTGCTGCAGCGCATCGCGGGGATAACCGCCAACTACAACGGCCACGATGTGCGCCAGGTGAGCATCCGGGGAGTGGGTCCAGACCTCAACGCGGTGACGATGGACGGGATGCAGGTGGCCAGCGCGCAGTCCGCCAACGGCGGCCGCGCCTTCGAGTTCGACCAGGCATCGCTCGGCAACATCGAGACGATCGAGGTGACCAAGGCGCCGACGCCCGACATGGACGGCGCATCGATTGGCGGCAGTGTGAACCTTGTGACGAAGAGCGCCTTCGACCGAGCCGTGCCGCGCGTCTTCACCTACACGGTGGGCTTCATCACGCGTCCGACCTACAAGGCCTCCGCGCCCACCTGGAAGGCGCCGGTCGAGGGTTTCGGTCCGTCGCTCAACTTCAGCTACTCCGATGTCTACGGCGAGAAGCGGAACATCGGCATCACCCTCACCGGCACCGTGCACAGCCAACCCGGGGCAGGCTCCACCACCCTGCAGTCATTCGAGCGCCGCAATGATCCCGGGAGCGCCTACAACTTCTCCATGGGCCGCCGCGTCGAAAACGCCACCCGCTCCCGCGTCGCCAGCGGACTCAAGGTGGACTACCGCTGGAGCCCCCGCACGACCGTCTCCGTCAGCCTCTCCTATAACTACTATTTCGAGAACCCCGACACGCGCCTGAGCACCCTGTCGACCGTCGGCGTGCCCACCGCCGCGACCCCGAGCGTGCTTGCCACGGTGGACGCCGCCGGCCGTCGCACCGGCGGCGGCTACATCCATCCGAATTACGCGGATAATATCACGCGCGTCTTCGCTCACCCCACGCTTTCCACCAACGCGATTTCGGTGAACGCGTGGGACAACTCGGGCCGCACCTACCTGTTTCAACCGATGGTGCGCCACCGTTTCGACGGTCTCACGCTCGACTACAGCGCCTCCTACTCCAACGCCGGCGCTTACAACGGCGTACCGCAGAACGTCGTCAGCCTGCGCCTCGGCGGCATCGGCTGGACCGTCGATCGTTCGCGCGACGGTAAGAACCCGGTCGTGCGCCAGACCGAGGGGCCCGACATGTACGATCTCAACCACTACGGCGCGCTGCAGATCACGCAGAACGACAAGCGCAGCACGGACGAGGTGGTTGCCGCGAAACTCGACCTAAAAAAGGACCTGCGCACCGCCGTGCCCGCGTTCGTGAAGACCGGCTTCAATGTGAAGCGCCAGCAGCGCGATCTCTGGGGCTATAACCGTCGCTGGAGCTGGACCGGGCCCGACGGCGTGCTCGGCAACGCCGACGACAACACCGGCATCGGGCAGTTCACCGATGTCACGGGCTACCACCGCAAGGATGAACAAAAGGCCTACGGCGGCCGCGGCGGCGCGCCGGTCTGGCCCAACCCCTACGGTCTGGCCCGCCATCTGGCGGAGAACCCGCGCTACTGGCGCGAGGATGTCGCCTTCGGCGCGCCGACCGCGCTGCAAGCCCTCAAGTTCGTCGAGGAGCGCATCGCCGCGGCCTACTTGCTCGGCCAGGCCCGCCTCGGAGCGTGGTCGCTGCTCTCCGGCGCGCGCCTCGAGGACACCCGCGTGGCCGGCGAGGGTCCGCTCAATTACATCTCACCCGCGGAGAAAGCGCGCCGCGCCGCCTGGACCGGCCCGCTCACCGATGCCGAGATCATCCGCCGCGCCGGGGCGCAGTACGGTGCACGCATGACCAACGAGGGCCGCTACCGCGTCGTGCTGCCCGGGGTGCATCTCCGTTACGAGCCGCTCCCCAACCTTGTCACCCGCGCCAGCTGGTCGACGGGGGTCGGCCGCCCGGGCTTCGGCTCCATCATCCCCAACGACCAGGTGAACGACGACACGATGCGGGTCACCTCCAGCAACCCCAACCTGGGCCCCCAACGAGCCGACAATTACGACCTCACCGCCGAGTATTACTTCCGTCCGCAGGGCATGCTTTCGATCGGCGCCTTCCGGAAGGATATCCGGGATTACATCTACACCGACAGCAGCCAGATCATCGGCAACGGCCAGGACAACGGCTTCGACGGCCTGTACGCCGGCTACACGCTCACGACCCAGCGCAACGGGGGTTCCGCGCGCATCGACGGCCTCGAGTTCAGCTACCAGCAGCAACTCACGTTCCTGCCGGGCTGGGCGAAAGGCTTCGGTCTCAGCGCCAATTACACCACGCTGCGGACCGAGGGTAATTACGGCGGCGCCACCGTGCTCACCAACAACAGCCTGCCCGGTTTCGTGAACAAGTCGGGCAACCTCGGGCTGAACTACCGCGGCCGCGGCCTCGACCTGCGCCTCCAGGCGATCTACCGCGGAAACTATCTCGTGGCCAACTCCGCGACCCCCGCCCTCGTCCAGTATCAGAAGGAAAAGATCACGTGGGTCTGGAAGTCGCGTTACGCCATCACGCGCCACGCCAGCCTGTTCCTCGACCTCGACAACCTGTTCTCGGTCGATCTCGACACCGTCTACGCCGCCTACCCCGACCGGGTGATCAACAACCGGAAATTCCCGTTGAAGATCGTCGCCGGCATCACCGGCCGGTTCTGAGTACCGCGGGCTACGCCGCTGCGGGCGGGCTCCGGGTGGCAGGCGGGACGTGGCACCGGCGCGCCGCGCGCGAACGGCCCGGGGAGCCGGATGCCGGCGCCGGGATTACCCGCGCTGCAGCACGTCGTTGCCTTCAGCCTTGAACCCGCTTCGTTCCCACCAGCGTCCGAATCATTCACCCCCCCCTAAACCCGATCCCCATGACGACCCGTCGTTCGTTCATCAAATCGTCCACCCTCGCGAGCACGCTCGCGTTTCCCGCGGTGCTCCGCGCCCAACCCGCCGGCACCCCTGCCCCGAACCAGCGCCTCAACGTGGCCATCATCGGTGCGGGCGGCCGCGGCGGCGCGGCGGTGCAGGGCATGAAGGACGAGAACATCGTGGCGATCTGCGACGTCGACGAGGGCCGCTGCGACACGTCGCTGAAGTCCTTCCGCGATAAATACCCCGAGGAAGCCGCGCGCCATGAGTCGGCGGCGCGTTTCAACGATTACCGGAAGATGTTCGATCGGATGGGGAACAAGATCGACGCCGTCACGATCTCGACCCCCGACCACATGCACTTTCCCGCCGCGATGGCGGCGATGTCGCTAGGCAAGCACGTCTACGTCGAGAAGCCGATGACCCACACGGTCTGGGAGGCCCGGCAGCTCACCGAAAAGGCGCGGGAGAAGAAGGTCGTCACCCAGATGGGCAACCAAGGTCACGCCGACGAAGGCTGCCGCATCCTCAAGGAATGGGTCGAGGCCGGCGTGCTCGGCGAGGTGAGGGAGATCGTGAGCTGGACCAATCGTCCCTTCTACCCGCCCTGGCGCGAGCCGATCGGCACGTTCAAGAAGCCCGATCACTCGAAATTCATCCCGGTGGTGCCAAAGGGCGTGAACTGGGACGCATGGCTCGGCGTCGCGAAGGAGCGCGCCTACGATCCCGCCTACATGCCGTGGAAATGGCGCGGCTGGTGGGATTTCGGCACCGGCCCGTTCGGCGATGTCGCCTGCCACATCATGGACGGCGCCTACTGGGCCCTGAACCTCGGCGCGCCGACCGCGGTCGAGGCGATGTCAACCCAGGCCACCGAGGACGCCTGCCCTCTCGCCTCCGTGGTCACGAATTACTTCCCCGCGCGCGGCAACCTGCCGCCCGTGAAGTACACGTGGTCCGACGGCGGCCTGATGCCTCCCCTGCCGAAGGAATTGGAGCTCGGCCGCGACCTCAACAGCGAGGCCGGCACGATCCTCTTCGGCAGCAAGGCGACGGTGCTCTGCAGCTTCTATTACGAGACGGTGCGCATCATTCCGGAAATTCGGATGAAGGAAATAGCGCCCAGCCTGCCGCCGAAGACCATCCCACGCGTGAAGGGCGGGCCGTTCGCCGAGTGGCTGCTCGGCTGCAAGGGCGGCCCGAAACCCGGCTCCAACTTCGAGTACTCCGGGCCCTTTACCGAGGCCGTGCTGCTCGCCAACGTCGCCATCCGCTCCCGCCGTCGCATCGAGTGGGACTCGAAGGCGATGAAGGTCACCAACAACCCCGATGCGAATCAGTTTGTGACCAAGGAATACCGCCCCGGCTGGTTCTGACCGCCGCGGACGCTTCGGAGACCAGGGCGGGCCATCGTGCCCGCTCTTTTTATTTCCCGAACAAAGAGATCAGACTTTGGGACACGGAGTTCACCGAGGTCCGATCCGAAGGCACGGAGCCAGAGCACCACGACGGGTTTCGAAAATGCCCCACGCCCTTGGAAAGCCGGGCATCGGCAGATTTTTTCAGATGACAGGCACGGGGGAACAAACTCATCCGTGTCGATCCGTGTTCATCGGTGGTTAAAAAAATCCGGGGTACCGAATAGCCTTCGGCGGCACCTTCCTCCGCATGGTCCGCGGCGGGCGGCCGCGGCTACAGCGTGGCCGCCTGGGTCGCCGGTTTTCCCCCGCCGGATAGCTTGAGCCGTGACGCGGGACGAAGGCGGGGCACCCGAAAAACAGCGTGGGCGGGGTGTCGCCACCCCGCCCACGAAGAAAACCCATCCGACCAGACGGCGCTCAGAAGCGCCCGTTGATGCCGACGTTTATCGTCACGAAGTTATAGTTGATCGTCGACGGCTGGTTGCGGAAGCCGCGGTAGATCTCTTGGTACGCGTTGAGGAGGTTGGAGACGTCGAGCGTGAGCTGGGCCGTGGGACGCAGCTGGTAAGCGACGCCGACGTTCAGCGTGTCGAACGAGGCGCGCCAGCGGTTGCGGCCGACGGTGGCGGCCGAGTACTCGACGATGTAGTCGCTCGTCCAGTTGTAGAGGAGACGCGTGCTGAACTTCTTGTAGCGCCAGGAGAGCATCGCGTTGGCGGCCTTCGGGATGAAGCCGACGACCTCGCGGCCGGTGATGTTGGTGGTGCTGCCAAAGTCCCCCCGCGTCTGGATCATTGTGTAGTTCAAGGAGCCGCTCAGGCCCTTGAGCAGGCCGGGCAGCGAGGTGAACTGCTGCTGGTAGCTGAACTCCCAGCCCTGCACGACAGCGGTGCCGGCGTTCGCGGAGGTAAACAGGTTGAACCCGGCGTACTCGCCGTTGAAACCGTTATCCGTCCCGCTCGCCACGGTGCCGATGTTGATGTTGCGAACGATGTAGTCGGCGATCGTCTTGTGGAAGAAGCCGACCGAGAAGTTACCGACCGGCTCGAAGTAGTAGTCAATGGAAGCGTCCCAGTTGCGCGCGTTCTGCGGGAGCAGCGCGGCGTTGTTAATCGTGAGGGTGCTGGCGGTCTCGTTCACCGACTCGCTGGGGAGGAGCTCGCCGTAGCCCGGGCGGCCGAAGCTGGTGGACCAGGCGAGGCGGGCCTTCAGGTTGGGCGTGATATCGTGCGTCAGGTGCACGCTCGGGAACGCCTTGGTGTAAGAGCCATCGATCGTGCGCCTGGTGTTCGCGTAGTCGCGGGTCACGGCGCCGAGCGGGTCAGCCTGCTGCTGGGCGCTGGTGCTGCCGACGCGGGCACGGACCCAGCCACGGCCGACGTCCTCGGTGTTCTCGACGCGGACACCCCCGAGGAAGCCGCTGCGTCCGAGGAAGCCCTCGCGCCCGAGCTTGCCCTGCGCCATGAAGTAGCCGGCGGTGACAGTCTCGGTGATGTCGCGGGCCCCGGTGTAGGCCTGCTGGAGGCGGTAGTACTCATCCTCCCGCCAGAGCGTCGGGTCGACGGGCCGGCGGTTGTTGATGTACATCGAGGACGTCCACTGGGGCATCATCCGGCCGGTCTTGACCTGGTCGAAGGTGACGAGGCCCGGGTCGGGGGCGAGGGGTCCAGTGCCGAGGTAGTTGTAGCGGCGGCTGTTGCTCAAGGTCTGGGCGAGGGTCTCGCGCCACTGGCCGCCGACCTTGACGGCGAGCGGGACGGCGGTGGGCAGCTTGTAGAGCGCGTTGAAGCGGAGGTCGCGGACGCGCTGGTCGTTTTGGCCGTCGCTACTCTGGAGGGCGCCGGTGGGGCGGTAGTTCGAGGGATCGGTGAAGTCTAGACCGCCGTTGGGGAGGAACTTCGGGTGCAGCTCGGACTGAGTGCGGTCGAGGATCCAGCCGGTTCCGGCGATGCGCATCGTAAGCTCCCCGCCCTGGCCGTTGCCGTTGTTGAGGTTGTTGCGGGCGTAAGTCGCGGCGTAGTCGAGCTGCAGCGGGCCGAAGTCCTGCTCGGCGGTGAAGTCGAGGCGGCGCTGGCGGGTGTTGTAGTTGTTCGGCCCGCGGTTCTGCATCTCGATCAGGGACTGCGGCACGGGGCGGATGACCGTTATTTTGTCGGTCCAGCCCGGGACGACGCTCGTCGTGGCGTTCGGGACGGTATTCTGGTTCTGGCTGCTGTAGGCCCGGGTGATGTACCGGCGGCGGAAGGCCTCGTAGTTGTCGTTCGCGGTGGCGTTGAGCGAGACGCGGGTGCTGGCGGAGACGCGGTAGTCGGTCTTGATGCTCAGGCTGACCTGCTTGCGGTTGTTGTAATTGTCGAAGGTCTGGTAGCTCCAGACGTAGGCGGGTTGCGCGGTCGTGTTCTGGTAATCCCGGTCGGTCTGGAAGAAGCCGACGGCGTTCTCAGAGTAGAAGGCGTTGACGCTCACGCCAAGGTTGCGGCTGCCGCCGAAGACGTCGAAGAGCTCCTGGTAGCTGAAGTTCAGCATCGGGTGCGCCGGATGGTCCTCGCGCTGCGGGATCTGCTCGAAGCCGAGAAAAGACGGCGCGATGCGGGCCGAGAGGCTGTAGGTCAGCCGGCGGCGCTCCTTCATGCTGAGGGAGGAGCGGGTCTTGAGGTTCACCGTGCCACCGAGGGAGTCCGCGTTGCGGTCCGGACGGTGACCCTTGGTAAGCTCCAGCTGGTCAAACAAGGCGCCGGAGATGCTCTGCATCTCGAAGGCGCGGCTGGTGCCCAGCGGGGTGACCAGGCCGCCGTCGATCGTGACGGTGTTCAGGCCCGCGGGCATCCCGCGGATGTTGAAGTTGTAGGCGAGGCCCTCGTCCGTCGGGGAGCCGGCGACGCCCGGGAGGCGCATCAGCACCTCGCCCGCGCTCATGTTGGGCAAGTTGCCGAAGGAGTCCATCGACACGACGTTCATCGTGTTGGGGGCGTTGCGCTGCGCGGTGATCGCGGCCGCGCCGCCCTCGCGCTCACCGGTGACCTTGAAGGCGTCCATCTTGTAGATGCCAGTGGTCAGATCGAAGTCGCGCGTCGCCCGCTGTCCCGCCGCGACCGCCACTTGCGCGCGAACCGTGTCGAGACCGATGTAGCTCACGACGACTTCGTGCGTGCCGGCGGATACCCCCGAGAGCACGTACCGGCCCGTTTCGTCGACCAGCGTGGACAGCCCGAGCGCGGGAATCTCGACCTTGGCTCCCTGCAGCAGGTTGCCGGTGGCCTGGTTGCTGACGGCGCCGCTGACGGCGCCGGCGGAATCGGCCGCTCGCAGCGGAATCAACGAGCAGAAAACCAGCGTGGCGAAACAGGCCGCCCGAAGGAGGGCCTGGAGTGGGCGTAACGCATCGTGACGAGTAGTCGTGGTTCGCATCGGGGTAGGTGATAAAAAAGTGGGGGGCGCCTTGCAGCAGAAACGAAGCAGGTCGCCGCGCGGGGTTGGGCTGGGCAGGGCGAGAGCAGACGCAACCGTCGCCTCTGGACAAGCAGAAATCCATGCCGCCTGCCGCAACCGAGGCCGTCTCGTGAACTTCCTTCCAGACACGCGCGAGCCCGTTGCATCCGCATTTCGAAACAGCGGGGATGGCGTGGACCATCAGGGGGTGTACCGAACCTCGGAGGCGTGCGGGAAACCGCGCGGATGTCAGAATTTCGAGCCTCGCAAAAAAACGGACCCGCCTTCCATCCTCGACCTAGGCGTCAAACCTCTACCCCCCTGGAGACGCGGTCGCACCCCACCCCGGCCAACCCGCGGCTGCAGCCATCGTTGAAATCATGAAAAACTTCCCAACTCTGCTCCTAGCCGTCGCCACCCTGCTCGGCGGCATCCTGTCCGCCCAACCGGCGCCGGGAGTAGTCACCGGACGGATCTTCAACCCGTCCTCGGGTGAGTACGTGCGCAACGCGCAAGTACGTCTCGAGGGTACCGCGGTAACCGCGACTTCCGAGGCTGGCGGCGAGTTCCGGCTTTACCCGGTCCCACCCGGGCCGGCGACCGTCGTGGTCACCTACACCGGCTACCGCGACGCCACCGCCACGGTCACGGTCGGCGCCGGCGCGACGGTCACACAGGACTTCAACCTCGAAAGCACCCTGCTGCCCGCCGCGACCGCCGGCTCGGTGGTCAAACTAAACGCTTTCACCGTCTCCACCGAGCGTGAGGGCGCCGCGAAGGCCATCATGGACCAACGCAATTCCATGAATATCACGAATACCGTCGCTTCCGACACGTTCGGGGACAACGCCGAGGGCAACGTCGGCGAGTTCCTGAAGCACCTGCCGGGCGTAGAGCTGGATCTGTTCTACGGCGAGGTGCGCACGGTGCGCCTCGGCGGACTCGGCTCCGAGTACACCTCGGTCACGATGGATGGCATCGCGCTCGCGAGCGTTGACGCCAACAACAGCGGCTCGGGGGCCGCCCGCTCCTTCACCATGGAGATGGCCTCGCTCAACTCCATGGAGTCGATCGAGGTCTCGAAGACCATCAGCGCCGACGTCGACGCCAACGCGCCCGCGGGCACGATCAACCTGCGCACCAAGCGCGCCTTCGACCGTGCGGGGCGCCGCGTCTCCTTCCAGGCCAATATCAACGCCCACTCGGAGGAACTCAACCTGGGCAGCCGCCTCGGTCCCGACGAGGATCGCGCGACCCGCAAACTCCGGCCTGGCGGCATCCTCGAGTACTCCGACGTCTTTCTGAACAAACGGCTCGGGGTCGTCCTGAACATCAGCGAGTCGAACGTGTACCAGGAAGCGCTGATCACCTCGCAGGGCTACAACGCGACCCCCACCGCGGCCGATCCGCGGCCACTTGTTCCCACGACGCTCAACTTCCAATGGGCGCCGCGCTTCAACAAGCGTTTCGCGACCACGCTCACCGCCGACTACCGTTTCTCGAGCGAGTTCAACGCGGGTCTAGGCATCGTCTACAATTACGCCGACCTCTGGACGCCGCAGCGCACCACGATCTTCAACGCGAGCACCCGCACCGCGGTAGTCGGCGCCGATCCGCTCCTGGGCTTCACCTCCGCTCCGACCGGCACCGTGCAGGTCAACCCGGTCGCGGTCTCGAAGATGGGCGAGACCTTCACCCTGTTGCCCCGCGTCGCCTACAAGCGCGGCGGTCTCGAGGTGGAGGGCAAGGTCGCGTACTCCGACTCGACCAGTTGGTATGATCCGCTCGGCCGCCGGAACTCGATCCGCGACACGAACTCGCCGACCGCCGGCAACGTAACGTTCCGTGCGCAGCGCTCCTCCCCCACCTCGGTCGACTGGCAATTCACGCAGATCGCCGGCCCGGACATCGCGAACGGCGCGAGCTTCAGCAATCCGAGCGTTACCGTGAACGACGGCCGCTTTGGTCGCACCATCCTCTTCAGCGGCGAGGTCAACGCCACCCTCAAGACGCTGAAGGCGCTTCCGATCATCTGGAAAAGCGGAGTGAAGACCCGCCAGCAGATCCAGAAGTTCGAGGACGACCAGCTGGCGAAGCGCTTCGATTACGTCGGCGGTCCCGCCATCGGGGCGTGGGCTCCGTACCGTTCGCCCTGGGAGTACGACCTCGGCATGAACGGGGGCTCCATCCGCTCGTCCTCCGGCGCCAACGTCTTCATGCCCAACCTGCGCGCGCTGGCCGATCTCTACGCGGCGAAGCCCGGCGACTTCCGCCAAAACTGGGGCAGCAACGCCGATAACTTCTACGAATCCTACGTCGCCCGCCGCCGTCGCTACTACGAGCGCATCGACGCCGGATTCCTGATGGGCACGGCCTCCCTCCGGGGGCTCACGGCCCGCGCCGGCCTGCGCTGGGAGGAAACGACGACGGAGGCCAACGAGGCCGACACCCGCACACCCGCGGAACTGCGCGCCGCGGGCTTCCCGGTCAACGCGGCCGGCCGCGCCACCACCATCCCGGGCCTCCAGTACCAGTTCCTGTCCCAACCCCGCGTCAACCGGACCGGCAGCTACGACAACCTCTTCCCGAGCGCCTCGCTCAAGTACGGCCTCCGGCGCAACCTCGACCTTCACTTCGGCTACAGCTCCACCATCCGCCGCCCCTCCTACGTGAACCTGTCCGGTGTCTGGATCGTCAACGACACGGCCCTCACCGTCACCGCCCCCAACCCGCGCCTGAAGCCGGAGACGTCCGACAACTACGCCGCGCGCGTCGCCTATTATTTCGAGCCGGTGGGCCAGCTCGCCGCCACGTTCACCGAACGCCGCGTCGAGAACCTGTTCATCACCGACCGTCTTTCCGCGGAGGAGTTCGGCTACGCGGGTGACCCCGAGTTCGGCAATTACGAGTTCATCACCTTCGAGAACGGCACCGGCCGCATTCGGATCCGCAGCATGGAGCTGGAGTACAACCAGAGCCTCGCGGCCCTTGGTTCGCTGTTCCGCCGGCTCTCCGTCCGCGCCTCCTACACCCGGCTCTACGCGGAGGTACCGCGCGCCAACCTCACCCCTCACCTCGCCAGCGGCGGCGTGAACTACACCTACAACCGCCTGAACCTGTACGCGAACTGGAACTGGTCCGACGATGTGAACACGAACGTCGCCGGCACGACCTACCGCCGGCACCGCACCAACCTCGACGCCGGCGGCGGCTGGCGCCTGAACAACACGTACTCGGTCTCGGTGAGCGTCCGCAACGTGCTCGATACGCCCTATATCAACATGCAGCGCTTCGCCACAGGCCCCACGGCGCTCACCCGCCACGAGACCGTCGGGCAGTCGTGGACCGTCGCGCTGAAGGGCAACTTCTGAGGCACGCCACCGCGCGCCGGCGTTTGACGCCCTACGGTTCCTTGGAAAGTTGGCGGGACCGGGGTGCCGCCCCGCTTTTCTCCCACCGCCCCGCCCCATGAAGGAAAACTCCTCCCGCCGCTCGTTCCTGCTCCGCTCCGCCGCCGCTGCGGCCGCCGCCACCGCGGCCGTCACGTCCCCGCGCGGCCTGCGCGCCCAGGCCGCGCCATCCCCGGCCGGCCGCTCCGCCCGCGCCCGCGAGCTGGCCGCCGACCTCGTGATCATCGGCGGCAGCCTCGGAGGTTGCGCCGCGGCCCTCGCCGCGGCACGCCGGGGCCTGCGCGTGATCATGACGGAAGAGACCGACTGGATCGGCGGTCAACTCACCTCGCAGGCCGTCCCGCCCGACGAAAACTCCCTCATCGAGACCGTCGGCGGGACGCGCTCCTACCTCGAGCTCCGCCAGCGGATCCGCGACTTCTACGCGCGCAACTTTCCCCTCTCCGAGAAGGCACGCGCCAATCCACGCCTGAACCCGGGCAACGGCGGCGTTTCCCGCCTCTGCCATGAACCGCGCGTCGCACTGGCGGCCCTCACCGAGATGCTCGCCCCGCACGTCGCGGGGCGACGCGTCGAGATTCTGCTCCGTCATCGTCCGGTCGACGCCGCGGTGCAGGGCGATCGCGTCGAGGCCGTGCGCGTGCGCAGCCTCGAGTCCGGCCACGAGCTGGTGCTGCGGGCGCCGCTGTTTGTCGACGCGACGGAGCTCGGCGACCTCCTGCCGCTCACCCGCACCGAGTGGGTTTCCGGCGGGGAATCGCGGAGCGAGACCGGCGAACCGCGCGCCAAGGAGAAAGCCGAGCCCGCCAACCACCAGGCGTTCACCTGCTGCTTCGCGATGGATTATCTCGCCGGCGAGGACCACACCATCGACCGCCCCCGCGACTACGCATTCTGGCGCGATCATGTGCCGCCGCTCACGCCGCCGTGGTCGGGAAAGCTCCTGAGCCTGTTCTACTCGTCGCCGCGCACGCTTAAGCCCTTCAACATGGGCTTCGATCCGTCAAAGGCCACCGGACTCTTCCATTACCGCCGGATCATCGACCGCACGAACTTCGCGCCCGGCACCTACGTCGGGGACATCACCCTCGTGAACTGGCCCCAGAACGACTACATGCTGGGCAACCTGTTCGACGTGCCGGCCGAGGAGGCCGCGCGCCACCTCGAGGGCGGCAAGCAGCTCAGCTTGTCCTGGCTTTACTGGCTGCAGACCGAATGCCCGCGGCCCGACGGCGGCACCGGCTGGAAGGGCCTGCGACTGAGGCCCGATATCGTCGGCACCGAGGACGGCCTCGCCAAGTATCCCTACGTGCGCGAGAGCCGCCGCATCCGGGCCGAGTTCACCGTGACCGAGCTCCACGTCGGAGCCGAGGCGCGCGCCGCCGCCACCGGCGCCAAGTCCCCCGCCGAGGCGACCGCCGCGACGTTCGCCGACTCGATCGGCATCGGTAGCTACAACATCGACCTTCACCCCAGCACCGGCGGGGACAACTACATCGATTTTCTCGCGCGTCCGTTCCAGATTCCGCTCGGCTCTCTCCTGCCCCGCCGGGTCGAGAACCTCCTAGCCGCCTGCAAGAACATCGGCACCACCCACCTGACGAACGGTTGCTACCGCCTCCACCCGGTCGAATGGAACATCGGCGAGGCCGCGGGCGAGCTCGCCGCGTTCTGCCTGGCGGGAAAACACGCGCCGCGCGCCGTGCGCAACGGGGCGCCGCTCCTCGCGGACTTCCAGTCCCGCCTGACCGCCGCCGGCATGCCGCTCGCCTGGCCGAAAACGTGATCAGTGGGCATGGCCGCGCTCGATCAGGACGACGAGCACCGCCAGCGCGGCAAAAACCGCCGAGAGTAGCCCCGCCTCGCGGCGCTCGAAGCGCCGCAGGCTCACGCGGTCGAATCCCACGACGGCCAGCCACGTGAAAAGCGTCATGCCCCCGAGCGTCGCCGCCGCGAGGATTCCGCTCAGGACGATGAATCCCGTCCAACCGAACTGCACCGCCGAGAGATAGACTCCCAGCGAGGCCTCGCAGGGCGAGAGCGTGAGCATCAGGAAAAGCCCGCTCACCGCCGCCCAGTCGCCCCGCAGGGTGGAGACCAGCGCCGAGTCCTTCAGCTCCTCATGCCAGTGGCTCTCCGCGTGCTCGCCATGGCACTTCTCCCCCGGCTGGTGGCTGCCGCCCGGCGCGTGATGGTGGCAGATGCCGCGACCGGTCAACTGGCGCCAGCCGTAATAGACCGCGAACCCCGCCAGGGCGCCGCCGGCGATCCACGGGAAAGCCTCCACCTTTTCCTCAAGTTGGAATCCGAACCAAGCGATCGCCAAACCGAGCAGGCTCGTCAGCGCCACGTGCCCGAGACCGGCCAGCGCGGCCACCGCGACCGTCCGGCCCCGCGACCAGCCGCGCTCCCGGCCGACCAGGACAAACGGCAGCCAATGCGTGGGGATCGCCGCATGAAAAAACGCCACCGCGAATCCGGTTGCGGCGAGAGTCGTGAGGACGGGCGATGGCATGGGAAGCGGGAAAGGCAGGCCCCGGTGCGGGACCGTGTCGACGGCAAACCTAGCAAACGCGTCAAGCGGGGGCGAACGGGGATTGCCTCCCGCCGCGCCGGGAGCACCGTGTCCGCTCCGTCGCATGAACGTCGATCTGCCCGCCGTCCGCCGCTACCTGCTGGATCTGCAGGACCGCATCTGCGCGGAACTGGCGGCCGAGGACGGCGGAGCGGAAGGCTTCCGCACCGACGAATGGGAACGACCGGAGGGCGGAGGGGGGCGCACCCGGCTGCTCGCCGAGGGCGCCGTGCTCGAGAAGGCCGGGGTGGCGTTCTCCCACGTCCGCGGCTCGACGCTGCCGCCTTCGGCCACCGCGCACCGCCCCGAATTGGCGGGCAAGCCGTGGGAGGCCCTGGGCGTCTCCCTCGTGATCCATCCGCGCAACCCGTACGTCCCCACCAGCCACGCCAACGTGCGTTGCTTTGTGGCCGGCGCCGGAAGTGACGCGCCGGTCTGGTGGTTCGGCGGCGGCTTCGACCTCACGCCGTATTACGGTTTCGAGGATGACGCGGCGCACTGGCACCGCACCGCCCGCGACGCGGTGGCGCCGTTCGGCGCGGAATATTACCCGCGCTTCAAGCGCGCCTGCGACGAATACTTCGTCCTGCGCCACCGCGGCGAGCCGCGCGGGATCGGCGGGGTGTTCTTTGATGACTTCAGCGAACTCGGCTTCGAACGCTCCTTCGCGCTGATGCGCGCGGTCGGCGACGCGTACCTGCCGGCCTATCGCCCGATCGTGGCGCGCCGGAAGGCACTCGCGTGGGGCGACCGCGAGCGGCAGTTCCAACTCTACCGCCGCGGGCGCTACGTGGAGTTCAACCTCGTCTGGGACCGCGGCACGCTCTTCGGCCTGCAAAGCGGCGGCCGCACCGAATCGATCCTGATGTCACTCCCGCCCCTGGTGCGGTGGGACTACGGTTGGAAACCCGAGGCGGGCTCGCCCGAGGCGCGCCTGCACGAGCTTTTCCTCCGGCCAAGGGACTGGGCCTCATGAACAGCCGCGAACGTTTCCTCGCCGCCTGCGCGGGCCGCCCACTCGACCGTCCGCCGCTCTGGGTCATGCGCCAGGCCGGCCGCTACCTGCCCGAGTACCGCGAGTTGAAGGCGCGCTCCTCGTTCCTGCACCTGGTGCGGACGCCCGAGCTCGCCACGGAAGTCACCCTGCAACCGCTACGCCGCTTCGCCCTCGATGCCGCGATCCTGTTCTCCGACATCCTGGTCATCCCGGAGGCGCTCGGGCAGGGTTACCAGTTCCGCGACACCGGCGGGATCGCGATGGAGGGACGGATCGCCACGCGCGCCGACGTCGAGAAACTCGCGCCCGCGGCGGCGGTGACGGAGCGGCTCGAGTACGTGGCCGCCGCGCTCCGCCTGATCCGCGGCGAGCTGGCCGGGAAGCGGGCCCTCCTCGGTTTCGGGGGCTCCCCGTGGACGCTCGCCACCTACATGGTGGAAGGCGGCAGCTCGGAGGATTTCGAGCGGGTGAAACTGCTGTTCTACACGGACCGCGGCACCTTCGACGCGCTGCTCGAGCGTCTCACCGAGGCGCTGATCACGTATTTCCGGATGCAGATCGCCGCCGGGGCGGACGCGATCCAGATCTTCGATTCGTGGGGCGGAATCATCGCGGGTCAGGACTACGAGGCCGCGTCGCTCCGCTGGATCCGGCGCATCACGGCCGCGCTGCCGCCGGATTTCCCCGTGATCCTTTACGCCAAGGGTACGACCCCCCAGCTCGCCGCGCAGGCCGACGCGGGCGTACGCGTGATCAGCGTCGACTGGACCGCGGAACTCGCCGCGGTGCGCCGCGCGCTGCCGCCCGCCATCGGCGTGCAGGGCAACCTCGATCCCGTGCTGATGACCACCACGCCCGACCTGGTGCATCGCGAGACCGCGCGCCTGCTCGAGGCGATGCGCGGCAGCGCCGGACACATCTTCAATCTCGGACACGGCATCACGCCACAGGCCCGGATCGAGTGCATGGAGACGCTGGTGGCCACGGTGACCGGCTGGAAAAACTAGCGCGGCGGCACCCGGGAAAGAGCGGGGATTTCCCGAGGGCGCGCCGAGGGGAGGCGACCCTTGACTCCCCCCCCGCCCCGCCTAGCTTCGCGCGCCTTTATCACCGGCATGGCCACCGACCTGAAGGACACCCTGCATCTGCCGCGCACCGACTTCCCCATGCGGGCCGGACTCGCGCAGCGTGAACCCGGCCGGGTGGAACACTGGCGCAAGCTCGACCTCTACCAGCGGATCCAGGCCAAACGCGCCGGCAGCCAGCAGGTCTTCGTGCTGCACGACGGCCCGCCGTTCACCAATGGCGACGTCCACATCGGCACCGCCCTCAACAAGTCGCTCAAGGATTTCGTCAACCGCTACAAGTCACTGCGGGGCTTCCGCACCCCGTACGTTCCGGGCTGGGACTGCCACGGGTTGCCCATCGAGCAGAAGGTGTCGCGCGAGCTGCAGGAGAAGAAAATCTTGCTAGGCACGGCTGAGTTGCGCGCGCGTTGCGACGAGTTTTCCGAGGGTTGGATCGGGCGCCAGACGGCGCAGTTCCAGCGGCTCGGCGTGCTGGCCGACTGGGCCGCGGGCTACCGCACCAAGGATCCCGGGTTTGAGGCGGACGTCCTGCGCACCTTCGCCGCCTTTGTGGAGCAGGGCTTGGTCTACCGCAGCAAGAAGCCCGTCTATTGGAGCATCCCGTTCGAGACCGCGCTCGCCGAGGCCGAGATCGAGTACCAGGACCACGTCTCTCCTTCGATCTGGGTGCGCTTCCCCGTGCCGGAGGCGGAAATCACCCGCCTCTCCCTGCCCGCCGGAAAGCCGCTGTCCGTCCTCATCTGGACCACCACGCCCTGGACTCTGCCCGCCAACCTGGGCATCGCGGTGCATCCGGAAGTCGAATACGTGGTCGCCGACACCGGGACCGAGCGCGTGATCGTCGCGCGCGCCCTGCTGCCGGCCGTCCTGGCATCAGCCGGCGTCACCGCCGCGCCGGACATCGCCGCCGTCGTCCGCGGCGCCGCCCTCGAGGGGCTGGCGACGCGGCATCCGTTCATCGCACGGCCCGCACCCGTGGTGCTCGCCGACTACGTCACGACCGACAGCGGGACGGGCTGTGTCCACACCGCGCCGGGCCACGGCGCCGAGGACTACCAGACGGGCCTGCGTTACAAGCTGGAGATCTATTGCCCGGTGGGGGACGACGGCCGGTACCTCGACGACGGCCGCGTGCCGGCGGATCTCGTCGGGCTCTCCACCCTGGAGACACCCGAGGATCTCGCCGCGAAGAAGACCTCCGCCGCCAACATCGCGGTGCTGCGCAAGCTGGCCGACGGCGGCGCGCTCTGGGCGAAGCAGCGCTTCAACCACAGCTACCCGCATTGCTGGCGCTCCAAGACGCCCATCATCTTCCGCGCGGTCGACCAGTGGTTCGTTTCGCTCGACAAGTCCGGCCACCGCGCGCTGGCACTGCGCGAGATCGCCCGCATGGCGAAGGAGGGCGGCTGGGTCCCCGCCTGGGGCGAGGCGCGCATCCGCGGCGCGATCGAGTCCCGGCCCGACTGGTGCATCAGCCGCCAGCGCTCATGGGGAGTCCCGATCCCGGCGTTCTACGACGAGCGCAAGCGGGCCTACCTCGACGCGGGCGTGGCCCGAGCCATCGCCGACAAGATCGCCGCCCGCGGCTCCAACCTGTGGTACAGCGCGTCCGCCGCCGAACTGCTCGAAGGTGTCGATTTGCCCGCCGACTGGCCGGCACCCTCCTCCCTCACCTGCGGCCGCGACACCCTCGACGTCTGGATCGACTCCGGCTCGACGCACGCCGCCGTGCTGAAGCGCGGGCAGGGGGGCACGCACTGGCCCGCCGACCTTTACCTCGAGGGCAGTGACCAGCACCGCGGCTGGTTCCAATCCTCGCTCTGGACCGGGGTCATCGCGCTGGGCGCCGCCCCCTACCGGCAGGTGCTCACGCACGGCTTCATCGTCGACAAGGCGCGTCAGAAAATCTCGAAGAGCTCGACCTACCAGAAACCCCAGACCTCCGACGCCTACGTGGCCCAGCACGGGGCCGACGTCATCCGGCTCTGGATCGCGTCGCAGGATTTCCGCGACGACATCCCGGTCGACGACGAGATCCTGAAAAACGTCGGGGAAGCGTACCGCCTTTTCCGGAACACATTCCGCTACCAGCTCTCGAACCTGTTCGATTTCGACGCGGCGCGTGACGCCGTGCCGGTCGCGGAAATGGACACCCTTGATCGCTGGGCGCTCCACCAGACCGCCGAGCTGGTGCGGGAATGCGGGGCGGCCTACGACGCCTACGAATTCCACCGGGTCTACCAGCTCTGCAACCAGTTCTGCGCGGTCACGCTGTCCGCCACCTATCACGACGTCCTCAAGGACCGCCTCTACACGCTGGCGACGGGCGCCCGCCAGCGACGCTCCTCCCAGACCGCCATCCATCATGTCTTTCACGCCCTGGTGCGAGTGCTCGCGCCGGTGCTGACCTTCACGTGCGACGAGGCCTGGAGTTTCGCCACCTCGGGCCGCGAGTATGTCGATGGCTCGGTGCACCTCGAGGATTGGCCGCGGATTCCCGGCGACTGGCACGACCCTGCCCTCGCGGCCGAGGTGGCCGAGCTGCTGCGGGTGCGCGCCAAGGTGAACGAGGCCATCGAGCCGCACCGCGCCGCCGGCCGTCTCGGGAAATCCCTCGACGCCGCGGTCTCGCTCGCGGCTCCCGCCGGCACGCCGCAGGCCGCGGCGCTGGAGCGGCATCGCGAGTTGCTGCCCGAGCTCCTCATCGTTTCCGAGGTCACGCTTTCGACCGCCAGCCCCGCCGGGCTCGAGGTCAACGTGCACACCTGCGCGGACCTTGGCCGCTCCCGCTGCCCGCGTTGCTGGCGCTGGGTGCCCCAGCTGGGTGGCGACGCGGCCCAGCCCACCTGTCCCCGCTGCACCGAGGCGCTTGACTCCCGGAAGCCCTGATCCCCCAAAAAACCCCATGGCCTCAAACCACAAGAAACCCGCGAGCAAACGGAAGACCTCCGCCGGAGCCAAATCCGCTCCGCAATCCGCCCGCAATACCGAGTCCAAGCCGGCATCGAAATCCGCGGCCAAACCAGCGCCCGCGGTCAAATCCGCCGGCAAACCGGCACCCGCCGCCGTCCCGGCCGCGAAATCTCCAACCATGGAAAAAACCTCCAAGAAGACCGCCCTGCGCGACAGCATCCTGAAGCGCAAGGCCCCTTCCAAGCCCATCGCCTTCAGCCTAGACGAGGTCCGCGCCATCGCGAAAACCGTCTCCACCAAAGCCGGCACCTCCGCTCCCGCCAAGGGGGCGGTTAAATCCGGAACCAAGGCCGCACCCGCCGTCGCCGCGCCCCAGAAGGCCAAACCGCAGCACGTCAAGGCGGCGTCGGTGGCCGACATCCTCGGCTTCAACCCCAAGCGCGGAAAGACCGCGCCGGCGTTTTCCGACAAGGATGTGCCCGAGAAATTCAAGCGCTTCCACAAGCTGCTCGTGGACCTCCGCTCCCACCTCACCGAGGAAATCGAGCGGCACTCCGAGGAGACCCTCAAGCGCTCCGCGAAGGACGACGCCGGCGACCTTTCCGCCTACGGACAGCACATGGCCGACGCCGGAACCGACACCTTCGACCGCGACTTCGCCCTGAGCATGGTCGCGAGCGAGCAGGAGGCGCTCTCCGAGATCGACGCCGCGATCAAACGTGTCCACGACGGCACCTACGGAGTCTGCGAGATCACGCAGAAACCCATCGCCAAGGAGCGTCTGCTGGCCGTGCCGTTCACCCGTTATTCCGCCGAGGCCCAGAAGGGCATCGAGCGCAACCGTCTCCGCTCCCGGACCCAGGCCGGTCTCTTCGGCGAGATGGGAGAGGAAGGCGGAAAGATGATGGACGAGGGCGGCGGCGGCGACGACTGATCCGCGCAACCTCCCGGTCCGCCCCCGCCATGCCCGCCGCGCCGGAAACCGCCCCCACCGGACGTCCGGACGGCGGACCCGCCCGCTCCCCGCGCCGCACCCGCTTGGCGGCCTATCGCCGCTTTTGGAGGCTCGCCGCCATCGTTTTGGTTCTCGATCAGGTCACAAAGCTGCTGGTGGTCGCCGGACTTCCCTACAACGCCCTCCATTCCCACGCGCCGGGATTGGGCGTGGATGTCATTCCGGGATTCCTGCACCTTATCCACGTGGGCAACACCGGCGCCGCGTGGAGCATCCTCTCGGGACGCAGCCTGCTGCTCGCCGGATTGGCGGCCGTCACGCTCGCGGGAATCTACTTTTGGCGCCACTCGCTGGGACTCCGAGAACCCGCGGGCCAAAACGCCTTCGGGCTGCTCTGTGGGGGCGTTGCGGGAAATCTGATCGACCGCCTGGCGCACGGCCACGTGATCGACTTCCTGGACCTCCATTTCGGCAGCTACATCTATCCCACCTTTAACGTGGCCGACTCCGGCATCTGCGTCGGCGTGGGACTCTACCTCTGGCATTCCCTGCGGGCACCGTCGCCGGACGGCCGCTGAACGGCGTCACTCGACGTTGGCCATCTGCTCGCGCACGCGCTCGAGCTCGTTCTTCAGCTCGATCACGGCCCGGGAGATCACCAGGTCGTTGGCCTTGCTGCCGATGGTGTTCACCTCGCGGCCGACCTCCTGCAGGATGAATTCGGCCTTCCGGCCGATCTCCGCCTCGGTTCTCAGCAAGTGGGCGAACTGATCCAGGTGGCTGCGCAGGCGAGTGAGTTCCTCGGAGATGTCGCACCGGTCGGCGAACAGCGCGATCTCCCGCAGCACCCGCTCGTCCTCGAGATCGAGCTCCAGCCCGGCCTCCCGCAGCCGTCGCATCAACTGCCCGCGGTAAGCCTCGGGCACCATCGGGGCACGCGCCGCGATGACCTCCACCTGCCGGTGCAGGAGTTCGACGCGCTGCAGGAAATCCACGAGCAGCGCCTCCCCTTCCCGGGCCCGCATCGCCGCGAAAGCCCGCAGCGCGCCGGCGAGCGCCTCCGTTACCGCGGGCTGCGCGATCTCGGCCGCCGGCAGGTTCACCTGCGCGCGCTGGGCGTTGGCGATCTGCCACAGCAGATCGGCGCTCGGATTGAAATCCACGTTCTCGCGTGCCGCAAAGGCCTGCAGACGGTCCAAAGCCGCCGCCGCGGCATCCTCGTCCCACCCCGCGCCGGACTGACGGCCCCCGCCCTCCACCTCCACCACCACGCTCACCCGCCCGCGCGAGGCCACCTGCCGCACCTGGTCCGCCAGCGCCGGCTCCAGCTCCCGCCACTCGTCAGGCAGGTTGATCGCGAGATCCAGAGCCCTCCGGTTCACGGAACTGACCTGGACGGTGACGGCCAGCGCTTCGAGCGAGGCGGCTTCCCGCCCGTATCCCGTCATGCTCCTCACAACGTTTCCCCGAGGATGCGGGCCACCTGGTTCACGTCCTTGTCACCGCGCCCGGACAGATTTATGACGAGAATCTCGTTGCGCCTCATCTCGCGCGCCCGCTTCATGCCGTGCACCAACGCATGCGTGCTCTCGAGCGCGGGAATGATGCCTTCCAGACGGGAGCAGAGCTGGAAGGCCTCCATCACCTCCTCGTCGCAGGCGTGGGCGTAGGCTATGCGCCCGCGATCGCGGTAAAACGCATGCTCGGGTCCGATCGCCGCGTAATCCAGCCCGGCGCTCACCGAGTGGGTCAACTCGATCTGCCCGTCGTTGTTTTGCAGGATGTAGGTCTTGCATCCCTGCAGCACGCCGAGCTTGCCGCCCTCGAAACGCGCCGCGTGGTCTCCACGCCGGATGCCCCGCCCCCCGGCCTCGACGCCGACCAAACGCACCGCGGTGTCCTCGAGAAATTCGAAGAAAAATCCAATGGCGTTGGATCCGCCTCCCACGCAGGCGATCATCTCGTCGGGCAAGCGTCCTTCCCGGGCCAGGATCTGCTCGCGCACCTCGCGGCCGATCACGCGGTGAAAGTCGCGGACCATCATCGGATACGGGTGCGAGCCCAGCGCTGAACCAAGGATGTAGTGCGTGCCGCGCACATGGGTCACCCAGTCGCGCATCGCCTCGTTGATGGCCTCCTTGAGGGTGCGCTGCCCCGCTTCGACACCCCGCACCTCGGCGCCCATCAGGCGCATCCTGAACACGTTCAGCGCCTGCCGCTCCATGTCGACCGCGCCCATGTAGACAACGCATTGCAGTCCGAACTTCGCGCAGACCGCGGCGGTAGCGACACCATGCTGCCCGGCGCCCGTCTCCGCGATGATGCGCTGCTTGCCCATCCGGCGCGCAAGCAGCGCCTGTCCGAGGGCGTTATTGATTTTGTGCGCCCCGGTGTGCAACAGGTCCTCGCGCTTCAGGTAAATTTTCGCGCCCCCGCAATGCGCGGTGAGACGCTCCGCGAGATAAAGCTCCGTCGGGCGTCCCGCGAACTCCTTGAGGTGGAACCGCAATTCCTCGCCGAACGACGGGTCGGCGCGCGCGGCGTCGTAGGCCCGGCCGAGATCCGACAGCGCGGTCATCAGCGTTTCGGGCACGAACACCCCGCCATACGGGCCGAAATGCCCGCCGGAATCCGGCAGGCTGGTGCGATCAACGACTTCGGGCGCGGCGGCGGCTGACATCCCGTCAACGGCAACCCGCGTCCGCGGCGAACGCAAATCCGTTTTCCCTTTGTTGCCTCAGCGCCGGCGGAGAAACGTCAGGACATCCTCGAACCGGGTGCGATTCGCCTCGTCGGCCGAAACCAGATTCTCATGCGCCTCCAGCACGAGGCGCGCATTCTCCGCCTGGGACAACTGCCGGGTGTCGAGCGCGGTGTCGCACTGCGTCGGCCCGGCCTCGCCTTCGCCGGCCTCGATCGTCACCAGCCGGTGCAGGCCGAGGTTGCGCATAAGCTCCACGTTGCGGGCACCCGCCCGGAGCACGACAAAGCTCCCGTTCGGCGAGACCTTCCGCAGGGAGATCGCCGCGCCGGCCAGCACTCCCAGAAAGGTGCTGTCCATGCCCGCGCACCCTTGGCAGTCGAGCACGAAGCGGGTCCGGCCATGACCCAGCATCTCGGCGATGAAATCGCGCAGGCTGCCGCTGTTCTGGAAATTCGCCCGACCCTCGACCCGGATGACCACCGGATCGGAACGGGGATCGACCAGGAAGACGGAGGAGCCGGAGGCTTCGGACATGGAAAGGGATGCCTGCGCCCGGGCCCGCGGGAATCCGCGGACGCGGGCGAACGCGAGATCAGGAACGGGCGACGATCTGGCGCAGGACGAACGGCAGAATACCCCCGTGCTGGTAATAATCGATCTCGATCGGCGTATCGATGCGGCAGCGCACCGCGACGTCCTCGACCGTACCATCACTCCGCGTGATCCGCAGGGTGAGATCCTGCTGGGGACGCAACGCGGGCGAGAGCCCGAGCACATCGAACTTCTCGTGGCCGTCGAGCCGGAGTGTCTGGGCCGTCACGCCGTCCTTGAACTGCAGCGGCAACACCCCCATGCCGACGAGATTGGAGCGGTGAATGCGCTCGAAGCTCTGCGCGACCACGACCTTCACGCCGAGGAGATTGGTGCCCTTAGCGGCCCAATCCCGGGATGAGCCCGTGCCGTACTCCTGGCCGGCCACCACGATGAGCGGGGTGCCGTCGGCGATGTGCCGCGCCGAGGCGTCGTAAATCGACATCTCCTCGCCCGTGGGCTGGTAGAGCGTGTTGCCGCCCTCCTTGCCACCAAGCATCAGGTTCTTGATGCGCACGTTGGCGAAAGTGCCGCGCGTCATCACGCGGTCGTTGCCGCGGCGGGAGCCGTAGGAATTGAAGTCCTCGAAGGGTACACCGTTCTCAAGCAGGTGGCGTCCGGCCGGCGAGGACTTCTTGATGGCCCCGGCGGGCGAGATGTGGTCGGTGGTGACCGAATCGCCGAAGATGCCGAGCGCCCGGGCTCCGGTGATCTCGCGGATCACGCCGGGCTGCATCCCGAAGTCAGCGAAGAAAGGCGGCTCCTGGATGTAAGTGGATTTGTGATCAAATTCATAGACGTTGCCCGTGGAGGCGGGGATCTCGTTCCACTTGGGATTCTGCGCGGCGAAGTTGCGGTAGAGCTTCCGGAAGACCTCCGGCTTGAGCGCCGACTGCATCGCGTCGCGCACCTCGGCCAAGGTCGGCCAGATGTCCGCGAGGTAAACCGGTGCGCCCTCCTTGTCCTCCCCGAGCGGCTCGCAGCTCAGGTCGATGTCGACCCGGCCGGCGAGCGCGAACGCCACCACGAGGGGCGGCGACATCAGGAAGTTGGCCTTCACGTTCTGGTGCACGCGTGCCTCGAAATTACGATTCCCGGAGAGCACCGACGCGGTGATAAGATCATTCTTCACCACGGCGTCCTCGATGCCGGGATCGAGGGGACCGGAGTTGCCGATACAGGTGGTGCACCCGTAACCCACCGTGTTGAACCGGAGCTTGTTGAGGTAGGGCTGGAGACCGGTCTTCTTCAGGTAGTCCGTCACCACCCGCGAACCCGGGGCGAGCGAGGCCTTCACGGCCGGGTTAACCTTGAGTCCCTTCTCGACCGCCTTCTTGGCCAGGAGTCCGGCCGCCAACATGACGCTCGGGTTGGAGGTATTGGTGCAACTCGTGATCGCCGCGATCACGACGGAGCCGTGACCGAGCTTGGCCTTGCGCCCGGCAGCCGTCTCGACCTTGACGTTCGAAGCGAAAGCGGCGCGCGCCTTGCCGAAGCCGTTCTCGGCGACGGGCCGTTGGAAGGCACCGAAGAATTCGCGCCGCAGACTGGAGAGCTCGATGCGATCCTGGGGCCGCTTGGGACCCGCCACGCTCGGAAGGACCGTGCCGAGGTCGAGGCTGAGATCGGTCGAGTAATCGATCTGGCCCTGGCTCGGGATGCCCCAGAGTCCCTGCGCCTGGTAGTAGGACTCGTAGAGGGCTACCTGCTTCTCACCGCGCCCGGTCGCGCGAAGGTAGGCCGAGCACTCCGCGTCGATCGGGAAGAAGCCCATTGTCGCGCCGTACTCTGGCGCCATGTTGGCGATCGTCGCGCGGTCGACGACCGGGAGCGCCTGCGCGCCGGGGCCGTAGAATTCGACGAACTTCCCGACGACCTTCGCCTTGCGTAGCATCTGCGTGACCGTGAGCGCGAGATCCGTGGCGGTGACCCCCTCGCGCAGCGCTCCGGTGAGGTGCACGCCGACGACGTCCGGCGTGAGGAAGTACACCGGCTGCCCAAGCATCCCGGCTTCGGCCTCGATGCCACCCACGCCCCAGCCTACAATCCCGATGCCGTTGATCATCGTGGTGTGGGAGTCGGTACCGACCAAGGTGTCGGGATAGTAAACCCCGTTCGCGTCACGAAGAACGCCCTTCGCAAGGTACTCCAGATTCACCTGGTGGACGATGCCGATGCCAGGAGGAACCACCTTGAAGGTGTCGAACGCCTGCATGCCCCACTTCAGGAACTGGTAGCGCTCGCGGTTGCGCGAAAACTCTAGCTCGAGGTTGCGCTGCATGGAGTCCGACGCGCCGGCGAAGTCCACCTGCACCGAGTGGTCCACCACGAGGTCGACAGGTACAAGCGGCTCGATGATCTTCGGATTCTTGCCCATGCGGGCGACCGCGGAGCGCATCGCCGCCAGGTCCACGAGCAGAGGCACGCCGGTGAAGTCCTGCAGGACGATGCGCGCGACCACGAACGGGATCTCCTCGGTGCGTGGCGCTTTGGCCTGCCAGCCCGCGAGGTCGCGGATCGCGCCCTCCGAGACGCGCTTGCCGTCGCAGTTGCGCAGCAGCGACTCGAGCACGAGCCGGATGGAGACCGGTAGGCGGGAGACCGGATAGCCGGCCGCCTCGAGGGCGGGCAGCGAGTAGAATTGATGCGAGGCGCCGTTCGCCTCGAACGTGCGCAACGTGTTGAACGGATTCTGCAGGCTCATGACGGAAAAGATTGGGCGGGATACGCGGCCCCGCCCGGGCCGGGAAAACGATTCCCCGCCGGGACGCGCCAGGCGCCGACCGGCGGAAGGAGCAACCTCAGCGTGCCAGCGCCGCCTTCACCGCCCCGAAGTCGGGGAGATCCTTGGGCGTGGGCGTCTGCTCGGCGTACTTGATCACACCGTCGGCCCCGATCACGAACGCCGCCCGGGCCGAAGTGTCACCCATACCGGCCAGGTTCGGGAAAACCACGTCGTAGGCCTTGGTGACGCTCTTGTTGAGGTCGCAGAGCAGCGTGATGCCGATCTTGTTGTGCTTCGCCCAGGCCTCCTGGGCGAAAGCGTTGTCGACGCTGACCCCGTAGACCGTCGCGCCAAGCTTCTCGTATTCGCCAAGTCCGCTCGTCTGGTCACACATCTCCTGCGTGCAAACTCCGGTGAAAACCGCGGGGAAAAACAGCAGCACCGTCTGCCTTTTGCCAAAGTTATCGCTGAGCTTGACGTCCTTCAGCCCCTCGGGGGCCTTGGTCTTGAGGGTGAAATCGGGCGCTTTGGTTCCGACGGCGAGTGGCATGGTTGAAGAATTAACGGGTGTTTAAGCCTCCGGCACCGACCGTCGGCCCGAAGAAAGGGGCACCTTGGAGCCCGCCCTGTCGCGCCGCAAATTGTTTTTCAGCCGGAGGTTTCGGTGAAGCGACCAACAAAAAAGCCCCCGGCTTTCGCCGGGGGCGCAGAGGGGAAGGTCGACTCACTCCTCGCGGCGGCCGCTCAGCATCATCAGGATGTGAAGCAGGCTGCCGAGAGCGGCGACGAAGGCGGCGACGTAGGTGAGAGCGGCCGCGTCCAGCGTCTGATGTACGCCCTTCATTTCGTCGTTACCCACGATCCCGAGTCGGACCAACTCGGCTTTCGCCCGGCGGCTGGCGTCAAACTCGACCGGCAGCGTGACGAGGTGGAAAAGGCAGATTAACGCCAGCGCGACCGCGCCGACCATGAGCAAAGTGCCGCCCAGCGCGGTGCTGAGCAAAAAGATACCGGCGATCATGACGAAGTTGGAGATTCCCGCGGCGATCTGCGTGGCCGGAGCCAGAGACTGGCGGACGGTCATCATCGCGTAGCCCACCTTGTGCTGGATCGCATGGCCGGCCTCGTGGGCCGCGACGCCAAGCGCGGCGAGGCTCGTGCCATGGTAGTTGGGGGAAGACAGCGCCAGCCGCTTGTTGATGGGATCGTAGTGGTCGGTAAGCTCGCCCTCGACCTCGACGATTTCGACGTCGTTGATCCCGGCCGACTGCATCACAGCGGCGGCGGCCTCGGACCCGCGGATGTGTCCCCGGGAGGGTATCTCGACGTTCCTGGCATAGGCGCTCCGAATCTTCATCTGCGCGTAGAGTCCGAAGAGCATCGGAACAAGGATGAGGAGGATCCAGATCATCATGGTGGTATTGGGTTGAAATTCCTTAGTTGGAGAATGCCGGCCTTAAACCGGCAGAACGAGTGGAAAGTACTCATCCGTCGGGATTTTCCAGAGTAAAACGATCAATTGGAAAGCCCCGCGTGCGGTTCCAGCACCATCGCCGGTGACCCGCTTTACTTCCCTTCCGCCGCCCAGCGCTTCATTTGCGCGATGTTGCGGGCGGTCACCGAGGCGCCGGCACCTTCGTCTCTCTCCTTGCCCGGCCGCCCTCCCAGATAAACGGCCATATCGCTGTCGTACATTGCCTCCGGCTCCGGGCCGCGGTCTCCCGTCTCGACCATCCAGCGCCCGAGGCGCGCACGCATCGCCTCGAGCTCCGTCCGGAACGCGGGATCGGCGGCAAGGTCCCGCACCTGCCAGCGGTCGTTCCTCCACTCGTAGAGCTCCTCCGCCGGCCGCTCGGGCCGGAAAAGCAGGTTCTCCGCCAAAGGATCCAGCGAGCCGGCGGCATGCAGGGCGCGCAGGGTCTGCACGATCGACTTCCCGTCTTTGTAGGCGTTGGGCTGCAGGTGCGGCCGCCGCGGGAGAAAATTGCGGACGTAGAGAAAATGGTCGGAACGCACGCTGCGGATGCGCTCGACGGTCTCGTCGCAGCGATCACGGGCGGCGAAGACGAATTCCCGCGGCCGGTAGGACGAGGCAAGAACGTCGCGTGCTTGCATCCCGGACGGTAGCGGCAGCCCGGCGGCCGCCAGCGAGACCGCGGTGATATCGATCAGCTCGATCAGGTCGTCCCGCACGACTCCCCGCGACACCCCGGGCCCGCGCACGATGAACGGCACATGCGTGCCCTCATCGTAGAGAAACTGCTTCCCGCGCGCGTGGCTGATTCCGTGATCGGTCGTGAAAATGACCAAAGTGCGGTCAAGAACGCCTTCACGCTCGAGGCGCGCGATCACCTCCCCCACATGGCGGTCGGTGAAACGCACCGCGTCAAGGTAGGCGGCCCAGTCGCGCAGCATCACCGGGTCGCGCGGATAATAGGGGGGCAGAACGACCTTCGCCGGATCGGTCGCGCCGCCGAGCTCGACCGCCGCCCGCTCGGAGAGCCGCCGCGCCGCGGCGTCGTCACCGCCGCGCAGCTTCCCCCCGGCCAGCTGCACCTGCATGAAGAAGGGTTGCCCGGGAAGGCGCCCTCCCCAGTCGCTGGAGTCGTACATCGCAGGATCCCACTCAAAGTTGTAGTCGGTCTTGCCCAGGGCATCGCCCCGGGCCTTGCGCGCCTTGCCTTGCCCGCGCCGATCGGCGTCGGGCAATCCGCTGCCGATGCAGGTGTAATAGCCGGCCGCCTTCAGTCGCGCCGGTGCCGGCACGACGCCCTCGGGCAGGCGGATCTTCAAATCGCCCCGGCCGCTGCGATGGTGGTGAACACCGATCGACGTGGCGTACATGCCGTTGATGAAGGCGGAGCGGCACGGTGAGCAGACCGGCGCGGTCGTGAAGGCGCGCGTAAAACGCGTTCCCTCCGCGGCCAGCCGGTCCAGATTCGGCGTGCGAATCAGGGTCTCCCCGTAGGAGCTCAGGTTGGCCGACATATCGTCGACAATGATCCAGAGGATATTCGGCCGGGCATCCGCGACGGACGCGAACGATCCAACCGCGGAGAGACCTAGCAAAAGCGGGAGCAAAAGAATCTTCATGGAAACAGCGGGGGGGTGTGAGCGCGAATCAGCGGGGCGAAGATTTCTCTTGGGCACCCCACCGTCGGCGGCAACCTTGAATCCACTCCCGATGTCGCCCCGTCCGCTACACGCCGCTCGCCGCCTGCGCCGGGCCGCCTTGGCCCTCGTGCTTTCAACCGCAACGGTCCCGGGCGATCTCCCTGCCGCCGCGGCCGGCAAAACGGTCGTGTCTGCAGCCCCGTGGGTGGAATCGGATTTTCCTTTTTTCTCGTCTATTCTCGACGCCCGCAAGGCCGGCGTGGGACTGCCCGCCGACAATCTCGCGCCACGCGGACTGGTGCTCAACTTGGGGCACGACTGCTGGGCCTGCTTCGACCCCGATCTTCTGCGGATGACGATGATTTGGCGGGGTGCCGGCGTAACACCTACCGCGCTCGCCCCCGGCTCCTACCACGACATCGCGCGAAAAACCCCCGGCGGCCAAACCAACCTGCCACGACCGGACGGACGGCCATGGATCGGCACGGGAATTTATCCAGGAGGCAACGAGGGCGAAACTCTATTCCTCACGGATCCCAGGTCGCCCGCGCCCAGCCCGCAGGAGCCCGGCCGTGGCGCGCTCCCCGGGGAGGCGGGACGCTTCCGCGCCGTCAGGATCACCGAGCGAAACGCGGTTCTGGAGTACACCCTCGGGCGTACCGCGATCTCCGAGTGGCTGGCGGTCGCGGGTGACGCGACGGCCCCCGAGATACGACGCAACTTCGAGGTCGGCGCTTCACCTCAAACCCTCCGAATTGTACTGGGAACAAAGGCGCCCGGCACACTCGTTTCCATCGGATTGCCCGCCGATGCCTCGACCGACGCCGTCCGCCTGCTGGAGGAGAGAGGCGTGGCGAGCCTGCTGCTCGCGCCCCGCGTCCGGCCACTGCGGTTCACCGTCGCGTTGAACCACGGCTCCGCGGTTCCCGCCTCTGCGCAAGGAGGCGAGGCCCCGCCCTCGGCGAGGGCCCGCCGGTGGAACGGCGAGGTGGTCACCACGATTCACCCCGCGAAGGACGACTCGGCCTACGTGGTGGACCGAATCGAGTTACCGGTGGAAAACCCGTGGCAGCGCGGCGTCCGACCGGCCGACATCCAGTTCCTGCCCGATGGCACCGCGGTCATCGTGACGCTGGATGGCGACGTCTGGCTGGCGCGCGGCCTGCACGAGATCTCCGGGCGCGTGACCTGGCGCCGTTTCACCTCGGGACTGCACGAGCCCATGACCATCGCGATCCGCGATGGCGGGATTTTCGCGTTTGATCGCAACGGGGTCTGGCGACTGCTGGACACCGATGGCGACGGAGAGGCCGACCGTCACGAGATGTTCGCCAACGCCTTCGGCCAGACCGCAGACATGCGCGAATTCCCCTCGCAGATCCGCCTCGGGCCGCGCGGTGAGTTTTTCCTCGCGAAGGGCGGCCAGCAGGCGACGACCCAAGGCAAGCACAACGGCAGCGTCCTTCGCGTGAGCGCCGATGGAAGCGAGGCCACGCTTCTAGGCTGGGGTTTCCGTCAGCCGAATATCGGGGTGGATGCTCTTTCGGGCCTGGTCACCTCGAGCGATCAACAGGGCAACTATGTCCCCACGACACCACTGTTCATCGTGGAGAAAGGCAACTTCCACGGGTTCCTCGCCCCCTTCGAAGCGGCGGAGAAATATCCGGCCCCGATCGCCGAGCCGTTGACGTGGATCCCCCATCCGGTGAACGCCTCGGCGCTGTCGCAGGTGTGGCTGCACGGGGCGAACCTCGGACCGTTGAACGGCGGCCTCATCCACATCGGCTACAATCGGCCCGAGGTTTTCGCGGTGTTGTTCAACCGCCGGGGAAAGCTCCCGCAGGCGGCGGTCGTGAGCATCACGAAGGAATTCCACTACCCTCCCCTCAACGGCTCCGTGAATCCCGCCGACGGCCGCCTGTATCTCGCCGGCTTCCAGGTCATCGGCTGGGGCAACGTGATCGATGTGCCGGCCGGCCTCGGCCGCCTGCGCCGCACGGAAAAGCCTGTGACGCTGCCTCGCGAGGTCGTACCCATGGCGCAGGGCGTGCTGCTGAAATTCGACGTCGAGCTCGACGCCGGCGCCGCATCCGACGCGGCGAATTACTCGCTGCAATCCTGGTCCTACCGGCGAAGCAGCAAATACGGCTCCGCGATGTACAAGGCCGACGGTATTCCGGGGCAGGACGCGCACCCCCCGAGCGCGGCCTACGTTTCGCGCGACGCCCGCGCGGTTTTCGTGGCCGTGCCCGGCCTGAAGCCGGTCATGCAGTTGCGCATCGGCTGGTCGCTCGCGACCGCCGGAGGCGCCAAATTCAGCGAAAACGCCTACACGACGCCCCGCGAGCTCACGCCATTCGACCCTGAGGCTGAAGGGTTCGGCCCGCTTGCGATCGACCTCACGCCACGTCTCCCCGCGGCGGCCGCGGCCGTCGCCGCGCCGAGCGCGGCCGAAGGCGCGCGCCTCGCGCAGATGTTCGCCTGCGTCGCTTGCCACGGATCGGACCACAACCCGGCCGTCGCTCGCGCGGGACCGCCGTGGCAGGGCCTGCACGGTTCACGCCGCAAGGTTTTCGTGGGAGGCAAGGCCCGGGAGGTGGAGATCGACGACGCTTACCTGCGCGAATCCATCCTCGAGCCGGCGGCCAAACTCGCGGCGGGCTTCGAGAAGGGCGAGTACGCGATGGCCAGCTACGCGGGTGTGCTCACCGACGCGCAAATCGAGTCTTTGATCCTGCACATCAGGACGCTGCGCTGAGCCGGCGGCCAGCGTCAGACGACCCGCGACCAGAGCACCTTCAGGTAACGGCTCTCGAGGCAGTTCGAGTAAACGGGGTGATCGGGCCCGGGGCCGGTGCGGTCGAAAAACTGCAGGCGCCGACCCTGGCGATGCGCGGCCCGGATGACATGGTTCTCGAAATCCTCCAGCGAGAGCAACCCCGAGCAGGAGCAAGTGACGAAGATGCCGCCCGGCTTGACCAGCGAGATGGCGAGAAGGTTGAGGTCCTCGTATTTCTGCCGGCCCTCCCAGTTACCGTGCTCGTCCCGCGTGAAGATGAATTTCGGCGGGTCGAGCACGACCACATCCCATTTCTCCCCGTTGGTCTGCATCTGGCGAGCGTAGGCGAAGGCGTCGGCGTGGACGAATTTGAGGCGCACCTGGTTCAGGTTCGCGTTGCGCCGGGCCTGCGCGATCGCGGCTTCGTCCAGATCCACACTAGTGACCTCCTCGGCCCCGCCAGCGACCTTCGCGTTGAGCGAAAAACCACCGGTGTAACAGCAAAGGTCGAGCACCCGGGCGCCGCGCGTGAAACGGGCGAGGGCACGCCGGTTATCCCGCTGGTCACAAAAGAAACCGGTCTTGTGACCCTCGGCGAAGTCCACCTCGTAACGCACGCCGTGCTCGCGGATCTTCACCGCGGGCGGCGCCGCGGCGTTGGTCTCCTTGAAGAGAGAGGGCTTGATGCCCTCCAGACTGCCGAGGTCGTGATCGACGTGGACGCGCGCGTAGCGGGTGCCAGCGAGCTCATGCAGCAGCGGTAGCCACATCGGCAGACGCTGCGCGACGCCCAGACTGTAAACCTCGCACAGCAGCGTGTCGCCGTAGCGGTCGATCGTCAGGCCGCTCAACCCGTCACCGTCGGAGTTGATGAGCCGGTAAGCATCCGTGACCTCGTCGTGCCGGAAGACCTCGCGGCGGAGCGCCACGGCGCGGCGCAAGGCCGCCTCGAAATAGGATTCATCGACCGGTGTCGTGGAATGACAGACGACACGCAGCGGGATCTTGGCGCGGGGATTGAAAAGGCCCCCGCCCGCGAGCACGCCGGACTTGTCGAAAACGTGGACGAAATCGCCCGGACGCGCGTCAGGGGAAACCTCACCGAGCATCCGCGGGAAGATGGCCGGCTGAAAGGTGAAGAACTTCAGCTGGGCCCAAGGCCGGGGACGCGCGGCGCGGTCCAAGGGCGCCGGGCGTGCGGCGGGTTCCGGTGCTTCAGGGGAAGTCTCCACTCGGCGTGAGCGAGAAAGGATCGGAGTTGGACGAAAAGAAAGGCCGGCTGCGGACAGCCGGCCCGGAGATCGCGCGCTCGTTCGCGTCAGGCGACACGCTCGACGATGAGCGGCGGGGGAGTCGGACGCTTGGGCGCGAGGCGGTAGGCATTCTTGAAGTACTCCAGCGCCTGCTCGAGCTTCGCCTCGTCGTTATAGTGGATCATCATCAACGGCTCACCTTGCTTTACCTGGGTGCCCACCTTCTTCACTTCCGATACGCCAACCGAGTAGTCGATCTTCGACTGGTTGGCGTCGCGGCCCGCGCCAAGGATGTGCACGCCGCGGGCAATCATCGCGGCGTTGATGGTGTGCACGTAGCCGCGCTTGGGAGCCGGCAGCTTACGAATATGGCGGGCCGGGGTGAACTTGTCAGGGTTATCGATATAGGATGTGTCGCCCCCCTGTGCCTTCACCAACTCCTTCAGTTTAGCGAGGGCCGAGCCGTCGGTCAGGTGCCGCTGGACGGTCTGCTTGGCCGAAAGGGTGGAGCCGGCCACGCCGGCGAGACGCACGATCTCCATACCCAGCTTTAGAACGAGCTCCTTCATGTCGTCGGCGCCCTCGCCCTTGAGGAGCTTGATGGCCTCCTTCACCTCAAGCGCGGTGCCGACCGAATCACCGAGCGGCTGATTCATGTCTGTAACCAACGCTACGCACCGGCGTTTCATGGAGCGACCGACACGGGTCATGGACCGGGCGAGCTGCTTGGCTTGCTCCAAGTCCTTGATGAACGAACCATTGCCCCACTTGACGTCGATCACCAGACCCTCGGAACCTTCGGCCAGCTTCCTCGATAGAACGCTGCCGGTGATGAGCGGCAGGCTGGGGATTGTACCGGTCTCCTTGCGGAGCTCGTAGAACTTGGCGTCCGCCGGGGCCAGATCCTCCGTCTGCGCCATGATGGCTCCGCCGATGCGGGAGAGCTGGCTGGAGAATTGCTCGTTGCTGTGGTGTCCTTTGAAGCCCGGGATGGCGCCGAGCTTGTCCAAGGGGTTGATGATGTAGTCGTGCTCGACGCCGCACATCATAGGCACAACCACGCCGGAGGCCATCGCGAGCGGGACCAGCACGAGGGACGTTTTGTCCCCCACGCCGCCGGTGGAGTACTTGTCGATCTTTGGTTTCGCGATGTTGGAAAGGTCGATGACCTCTCCCGAAAGCATCATCTCCTCGGTAAGGTCGGCGGTCTCCTGCGCTGACATTCCGGAGAAGTAGATCGCCATGGCCAGCGCTGCGAGCTGGTGCTGGGGCATCTCGCCATCGAGCGTGCTGTCGATGATGTAGCGGATCTCCTCTTGCGTAAACTCGCCACCATCACGCTTTTTCTCGATCAGAAAGGTGAACGAGGGCTTTACGAAGCGGCGGGTCGGGATGTTTCGTTTGCTGGTCATGGGACGGAAAAGAATACGCCCCGACGGCAGCCCGCCGGGACGGAAGCGTGCCATGCAACCCGCCACCTCTGAAAAGTCGAGCCAAATCCCGACCTTACGACGCCAAGCGGCGCCATCCGACCGCACGGGGTTCACCGAGTCCCATCGCTGAATCAGCTCCCGCGCGACGCTGATTCCAGGTGAGTTTGAACTTGCCCTCGCCAGGGGCAACCAACCCACTTTTTTTCACCTTTGGCCCGCGGTGCATGCGGGCCGAACCCCATCAAACCATGAAACTGCTGCACCTCACCCACCGACTGCTTGCTCGCCTCGCTTGGTGCCTTGTCGCCACCGGCCTGATCACCACCCACCCCTCCGCGCCTGGTCTCCTCGCCGCGGAACGCGCCGGAAGCGGCGTAGTCACGGGAAATGTCACCAACAAGACCACCGGCAACGGACTGATCGGCGCCAAAGTCGATCTTGCGTCGCTCAATCTCACAGCCCTCGTCGACCAGACCGGCCGCTATATTTTCAACGGTGTACCTGCCGGGTCCTACGAGTTGGTTGTCTCCTACACCGGTTTGGACACCCAGCGCGTGACCGTGAATCTCGCCGGCGGCCAAACCGCGGTCCGAAATTTCGAGATGAGCAGCAATGTGCTGATGCTCGATACCTTCAAGGTGACCTCTGAAAAAGAGGGGCTCTCGTCAGCCCTCACCCAGCAGCGCAACGCCGACAACCTGAAGAACATCGCGTCGATGGACGCGCTGGTCGACCTGCCCAACATGAACGCCACCGAACTGGCCATCCGCCTCCCGGGCGTGGCCTTCGGCAACCCCGGTGACGAGGTCGTCGAGGTCATCAGCGTGCGCGGCATGGGAGCCGGCATGAGCTCGATCACGATCGACGGCGGCGGCATGTCCTCCTTCAGCGCGCAGAACCGCAACACCCGCATGACCGCCTTCACCGGCGCCATGTTCGAGTCGCTCGAGGTTGTGAAGGGCCAGACGCCCGATAAGCCCGTCGATTCCCTCGGCGGCGGGGTGAACTTCAAGACCCGCTCCCCGCTGTCGATGCGCGAGAAGCGCCGCGTCACCCTCAACCTCACCGCCCGCATGGCGCCTTGGTTCACCGAGCAGGTCCCACTGCGCGAGGCTCGCCGCAACCACGCGCTGATGAACGCCTCCTACATCGAGAAGTTCGCGGTGTTCGGCAGCAAGACCGAGAACCTCGCCGTTTCGGTCAACGCCTTCTACTCGGAGAACGCCTTCGGCTTCTTCCGCTCGCAGCGCGACTACCAGCAGACCAACGCGCAACCGGCCTACGTGTGGGATTACCGCACCACCGACAATTACAACAACCGCAAGCAGCGCAGTCTGAACACCAAGTGGGACTACCGCTTCGACCAGAACAACCTGATCAAACTTAACCTGATCTACAACGATGCGCCCGAGCCGATGCGCCGCCAGTACGTCACCCGTGCCTTCGCCGGCAGCCAGACCACCGTCCCGAACGCGACGAACTCGGGCGTTGTGCCCGGCTGGACCGACCGCATCACCACCGTGCGCGCGGTCCCGACGGCCGCCAACGCCACTTCGTCCACCACCGCCCCGGCCCTGATCGACGTCACCTCCACGCTCATCAACCGCGACCAGCGCCTGCGCCACCTCGACCTCGCGGGCGAACACACGCTCGGTCGCCTCGAGATCGAGTGGGCCGGCCTCTGGAGCCGCACCCGCTACCGCACGCTCGGCGCCGAGGGCCAGCTCGTTAACCGCATCGGCAACGTTCCGTTCGCGGGACCAAGCGGCGGGCCCGGCTCCGCGACCAACAATGTCGTCGGCCCCAACGGCGAGACCGGCGTGGGCTGGATCCTCGACCGCACCCAGAGCGACCTTTACCCGCGTTTCATCCAGAACGGCGGCCTAGATTTCACCAACCCGCGCAACTACCGCCCGGCCGTGAACGGCCTGAACTCCAACTCAGGCAACCTCGACATCGACCTGATCAAGGAGGCCCGCGCGCACTTCAAGTACCGCCTGCCGATCGACGCCTTCACCGCCTTCGTCAAGACGGGTGGCCAGGTGCGCGACCACACGGTTGAACTCGAGCGTCGCGGTCGTCGCTGGAGCTACATTGGCCGCGACGCCCTGCCGACTGATCCGAGCATCCTTAGCTGGGACTACCTCAAGACCGGCCGCCGCATCCCCATGTGGGAGGGCGCGATGTTCCTCCAGAACGGCCAGCCCACCCAGCCCGCGCTCTGGCAGGAGGACATCTACTTCCGCGAGCAGAACCGCCTGGCCAACTCCAACAAGGTCAACGAGGTCATCACCGGGACCTACCTCATGACCCAGGGTCGCATCGGACGCACTGGCTTCCTCGGAGGTGTCCGCCGCGAGGTCACCGAGACCACTGGCATCTCCCGTATCCGCGCCCGCGTGCTCAGCAACGCCGCCCAGCAGGCGGCCGATCCGATCGGAGCCGCGCAGCGCGACTATGCGGACGACTATCTGAACAAGGGCAAGTACGCGCAGAACTTCCCCAGCATTCACGTGTGGCGCGACCTCACGGCGAACCTGAAGCTACGCGGAGCCTGGACCACTGGTTTCGGCCGCCCGTCCCTCGCGAACGCCCTGCCCAACTTCTCCTTCAACGACACCAACCAGACCGTCTCCATCGGTAACCCCGCCCTCCTGCCGCAGCAGGCCAAGAACTGGGACTTCGGTCTTGAGTATTACTTCGAGCCCGCCGGCAGCTTCTCCGTGGGCTGGTTCCACAAGAGCATCCGCGACTTCATCCTGGGTGGACGTGAAACCGGTACCGTGGGGCTCGGCGCCGACAACGGCTTCGAGGGGCAGTTCGAGGGCTACAAGATCCTCCAGTCGCTCAACGCTGGCACCGCCGTCGCGCAGGGATGGGAGTTCGCCTACCAGCAGCAATTCCGCTTTCTCCCCGGCCTCCTGCGCACGCTGCGCGTCAACGCGAACTTCACCGTCATCAACGCCCACGGTGACTTCGGTGGCACCACCTACCTGAGCAACGGGCAGATCAACGGATTCATCCCGCGCACCGGAAACCTTTCCGTCTCGTGGGACTACAAGAAGTTCGGCATGTCGGTGAGCTACAACTACACGAGCGAAAGCATCCGCAACGCCTTCAATGTGGGCGCGCCGTCCCGCAACCAGTACCTCAAGGCGCGCGACCTCATTAACCTCAATCTGCGCTACCAGATTCGCTCCAACCTCACTGCCACCTTCGGCGTCGCCAACCTGTTCAACGAGCCGCAGATCTATTACCGCGGCATCGCCGACCAGCTGGAAACGTTCCTGATGCAGGGAACCACCATCACCGCCGGCATCGAGGGTCGCTTCTGAGCTACACCTCCAACCCCAAATCGAATCCCATGAAAAAACTGCTGCACACCGCCCTCGCCCTCGCGCTCCTCGGCTTCGCCGGGGTCGTCTCCGCCCAGGAGGCCGCCCCCAAGAAAGCCAAGAAGGCCGCCGCCCCCGCCTCGCCGACCGCCCCCAAGTCGGTCATGCATATCGTCACGGTCTCCTGGAAAGCCGGCACCACGCCGGAACAGATCAAGGCCGCGCTCGACGGCGCCCAGAAACTGCCCGCCGCCTACAAGGGCATCACCCGCGTCTGGTCCAAGACCATCAAGGCCCAAGGCGAACGCACCCACGTCATCGCCATGGAGTTCGCCAGCGAGCAGGCGCTCAAGGAGTACGCCGACAGCGACGCGCAAAAGGAGTGGTACAAGGCGTACCTGCCCATCCGCGAGCGCAGCACCACGTTCGACGTCACCAACTGAGCGATCCAGCCGCTCATTTTCCCGCGAGGCGACCCCCTGCCGGGGGTCGCTTTTTTTTGGCCGGTCCGAACCTGCGGATCGGGGTCCCGCCACCGACGGGGCGCCGGTTGCTTTGACGACTCAGGATCCCTCCTCCACTCTCGAAACATGAAACTGCGTTCCGCCCTCGCGCTGCCGACATTTCTGCTCGCGACTTTCCTGGCGGGCGGAATCGGCTCGTGGGCCACATTCGAGAACGTCCGGACGTGGTTTCCGTCCCTCGTCAAACCTTCGTGGAACCCGCCGTCCTGGGTTTTCGGGCCCGTCTGGACCTCACTCTACGTCATGATGTCCGTCGCCGCGTGGCGGGTGTGGCGTCGCCTCGAGGGCGTGGCCGCCCGGCGGGTCGCGCTCTTCTACGCGGGGCATCTCGTGCTGAACGCACTATGGTCCGTGCTCTTCTTCGGCCTGCGCAGCCCCGGCCTCGCCCTCCTGGAAATTCTTCTGCTCTGGAGTGTGCTCGCCGGCTTCCAGCGGTGGTTCTGGCGCGAGGACCGCGTCGCCGCCGTCTTGTGGGCACCCTACCTGCTGTGGGTCACCTTCGCGACCGTGCTGAACGCCTCGATCTGGTGGCTTAACCGCTGACCAACCGCCCTCCCCTTTTTTCACCTCCATGCCGGTACCGGACGTCATCCGTTGGGGCATCATCGGCTGCGGGGATGTCACTGAGGTGAAGAGCGGCCCGGGTTTCGCCTGTGCCCACGGTTCGCGCCTCGTTGCCGTGATGCGCCGCAACGGCGCCCTCGCCGCCGACTACGCGCGCCGCCACGGCGTTCCGCGCTGGTACGACGACGCCCGCGCGCTGGTCGCGGATCCCGAGGTCGACGCCGTGTACGTGGCCACGCCGCCCGGCGCGCACCTCGAGGGTGTGCGCCTTGCCGCCGTCGCGGGCAAACCGTGCCACGTCGAGAAACCCATGGCCCGGCACACACCTGAGTGTGACGCGATGCTCGCCGCCTGCGCCGCCGCCGGCACCCGTCTCTTCACCGCCTACTACCGGCGCGCAATGCCGCGCTTCATCCGGGCGAGGGAACTCGCCACCGGCGGCGCCATCGGGCGCCTCACCGGCGTGACCTACCGCCACGCGGCTCCCTTGCCAGCCGGAAATCCGTGGCGGATCGAAGCCGCCCACAGCGGCGCCGGACTCTTCCTGGATGTCGGTTCGCACGTTCTCGATTTTCTCGATTTTTGCCTCGGCCCGCTGGAGAGCGTAAGCGGTCACGCCGCCAACACGTCCGGGAAGCACGCCGTCGAGGACCAGGTCGCCCTAACCTTTCGCGCGGCCGGCGGCGTCACCGGCGCCTGCTCGTGGAACTTCGCGAGCCACACGCGCGAAGACACCCTCACTTTTTTCGGAACCGAGGGCAGCCTGGCCTTCACCTTCTTCACGGCGGAGGCCATCCGGATGGAAACCGCGCGCGGGACGGAGTTGTTCGAAATCGCCAACCCGCCGCATGTGGCGCAGCCCCTGATCCAGACCGTCGTCGACGACCTCCTCGGCCGAGGCACGTGCCCGAGCACCGGGGAGTCCGGCCGGCGCACTTCCGCGGTCATGGATACCGTTCTCGCCGACTACTACGGCGGACGCACCGACGCTTTCTGGGAACGGCCGGCCTCGTGGCCCGGCGCCCCGCGCGGCTAAGTGGCGAGCGGCTTCAGCCCGCGCTCGATCTCGGCGCGACGCGGCTCGAGAAAAGGCGGTAACGCGAGCCGCTCACCCAGCGCATCCATCTTCTCGTCGGTCGCGAAGCCGGGTCCGTCCGTGGCGATCTCGAACAGGATCCCGTTGGGCTCGCGGAAATAGAGGCTGCGGAAGTAAAAGCGATCCACCGGACCGCTCGACGGCACCCCCAGTTCCTCGAGCCGCGCCGCCCACGCCTCGTAGCCCGCCTCATCCAGCGTGCGGAAAGCCACGTGGTGCACTCCGCCGGCTCCGGGACGCGCCGGCGGCAGCCCCGACTCGATCACCACATGAAGTTCAGCCCGCGGCCCGGGCGCGGACTCGGGTCCCATTTCATACACGTGAACGGTGCGCACCGGCGCCGTGCGTGTCGCGTACTCCCGCACCCGGCGCATGTTCATGACCCGGGTGAGCGTCGCATCGGTGGCCCGGAGCTGCGGCACGCTGATCATAACCGGACCGAGCCCGAGAATCTGGAGCTCGGCGGGTACCACGCTTCGCGCCCAAGGATTGCCCGCACCACCTCCGCGATCGACGACCAGGCTGAGCCTTTGCCCTTCGGGATCCTCGAAATCCAGCACCAGCCGGCCGTCCCGATCGTGCACTTCGCCGACGAAAACTCCCGCCTGCCTCAGACGCTCCCTCCACCACGGCAAAACCGCCTCACCCCGCACCCGCAGGCCCGTCCGCACGATGCTATGGGTGCCATGGCGCTCGCGCGGCACCGGCCAGTCGAAGAAGGTCAAGTCGGTGCCCGGCGAGGCCAGACCGTCCGCGTAGAAGAGGTGGTAGGCCGAGACGTCGTCCTGATTGACCGTCTTCTTCACCAGCCGGAGCCCGAGGACCCCGGTGTAGAAGGCATGATTCGCGGCCGCACGCGCGGTCACGGCGGTCACATGATGAAACCCGAGCAAATCCATGCGACCAGCGTGCACAAACCCCACGTTTCGTCCATGCGCCGCTGCCGCGTTTCCGCTCCGAACGGCGCCGCGCAATGATCGACTGCCATGACACCGCCCTCGGGCGCTGCACCGCCGAAGCCGCCTCGTGCCGTTTGACCGGACCAGCGGAACGGGGATGGTTTGGAATGTTAGCCCAAAACCGACCGTCCGCGTCACGCTGGCGTTTCCTGCTCCTGGCGCCGCTGATGGCGGGCCTTTCCACGCCCGCGGTCGCGGGCATGCGGCCGGACTCCGCCACCGGCACGACCCTTTTCCAATTTTCCGGCACAGCGGGCGACGGAGCTTGGAGTGCCGTGAACGACGACGTGATGGGCGGGGTGTCGCGCGGCGGCGCGCGGATCATCGACGATGTCCTGCACTTTCGCGGCATCCTCTCCTTTGAGAACAACGGCGGATTCTCCTCCGTCCGATCCGCCGGCCAGACCCACGACCTGGGCAGCGCGACGACGATCGTCCTTCGCGTCCGGGGCGACGGGCGGACCTACCGCTTGCAGCTGGCGACCGACGCCTCCTTCCGCGGAGCCCGGATTTCCTACCAGGCTCCGTTCGCAACCCGACGCGGGGAATGGATCGAAGCCGTGGTTCCTCTCGCCTCCCTGGAGCCGCGTTTCCGCGGGCAAAGGCTGCGCGGACCGCCCCTGGATCGCTCCCGGATCACCGAGTTCGGTCTCTCGCTTTCCGATGGCAATCCGGGCCCGTTCGCGCTGGAGGTCGACTGGATTCGTTCCCGATGAACCGCCTCTTGAACCTGGGACGCGAACCAGGTGACGATTTTTTCGCCGCACGCGAAGCTGGCCTTGCAGCGGCCGGCGGCGCACGAAGAGAATGCGGAGTGAACGAATCGTCCGCCGCCCGGCCCGAAATGAAAACCAAACCTGCCGTCAGCGTCGCCGAGTGGAAAGCGATTGTCGCGGAGTTCCAGAGGCCCTCCCGGGGCCGCGCCTCGTGGCAGCTCGTCAACACGCTCGGCGGCTACGCCCTGCTCTGGGCGCTGATGTACTGGAGCCTCACCGTCTCCGCCTGGCTTACCGCGGGGCTGGCGATTCTGGCGGGTGGATTCCTCGTCCGCATCTTCATCATATTCCACGATTGCGGGCACGGTTCCTTCCTGAAGTCCCGCGTGGCCAATGATGTCGCCGGCTTCGTCTGCGGGATGCTCACTTTCACTCCCTACCACCACTGGCGCTGGGAACACGCGCTGCATCACGCCAGTTCCGGCGATCTCGACCGTCGCGGCGTGGGCGACATCTGGACGATGACCGTGCGTGAATATCTCGCCGCGCCGCGCTGGCGGCGCGTGGCCTACCGCCTCTCCCGTAATCCCGGCGTGCTGTTCCTCCTCGCGCCTGCGCCGCTCTTCCTGATCCGGGAGCGCTTCCCCTCCCCCAAGGCCAACGCGCGCGAGCGCAACTCGGTTTGGTGGATGAACCTCGCCGTCGCCGCCATGGTGGGAGCGATGGTCTGGATGTTCGGCTGGCAGGCCTACCTTTTGATCCAGATCACGATCTCGCTGGTCGGCGGAGCACTGGGCGTCTGGATGTTCTACGTGCAGCACCAGTTTGATGACGTCTACTGGGAACGCGGCGAGGAATGGGACTACACCGCCGCCGCCCTACAAGGGAGCTCGTTTTACCGCCTGCCGAAGGTCCTGCAGTGGTTCTCGGGCAACATCGGCTTCCATCACATCCACCACCTGAGTCCGCGCATCCCGAACTACAACCTGGAGCGCTGCCACAACTCCCACCCGATTTTCACGGAGGTTAAACCGCTCACCTTCTTGCGCAGCCTCAAATCGATCAACCTGCACCTGTGGGACGAACAGGCGCGCCGCTTGGTGAGTTTCGGCGACCTCCGCGGAAGACCCCAACCTTCCTCCTGATTGACTCTAAAAAAGGGGTCAGGGCGCTGAAGGTTTAGGACAGCCCCGAATAGAGGCTCCTTAAACGCCCAACGCCCTGACCCCTGAGGGTGAAGCGAGCCTTTACTTCTTGGCGCGCTTCGCCGCCTTCTTCTGCTTGGGGCTTTGCTTAGCCGGCTTCTTGGTCTGCTTACGTGCGTTTTGTGACTTGGCCATAAGAGTGAGATTTTCCCGAAGCCTAGCGGCGGCTGGCGATGATATCGGCGGCGCTCGCCTCCTCGTAACTGATCTTCTTTTCGGCGATTTCCCGGAGGGCGATGTCCTCGGGGGCGAGCTTTTCTAGCGACTCCACCAGGGCGCGATTACCCTGCTTGAGCTGCTTGACCCGTCGGGAGACCATGTTGATCAGCACATTCGGGTCGTCGACGACGAGAAGAGCGCTCTGCAGGTAATCGTTTCGCATGGTGGACGGGCAGCAGAGCTCTCGGAATGAGTGAAGCAGGAAACCCGATTTCCCGCACAACACGGCTGAGGGCAAGACCGTCCGCGCAGGATCGGAAAATAGCGATAACCAACCGTGACTTAGCTGACATTTCGGCTAACGGGTTCGCGGGAGAACGCTTTAGGTCATAAAGTTTTCCCCCCAGCCTCCCCAAGGGGTCAGGGCGTTAAACGTTTAGAATGCCTCTATTCGAACCTGCTCCCGAACGCTCAACGCCCTGACCCCTTGGGTGGGGGCTACAAGCCGGTGGCGCTCAGCGCTCGATAGTAGATCCAGTGTCCAAAGTCGTTTGGATGATTAATGTTGTTGGCCAGCAGATCCTCGGGACGCTTCCGCTCGGTCATCGCCTGCCATAGGCCGTAAACGTCCGCGTGAGCGCTGCCCGTCGCCACCGCCACCCGGGCCGTGATCGTGGCATACTCGTCCATCCGCCGTGTGCCGTGCACCCAGCGGGGATTCGGCGGGAAGGTTGAAACAAGCACGACGGCCGCGCCGGTGCCGGACCTCACGCGAGTGACGATCTCGGTGAGCTGCCGTTCAAAATCCGCCGGCGGCACGCCGCGCCGGTTGTGGTCGTTCATGCCGAAAGCCACCAGCACGAGGTCGGGTCGAGCATCCAGCACCTTGGTCCGCAGGCGCTCCAGCCCGCGCGTCGTCGTGTCGCCGCCGGTGGCGCCATTCACCCCGGCGATCCGGGCCCCGGGATATTTCGCCTGCAGATCCGCGATCCATCGCCGCCAGAACACCAGGTCGGGACTCGAGGCCTCGCCTCCGTTGGCTATGCTGTCGCCGAAGGCCACGACTATGAACGGCCCTCCCGCTGCCAGCCGCGCGCGGGCCGCGGCCAGCGGATCGCCCGGCGCCGGCGTCGGGTACCAGCGAAAAGCGTCGGCGGAATCGTAATCGGCGTAGGCGAAAAACGGCAGGTTTCCGTAACCCGGAAATTTCGTGTGATCGAACTCAGCCTGGCCGAACAAGACGTTGGTCCGGAAATCGGGCAGACGCGACCCGGGCAGACGGGTGACCGTGCCCTTGTCATGATCAACGCGATAATCGCGCCCCTCCTCGTAAGTCACCGTGCCCGCGCCCGGGCGATAGGTGTTGCGTAACCGCAGGGCCGCACCCCGCGCCGGCCGAAAAGCGAGCGGGCTCGGTTCCTCGCCAAAGAAGACCACCGATTCCCCATTTTGCGTGTTCAACGGCGCCGGGCTGGGCGCGACGCAACCGGCGCCGAGACCCACCGCCACCACCCCGCTGAGAAGAGCGAACAAAACGAATACTCCCCGCGACGACCTCCAGCCTGGGTTTTTTCCGCCCGTATTCGCCGTCGGCCAGCCGGGTAACTCGGCAGGCCCCCGTAAGGGGTCAGGGCGTTGAATGTTTAAAAATGGACCCGAACCGATACGGTCTAAACGCTTAACGCCCTGACCCCTTGGGCGGTGGCGATTGTTCACCATCGGACGGCAGAGCAGCTCCGGGAATCAGGTACGTCCGCCGTCACGTTCCCCGGGTGGAGGGCGCAAACGCCAGATTCCAGCCAAGATGCTGCCGATGACGGAATGGAACACGCTGGAGATCGCGCAGGGCACCGCGGCGAGGCTGACACCCGTGGCGGCATCCGCGAAGTGCTTCTTCGCCAGCACCGCTCCAAGCCCTGAATTCTGCATACCCACCTCGATGGAGACCGTGCGGCAGGTTGTCACCTTCTGCCTAAAGGCCCTCGCGAGAAGATACCCGAAAAGAAAGCCCACGGTGTGCAGCAGGAAGACTGCGAGGACCAACTGGCCCGCCGATCCGCGGATCTGGCCTGCACTGGTCCCGATGATACTCGCCACGATCATCGTCACGCCCAGCACTGAAACCAGCGGCGCTGCGGGCAGCGCCCGTTTTACCAACCCTGGGGTAAACCGGACCAGGCCGAGCCCCAGCACCAAGGGCAGCAGCACCACCTGCACCGTGCTCAACAGCAGTCCGGCCGCGTCCACCGGTACCACCGTGCCCGCGAGCCACTTGGTTAGGAATGGCGTCATGAACACCGCCGCGAAGGTCGAGCACATGGTCATGACCACCGAGAGCGGCACGTCTCCGCGGGCGAGAAAGGTCACGACATTCGAGGCCGTGCCGCCCGGACAGCACGCCACCAGAATGAGGCCGGCCGCGAACTGCGGGGGCAGGTCGAGCAACTTGGCCACGCCCCAACCCGCGGCGGGCATAATGGTGTACTGCCCCACGAATCCGATCGCCACCGCGCGGGGCATGCGGCCGACGGCCTTGAAATCGTCCACCTGCAGCGTGATGCCCATACCCAGCATCACGAGCGCGAGCGTCCACGTGATCGCCTGACCTTGGAACCACGTGAACCAGGCGGGCTCGATCAGCGCCAGCAACGCCCCCAGCGAGACCCAGACGGGGAAAAGGTTCGTCAGGCGATTCAGCACGCGGCGGGTCTGCGCGAGGAGCGCGAAACCGTCGAGGGGAAACTCGTGGCCGGAGCGGTACCAGCACATCACCCCAAGCCGATAACGAGCCAGACCTTGCGAACACGACCCGTCTGGCATTCTTCCCCGGTTCATCATGACCTACCCTCCCCGCGCCGTCCCCGGCCTGCTGCTTCTCCTGACCATGTCACTCCCCCACGTCCGCGCCGCCGACACGCCCAATCCGCTGCTTGAACCAAGCCCGCTGCCGTTCGGCTACCCCGCGTTCGACCGCGTTAGCGACTCCCACTACGCTCCCGCCTTCACCCAGGGCATGGCGGAGCATCTCCGCGAGGTGGAGGCGATCGCCAACAATCCGGCCGAGCCCACGTTTGAAAACACCCTCGTGGCGCTGGAGCGCAGCGGGCTGCTGCTCGGCCGCGTCCAGCGACTCTTCTTCAACCTCGTCGGTGCGCACGGCAACGACGCGCTGCGCGCGGTCGAGAAGGACATGGCGCCGAAGCTCTCGGCCCACTCCGACGCCATCCGCCTCAACCCCACCCTCTTTGCCCGCGTCGACCGGCTTCACGCCCGCCTCGACCAATTGGGGCTCGACCCCGAGTCGCGACGCCTGCTCGACCGCACCCACCGCGACTTCGTCCGCTCGGGCGCGCGGCTCGGCGACCCGGAGAAGAACCGTCTGAAGGCGCTCAACGCCGAGATCGCCACCCTGCAGACCAGCTTCGCGCAGAACGTGCTCAAGGAGACCAACGTGTCGGCCGTGGTCATGGACCGGCGAGAGGACCTTGCCGGCCTCACGGCCGCCGAGATCGCGACCGCGGCCGCCGCCGCCAAAGCCGCCGGTCGGGAGGGCAAGTTCGCGCTCCGGCTCGTCAACACCAGCGGCCAGCCGCCGCTCGGTTCACTCGAGAACCGAGCCGTGCGCGAACGTCTGCACCAAGCTTCACTCACCCGCGGCAGCCGCGGCGGTGACTTCGACAACCGCGCCCTCATCACCCGGCTCGCGCGCCTGCGGGCGGAGCGCGCCACGTTGCTCGGCTATCCGAACCACGCCGCGTACCAACTCGAGGAACAGACCGCGGGTAGCGTCACGGCGGTCAACAAGCTGCTCTCCGACCTCGCCCCCGCGGCCGTTGCCAACGCCCGTCGCGAGGCGGCGGACATCCAGCGCCTGCTGGAACGCGAGCAGCCGGGCGCGACCCTCGCCGCGTGGGACTGGGACTTCTACGCCGAAAAGGTGCGCCGGGAGCGCTTCGCCTTCGACGAGTCCCAGCTCAAGCCCTACCTCGAGATGGATCGCGTCCTGCGGGACGGCGTCTTCTTCGCCGCCACCCGCCTCTTCGGGATCACCTTCCGCGAACGCCGCGATCTACCGGTGTACGAGCCGACGGTCCGCGTCTTCGACGTTTTCGAGGCCGACGGCACCCCGCTGGCGATCTTTCTCGCCGACCTTTACGCGCGCCCCTCCAAGCGCGGCGGAGCCTGGATGAACTCCTATGTCGACCAGTCCGGCCTGCTCGGCACGCGGCCCGTCGTCGCCAACCACATGAACATCCCGCGGCCGCCTGACGGCGAGCCGACGCTCCTCACGTTCGACGAGGTCAACACGCTCTTCCACGAGTTTGGCCACGCATTGCACGGCATGTTCTCCTCGGTGCGCTACCCGCGCTTCTCCGGCACCCGCGTACCCCGCGACTTCGTCGAGTTCCCGTCGCAAGTGAACGAGTTGTGGATGACCTGGCCCGACGTGCTCCGCAACTACGCTCGCCACCACCGCACCGGCGATCCGATGCCCGCCGCCCTGGTGGAAAAGGTGCTCGCGGCGCGGAAGTTCAACCAAGGTTTCGCCACCACCGAATACCTCGCCGCCTCGCTCCTCGACCAGGCGTGGCACCAGCTCGACGCCAAAAAGGTCCCCACCGCCGAGGGAGCGCTGGAGTTCGAGGCCGCCACCTTGCGCGGCGCGGGCGTCGATTTCGCACCCGTGCCGCCGCGCTACCGCAGCACCTATTTCTCCCACGTCTTCACCGGCGGCTACTCTGCCGGCTACTACTCGTACCTCTGGAGCGAGGTGCTCGACGCGGACACCGTCGAGTGGTTCAAGTCCAACGGCGGCCTCACCCGGGAGAACGGAGACCGCTTCCGGCGGATGCTGCTCTCCCGCGGCGGCAGCACCGACGCGATGGAGCTCTACCGTGGCTTCCGTGGCGCCGATCCCGACGTGAAACACCTGCTCGAGCGCCGCGGACTCTCCACCGCGCGGCCTTGAGGCGACGCAGCAGGCGCCCGCCGGTTCACGGCGCAGTCTGCTCGGGCTCCCAAGGCACCAACCATTTGTAGACGGTGTGGTTGCCGTCCTCGTCGACGAAGAAGTCCCCGTCGCCGCCGGGCTCGACGGTGACGTGCCTCACCTCGACCGGCTTAGCCCCGCGCATGTCGAAATTGTGCGACAAGATCCGCGCGCCGGTCCGCAGGCGCGCGAGCTGCGGCATCAGGCGCAGGTTCAGCTGCGGAAGCAGATAGAGGGTGATCACACTCGCCCCGGTTAGATCGAGCGTGAACACATCGGCCTGCTCGATCCGCACGAGGTGGCCGACGCCCGCGATCCGCACCTTCTCACGCGCCTCCTGTACCCGGAGCGGATCGATGTCGTAACCCACCGCCTTCACTCCGTAGCGCTGCGCCGCGGTCACGACAATCCGGCCGTCACCGCAACCCAGGTCATAAAGGACATCCTTCGGACCGATCTCAGCCATCCGGAGCATCTCGTCGACGACGGCCTGCGGCGTGGGCACGAAGATGACGTCGGGTTTCCTTTCCGGAGCCGGCGCGGGTGCGGCCGCCGCCTTCGCCGCGACGGAAGCGGGGCGCTCTGCCTCCGATGCGGCCGGCGACGTCTGGGAGTGCGAGGCCGATGCCGCCAACAGGATCAGGGCGAAAAACAACGACGATTTCATGGGAGATGATGGAAGGAGCGTCGTACGGGACCGGTTCAGGGCCGCGTGAACACGATGCAGATAGGCGCGGGGGTGTTGATGACACCCTTGGTCTGGTAGGTAAGCAGGCCGGAAACGGGGTCCACCTTATGCACGGAGAGCGTGTTGGAGTCCGCCCCCGCCGCGAGCAGCCAGCCCCCGCCGGGAGCCAGATTGATATTGCGCGGGAAGGCGCCGCGCACGGGCTGGACCTGCGCCACCTCGGCGGCGCCGGTCGCGGGATCGACCCGGAAGACGGTCACCGTGTCGTTCCCGCGATTGGAAAAGTACACGAAGCGGCCCGACGGATGCACCAGCACCTCGGCGCCCGAGTTGTGCGTCTCGCGCGCCTTGGCGGCCTCGCTGATCGAGGGCACCGTGCCAAGCAGGCGCGCGGACCCGGCCGCGGCGTCCCAGGCGAACGTTGAAAGCGAAACGGAAAGCTCGTTGAGCAGATAGATGAACTTCCCGTCGGGGGAGAACTTGAGATGGCGCGGGCCGCCGCCGGCCACCGAAGCCGCGAACCCGTGCCGCTCGAACGCGGCCGACGCCACGTCGACGCGGTAGATGACGATGCCATCGAGACCGAGATCGGGCACGAGCGCGAAGCGCCCATCGGGCGACCAGCCGACGTAGTGCGGGTGCGGCGAGTCCTGCCGTTTGTCGACCACCTTGGAGCCGCCCTGATGGCGGACCAGCTTCGCCGCCCCGAGGGAACCGTCGGCCGCGAGCGGGAACACCGCCACCGACCCGCCGCCGTACTGCGCGGTGGCGGCAAGTTTGCCCGAGGGATGGACGGCGATGTGCGCCGCGCCGCCGTCGCCGGTGGGCGAAGCGTTGATCAAGGTGAGCGCACCGCCCTTGCCGATGCGGTATGCGGCGGCGCCCTGCGTGCCGGCGGAGTTGCCGGTGGCGTAAAGCTTCTCGCCGTCGGGGTGCACCGCGAGGAAACCGGGTGACCCCACCTCGGCGGCGAGTTCCGACGGACCGAGCTTGCCGGTGGCGGTGTTGAAGGAG
>CAIUOU010000080.1 GCA_903900845.1 uncultured Opitutia bacterium
GCGCCGCAAAGCTCTGGCCGGCCTCCAGCGCCTTCATCACGAACTCTTTTCGCACTTCGTTCATTTGGGTTTGTTGCCATGGCATCCTCGGTTCCTCTCAACCGCGCCCCTGCCTTGGCGATAGTGTCACCCATGTCCTGAAACCGTACCCACAGGGTTTCGACAAGTAGGCCAATCTCGGGTCGTAACGCGCTCCCGACTCGCTCCGCGGGTGAATAAACACGGATGGACAAGAATGCAGACAGATGAGCTGGGGTCGGTGGGGCTCGGTGTAGCCGCCGCTGACGCCGCGGACCTTGTCGTGGGCCTGACGGCCGAAAGCGTTTCCGCAGGCGGCAGATTTGAACCGCAGATTTCTCGGATGACGCAGATGCGCGAGAAGGGGTCGTGGCGGAAAGGAATCGTTCCGAGAAGCGCGATTTTGAGGTATGTCAGTGCGGACGACGGAAGACTGGTGCGGTATGGTTTTTGGCGGACGCGGTCAGTACACGGGTATCCGTTCGCCGTTACGATGGCCGTTCGGCTTCAGACTACCAGTAGGTGTCTACGACACCGGCATCGGTTATATTCGCGTCCCGGGTGATCAACGGCAGGCGGTGAACTTTTGCAGTAGCGGTTATAATCCGGTCAAACTGATCGCCGTGCGGCAAGGCGAGCCGTGGTCCGGCTAAAGCGATCTCCAAGGTGATGGGCAGCACGGTCACGTAATTTAGCAGCGATCCAAGTACGGTGACTGGAGAGCCCGCTAAGGAGATTCGTTCGGAATCGATGAGGAGGCCGATCTCCTGGAGTGTTACGTCGGCTATCGCCAGTTGTTCGTACGGGGTTGTGGCGATGGCCCGGGCCGCCTTCAGACTCAGGCTGTCGTCGTCGGTCGCCGCCCAAAGAAAGGCATGGGTATCGAGCAGGTATTTCAGGCGCGCCATCAGAGGGAGGGCTTCCAGGCTCCGGACGGCAGGGTGGGTTTCGTCAGATCCTCGTGACAGGTGATCCGGCCCTTCGCCGCAGCTAGGAGCGATTTGCGCGGGGTCGCAGCGGTGAACAGGAACTCCCCTTCCTTATCCTGAACGCGCACGGTTTCCCCTTTCCTGGCCCGGGCCTTGAACGTGGTGAAATCGCGGAGAAAGGTACGGACGTTTGTGACCATGCAGGTCCTTTGTCAGACAAGCGTAACTTCGTCAAGCGAGGTGGCTTGAAGCATCAGCCGGCGATTTGATCCCCGGCTGGGAGGCCCGTTCAAATCCGCCGGAAGCCGTGGCGGCGGCCGAGCGCGAGGCAGTCGTCGGCGGGGGCGACCGCGTTGGAGCAGGTGCCGTCGCGGAGCGACGCGGCGGCGGTGCAGACGCCCAGTTCGAGGCTGCGTGGCATCGGCCATTCCTCGTGCAGACCGAACAGGACGCCGGCCGCGAGCGCGTCGCCGGCGCCGACCGCGCCGACGATCTCCGGGGCCGGGATTTGGACGGATGCCTGCCAGATCATTTCACCTTGGGCGGAGCACGCGCAGACGCCTTCGGGGAAGTGGATCAGCGCCCACTCCCGCACGCCGCGGGCGATGAGGCGCCTGGCCGCCGCCTCGACCGCACCGCGATCGAGAGTCTCTCCGCGGCCGAGCGTAAGCCCGGTGAGCTGCTCGGCCTCAAAATCGTTGGCGAAAAGCACATCGGTCTCCGGCAGCGCGGGCGCGACGACCTTCTCGTAGAGGTGGGGCCGCGCGCTGACGCAGTCGACCGACGTCCGCAGGCCCGCGGCGCGGGCGCGGCGCAGCACCTCGAGGGATCGCGGTTTCCCGTCGGCGCCCGGGGCATCGAGCGTGTCGAGGAGCAGCAGGTAGGCCAGGTGGAACCGGCGGGCGCGCGTGCGCGTGAAGTCGAAATGTTCCGGTGCGAGCAGGGCGTTGGCGCCGGGGTCGTGGAAGAACGTGCGGCGGCCGTCGGAACGCACCGTCATGACGTCGGTGTAGCTGGTCGCGGCGGCGGGTGTGACCTGGAGTTGCGCGGTGTCTATCCCGTGCGCCGCGGCGTCGGCGCGGATCGCGCGGCCGTCGGCGTCGTCACCGGTGAGACCGATCGCCTCCAGCGGGAAGGCGGCGCGGAGCTTGGCGAGGTCCTTGAGGACGTTGTAGGGTCCGCCGCCATTGCCCGCGGTGCGGCCGAGGATGTGTGCGAGGCCGTCCTGCGGTGGCCATTGGTCGATGAGCTTGACGTGGTCGATCAGCCAATTGCCCGCGGCGATGATTCCCGAGCGCATGGCGGATCAGCGGCGGTAGCTGCGCGAGGTGGCGGTGAGCTGCAGGTCCTGCAGGAGGCGGCGTTGGGGTTTCACGCCCAGTTTCTCAAGCACCGCGTGGTAGGCCTTCACGGCCTCGACGGGCTCGACTTCGCCGTCGACGATCCGGCGCAGGAACTCGATGAAGGCCAGCGGGTGCTCCGAGTGGTTGATCTTGCGGCCGAAGAGCGCGACGCGCGCGCCGTGCTTCTGGGCGTCATGGATCAGTTGGAACGCGTCGAGGGTGGTGCCGCTGCCGCCACCTAGGATGCCGACGATCAGATTGGGGTCGTAGGCCACCAATTCCTCGAGGGCGGCGGGGCCGTTGTAGGGGATCTTCAGGAAAACCGGACGTCCGGCGGACGTGACGCCCGCGAGGGTGCGCACGATGTGGTCGTTGAGGAAGCTGGGGATGGCGTCAGGCTTGATGCCGGGGTCGACGTTGGGGTTGAAGACCTCGAGGAAGTAGCGGAACCGCTTGGCCTCGGCCTCGAGGCGGAACGCGGCGAAGTCCTCCAGCGCCTTGTAGTCCCAGTCGATGTTGTTGGTGAACGTGATTGAGTAGAGTCCGAGGTCGGCGCCGGTATGCGGCGCGGCGCAGTCGGTCTGCATGCGGCCGTACTTCATGTGCTCGATCGTCGCGGTGCGGAAGGCGCGCGACGGGAGGGAAGGGTATTTGCCGCCGCGCACGACCCAGATGTCGCTGGTGTCGTTGGCGCGGGCCGCGGGGGTGATGGGCGAACCGGCGAACAGTTTCTCGCGGATCGCCAGCTGCTCCACGTTCGAGGCGGAGAGCAGCATGATGTCGACGATGTCCTGCTGGATGACGGCGCGGATCTGGTCGCGGTAGTCGGAAAGCGACTTCCAGCAGGCCTGCGCCTCGTGGGCGCGGCTTGGCAGGCAGGCGCCGGGGCCCGGGGCGGTCACGCCGAACGCCATGTCAGCGTCCTTCGCGTCGGCGATAATGAAGTCCTTGCGGGTGGCGGTGCCCGCGCGCATGCGGGCGATTTTCTCGTCGAGTCTCTTGGAGGCGGACATGGCGGACGAAGTTGGGTGAACGGCGGGCGGGCGTCGAGCGCGGCGCTCGACGCGGGGAGCGGTCAGGCGGGCAGTTCCCAGCCCTTGCGATATTCGCGGCGCAGGAACGGGTCGGCGGCGCGGGTGTTGGTCACCCGCGCGTTGGCGGCGTCCCACTCGAGACGGCGGCCGGCGCGGAAGGCGACGTTGCCGAGGTGGTTCGATTCGGTGAGCCAGCCGGAGTACTCGAAGTCCGCCAAGGGGCGGCCCTTGCCCTTGCAGGCATCGATCCACTCCTGGTGATGGCTGGCGGCCTTGGGGAACTTCTGCGGCGGCCGGGTGAAACCCGCGAAATCTTTCTCGGGTAACAGCACGTGTTTCCCGTAGTCGGAGAGCAGCATGCCCTTTTTCCCGATGAAAAGGGCGCCGTCGCGCCACTGCGGGATGCCGCCCTGCTTCCAGATTTCCGGCCGCTCGTCGCCCTGATGCCACGTCACCCGCACCGGCGGCAGGTCGCCGCGCGCGCCGAATTCGTACACGGCGCGCATGGTGGCGGGCGCGATCTCCGGGTGGGCCGGCGGGCCGAACGCCTCGATGGCGAGCGGAGCCTTCAACTGCAGCGCCCAGAACGGCAGGTCATTCCAGTGCGACCCGAGATCGCTCATGGTGCCGTTGCCGAAATCCCACCACCGGTACCACTTCGGCCCCGGGAAATAGACCTCGTTGTAGGGCCGGAACGGCGCGCCACCGATCCACAGATCCCAGTGCAGGCCCTCCGGCACCGGCATCTCCGCCGGACGGGAAGTGACGAACACGCGGTCGTTGGCCTTCTCGGCCTCCTGCTTGCTTTGCAGGCCCCAGGCGCGCGAGACCCACACGTGCGCCTCGGTCACGGGACCGATCGCCCCGCCTTGGATGAGCTCGACCACGCGACGGTAGTTCTCGGTCGCGTGGATCTGGATACCCATCTGCGTGACCACGCCGGCCTTCGCCGCGGCCTCGCGCACCAGCCGCGCCTCGTGGACGTTATGCGTGAGCGGCTTCTCGCAATAGACGTGCTTGCGGGCCTTGAGCGCGAGCAGCGTGGGGAGCGCGTGGGTGTGCTCGCAGGTGCTGACGACCACGGCGTCGAACGCCTCCGGCCGGTCGAAGAGCTTCCGGAAGTCCACCTCCCGCCGGGCTTGCGGGTGCGCCGCCGCGGCGGCGGCGAGGTTCTTTTCGTTCACATCGCAGAGCGCGACGATGTTCTCCGAGGAGACGCCCTTGAGGTTGCCGCCCCCGCGCCCCCCGGTGCCGATGACGGCGATGTTCATCCGGCCGTTGAGGTTCTGCCCGCGCAGGAAAGCGGGCGCCGCGACGACGGCGGCCGAGGCCAGGGAGCGCCGCGCGAACTGGCGGCGGGTGAGCGGGGTCGGGGTTTTCATGGGAAATCGGCGTTGTTCAACCGGAACGAATCACGCGAACCAAGGATGAATCTCGGATGCTTCCAAGCCTTGGTCACGGAGGGCGCGGAGATCCGCTCCGAGCACATGGAGACTTTCCTCGGGGAGGAGGGGCCGTCGGGCTGGGCGAATCGGTCCGGGGTGAATGTGGAAATCAGGAACGCGGGCCAAGGTCGGGTTGAAGCCCTTGCTTCCGCCTCGAATGAGAGGCGGCGGTTGGTATAGCCGCGGGTGTTCCCGCGGAAAACTCCTGCGTGCGGGATAGCGGAGCCGGAATCGAGCAAGCGCCCGCCTCGAATGGCCGGACCCGTGGAGCGAGTCTCCGCGCTTCAGGCCAGACGGAGCAGCTCGGCCGTCCGGGGCACGTCCTTGATGATCTGGGAAGGCTCGGGACCTACGCCAAGGTAGCGGAGGTTGGGCAGGCGGTCATCGACCGGGCGCAGGCCGCCATCGTAGGCTACGTCGAGGATGGCGCGCATCATCGCCGCGGTGTAGCGGCGCGCGTTCGCCGGCAGGTCGGCGAAGCGCCGCACGGCCGAGATGTCCTCGCTCCAGCCGGCGTGGCGGCTGTAGACGGGGCGCAGGTTGCGCCGCACCGCCTCGTTACGCGGCACGTGTGCGAGGCGGCGCCCGGAGACGTCCTCGTACGCGGTGCAGATGAGCAACTCGCCGCGCCACTCGCCGGCGTGGGTGAGGGCGTCGGACTTGTTGATCATCACATCCTGGAACCCGCCGTAGCGCAGCGCGTCGCCTTTTTCCACGGCGTCGAACCAACCTACCATCCGTTGGCGGCCGGTGCTGGTGCCGAACTCGATGCGCTTCAGCCGGTCCGCGAGCGGGTGGGCGTCGTCCATCCGCGTGATGAAGGTGTGCGTGCCCACCTTGGTGTCATAGGCCTTGGCGACGCCGAAGGTGTGGATGCGCTGCACCGGAATCCCCGCGCTCTCGAAGAACTCGGGCGTGTAGGTGTGGGACGCCGTGACGTTCGGTGAGAAGCCGTGCCGCTTGTCGAGCCAGTAGGCCTGACCGAACTCCCCGATGACGGTGCGGCCGGCGGCCATTTCGCGCAGGATCAGCTCGCGCACCTCGCCGATGTTGCGGGCGAGCGCGGTGCCGGCCGTCCAGTAGGCGTCGGTGAGCGCGGCGAGATCGAGGGTGAAGGGCGCGGTTCCCTTGAACCGGCCGAAATCAAATTCCGCCGGCGTGAAAACCCCGAGCTCGATCGCCTCGGCATTGGCGCGCAGTTCGGCCGCGCTAAGCTTTTCAAAGAAACCGTGCCACGCCGCCTCGCTGACGCGGCAGACATGCTGGATCGTCCGGCAGGCGCGATCGGCGCGTTGCGCGAGCTTGCGGGCGAAGTAGTTCGGGCCGCCGAGGAAATCCGCGAAGGTGATCTGCTGCTGGCCGACCTCGTCGAGGTACGCCGGCGTGATGCCTCGGCCGGTCGAGCCGCGCGGTTCCTCCGCCAACACGTTCACGCGGTAATCCTCCCACGCGAGGTCCAGGAGCCGGTGCGTGACATCCGACAAGAGCGCGCGCTCGTCGATCAGCAGGCGCGAAAGAATGGCGTGCCCTTTCTGCTCCAGCGGCCGGGTCTCCCACCAGATCTTGCGCGGATCGGCCACCACGCCGCTGCCAATGCAAAGGTGGGCGGCGTCGCGCACGACCACGCCCGCGGGTAGGAGGTTGAGCTTGATGCCGCCGGCGGTGTGGCCCGAGTTGGCCCCGCCGTTCACCTTGAGCACCACCGACACGGGATGCGCGGTTCCCCGCAACTCGTCGGCGACCTCCGGGATGAGGCGACCTTTGCCTTCGTCTCCGAAGGAAATGCCGACGTCGGCGATCAGCTGACTGGTGAAGGGGATCAGGGACATGGTTGCCGGATGCAACCGGGCTCCGCATGCAACCCCGTTGCC
>CAIUOU010000081.1 GCA_903900845.1 uncultured Opitutia bacterium
AGCCTGCGCGAAACCCTGCCCGCGCGCGTGGAGTTCGCCCAGGCCAGAGCCGGCTTCGCGATGAACCGGCGGCGCCCGGAGGCGAACGGCACCTTAACGAACAACCCCCACCCCGCCGGCCCGATCGACCACGATGTGCCGGTGTTGAAGGTGAGCGGGGAGGATGGAAAAATCCGCGCGTTGGTCTTCGGCTACGCGTGCCACAATACGACGCTGGGAGGGAGCAAGGTGAGCGGCGATTACGCCGGTCACGCTCAACGGGAGCTGGAGACAACCTACTCCGGCGCGGCGGCGCTTTTTCTGACGGGCTGCGCCGGCGACCAAAACCCCTATCCGCGCGGCGCGACCGTCCCGGGCCAGTCGCCGGAGGATCTCGCGCGCCAGCACGGCCGCTCGCTCGCGCACGCGGTGCACGCGGCGCTGGCGGCGCGCCCGCGCCCCGTCGCCGGTCCGCTGCGCGCGGCGCTGGGACACGCGGATCTTGGGTATGAACCGCTGCCAGCCAAGGAACTGGCGACCTATACCGACGCGCAGCACACGCCGGAGGTCGTGGAACGAGCGAGAAGCCTGTCCGCGCTCCTCGCGCGAGGCGAGCGGCCCGCGCCGTTCGCGTGCCCGGTGCAAGTCGTGCGCTTCGGCGGTGACCTCACGCTTGTCGCCCTCGCCGGCGAGGCGGTGGTCGACTACTCGCTGCGGCTCAAACGCGAGCTGGCCGGACCCGCCGCCGTCTGGGTGGCCGGCTACAGCAACGACGTCTTCGGCTACCTGCCCAGCCTCCGCATCATCCGCGAGGGCGGTTACGAGGGCGTCTCCGCCAACACCCGGATCCTCAATCATCCGGGCCGCTTTTCGGACGACACGGAGGAACGCGTGATCGGCAAAGCCCTCGAGTTGCTGAGAAACCTGGATCGGCCTTGAGAGGCCGGTATCCGGTCCGCGGAAGTCCAGCAGCGCCCGGGATGCAACCGCCACACCCCAGGCTGGGTTTCAGCCGCGTCGGCCCGGAGCAAGGATGACCTTCATGTAGCGCCCGCCGTCCTTTGCGCTGAGGCGATCGAACCAGGTGGCGCCATCCGCCAGCGGCGCCACGGTCTCGATCATCGGCCTCACTTCGATCACGCGGCGCGAGATCAGATCAAGGCACAGGGGATACTCACCGGCGCTTGCGCAGGACCCGAGCAGGGTGAGTTCCTTCGTCACCACGGCTTGCAGCGGAAAATCCGGCGTGCGCGGGGACAGATTACCCACCAGCACGCAGGACCCTCCGCGTTTCAGCACGTTGAGCGCGAGGTTGAGGGTCGGACCGAAGCCGACGACCTCGAACGCGAGATCGGCTCCGAGGCCATCCGTCAGCCGTGCGACCTCGGCGGCGGCGTCGGAGACGCCGGAGTTGATCGTGTGCGTGGCGCCGAGCCGGCGCGCGAGTTCCAGCCGAGAATCCGCCAGGTCAACCGCGATCACGCGCGTGGCGCCCGCCCAGCGCAGCGCCTGGACCACCAACAGGCCGATCATGCCGCTGCCGATCACAACGGCGGTCGCGCCCGGTGCGATCGGCGCGCGCTTGACCGCATGCACGGCGATCGAGACCGGCTCCACCATCGCCGCCTCATCGTAAGCCAGGGAGTCGGGCAACCGGTAGAGGATGCGCGCGGGAATCGCCAGGTATTCGGCGAAGGCTCCGTGCTGGCGAAACTCCTTCGGCGCAACCCCCACGACGCGGCGGTCTTCGCAGAGGTTCACCGCCCCGGTCGCGCAGAAGCGGCAGGCGCCGCACGAGATCGTGGAGTCAAATGTCACCCGGTCGCCCTTACGCCAGCCGCTCACGCGGGCGCCCGTCGCGGCAACCTCACCGGAGGCCTCGTGCCCCATGATCAACGGGGGCTGCCGCCGACCGGTCGATCCGTCCCACCCGTGGATGTCACTGCCGCAGATGCCGCAGGCGTGGACGCGCACCAGCACCTCGTCATCCGCCGGGCTCGGCTCCGGAAAATCGACGTACTCGAGACGCGAAGGCGCGGTGAGGAGGAGGGCTTTCATGGCGGGAGGAGGAGCGGCAAAGGGGACGTTAAAAATGCGCCTTGGTTCAACCACGGACAAGTGCGGATGAACACGGATTTCCCCGTGGGCGCCACACATTCCCCACGCCGGATCCCACCCGCCGAAAGCGCGCCTCGCGACCGCCTCGGGGCCGAGTAACCCGAAGCGAGAACCCTAAACAGAGAGGCGGAGAGGGTCGAGCAGCGTCACGGCGCTCCGCGATGGTAAGTTGCGGCACCACGCTCGAAACCTGACTCCGCGCCGACCGCGGCGAACGCATCCGGCACATGACCGCGGGCGCGTCCGAATTTTTCTCGCCGGCTCCATGCGTGCTGTTTCGATCGTCCCGGCGACGCACCCCGCGGCGCCCGCACCCTGCCCGCCCCGCCCCATCAGGAAAAGGTCTCCCCATGAACCGTCGCCGTTTCATCCTCAAGTCACTCGGGGCCACCTTCGCCCTTCCCTCACTCCCTTCGCTGATGGCGGCGGCCGCCGGCGGCAATTCCGCGCTGCAGACCGACAAGGGCGCGGGCGCCGGCGCACGCCGCTTCGTCGCCATCGGCAACCTGCTCGGATACCAGACCAAGCACTTTTTCCCCGCGTCCAGCGGCGGCGCCTACGAGCCGACCAAGCTGCTCGCCCCGCTCGCGGATAACCGGCCCCAGCTCACGGTGTTCCGCGGGCTAGATCACGGCGTGAAGGGCGGCCACTTCGCGGTGCACTCGTTCCTCTCGGGCGTGCTCAACTCCGAGGCCCAGAACCGGCCCTCCGGCAACGTCACGATCGATCAGTTCATGGCCGATGAGATCGGCTACCAGACACGTTTCCCTTCGCTCACCGTCGGCTCCGAGGGCGGCATCCACGGCGGCTGCCAGATCGCGTGGACCAAGGCAGGCGTGCGGGTGCCCCCGATCCCCGGCCCCGCCGAGTTGTTCGACCGCCTCTTTGTCGAGGACTCCCGCGAGCGGCGCGACCGGCGTCACGAGGAACACCGCCTGCAGGCGTCCATCCTCGACTCGGTGCGGGAGGACGCGAATCGGCTCTCGCGCCGGGTCAACCAGGAGGACCGCGCCAAGCTGGACGAGTACTTCACCTCGGTCCGCGACGTGGAGAAGCGTCTGCAGCTCCGCCGGCGCTGGGAAGGCCTTCCCAAGCCGCCCGCGCCTTTCGACCGCCCGGTGAACCGCAACCGCGTGGAAGACCTGCCACTGCTCTACGAACTGTTGGCCCTCGCCCTGCAGACGGATTCCACGCGCATCGCCACCCTCGAGATCGGGGGCGACTTTCTCCCCCAGAATCTCGGCATCGACAAGTCCTACCACGGGCTTTCCCACCACGGGAACGACGAGGCCGCGATCAAGCATCTGCTCACGCTGGAGGAATACCAGATCCGCCACTTCGCGAAATTCCTCACCCGCCTCGCGGGCATGTCCGACGGCGACCGCACGCTGCTCGATTCCACCACCGTTCTTTTCGGCAGCGGCATCGGCGACGCCAACACGCACAAGAATTCCGATCTGCCCATCATCCTCGCGGGCGGCGGCTACCGCCACGGTGAGTTCCGCCAGCTTCCCGCGTCCGGCCCCGGCAAGGTTCCGCTCTGCAATCTGTTCGTCGACATTGCGCAACGCATGGGTCTCGAGACGGCGTCTTTCGGCACGAGCACCGGGCGGTTTTCCTGAGACCGCAGGTATTGGGTTGGAACCCCACGAATCGGCGGAGGATTATTTTGGCCAGCCCCAGCGCGATGCCCGCCCCGTGGTTTTTCCGCCGGGGCACCTCCACGCCGCAGAGCCCGTCGCGAACTCAAGGAGCGGAGAACCCGGCCACCGGCTGTCACCTGGATGGCCCGCGGGCGTCCATCTCCCCACAGCTAATCACGATGACCGGAAACTCCATGCCCCCGGATTGCTCGTCCGTGGACTCCGTATCCCGAACCTCAATGCAGGCAGTCTCAAAACGGCCGGGATTTTGTGCGCCAAGGCCCATCGTTGAACGGTTCTCACGTGTCCTCACTCTGGTGACCGCGGCGGCGTTCGTGGTCGCCCCCGGCCACGCCGCGGAAAGTCCCGCTCATCCGGTGCTGTCGAGGTTCGTCGGCCAATACTGCCTGAAGTGCCACGACGCCGACCGCAGAAAGGCCGACCACGATTTTTCCTCGCTGGCGTGGCCGCTGGCGACGGAGGGAGACCTCATCACCGCCAAGGATATCATCGACCAGCTCACGCTGCGCGAGATGCCCCCGGCGAAGGAAACCCAGCCGACCGACGAGGAGCGGCTGGCGGTGATCCGCGAACTGCGCGGCGGGATCGCCGCCGCACGCGGGAGGATCGCGGGCGCCGGCGCCCGCACCGTCATCCGCCGCCTGTCCAACCGCGAGTATGAGAACACGCTCGCGACGCTTTTCGACCGCCGGGTCGACACGCTCGGGCTCACCGCCGACTTTCCGAAGGAAAAGGCCAGCGAACGCATCGACACCGTCGGCCGCTCGCTCGTGACCTCCGGATTCCTGCTTGAACAGTATTTCCAGGCGGCCCACCGCCTCGTCGAGGCTCGGCTCGGACGCCTGGCGATGGAACCGAAATCGTGGCGCTTCGCCGGTCGGTTTATCCAGTACGAGGAACTGCAGGGGCCGCACAAGGCCGCGTTCGATTTCCGCTACCTCTGCCTCTACGAGCAGCCCAACACCGACACGCGCCAGGGCGGCTACGGGCACATCGAGGATTTCCTCCAAGGCGTACCGGTCTCCGGGCTGTACGACATCGCGGTGCTGGCCCAGGCGATGCACCGCGACACACACTACGACCCATCGATCTTCGGCATCGATCTCTCCGAGCCCTTCCTGCTCGGGATCGTACCGGGTGACGCCACGCGGAACCACATCCACTACCCGCAGACGATCGAGCCCCTCCTCGCACAAGCCACCGTGGCGGACGAAGAGCCGCGATGGCTCCGGTTCCGCGTTTGGCTCGAGGCGGGGCAAACCCCGCGCTTCATCTTCCCCAACGGCCCGCACGAGTCGCGCGCCGCCGTGCTCCAGATCAACCGACGCTACCAGGACGATTTCCAGGGTCGTTTCGCCAAGGCCGGTGTCAGCCGCACGCATCTGCTGCGGGAGGGAAAACTGCCGCACATCCGCATCAGCGAGATCACGATCGACGGGCCGCAGCCGGAGCCGGGCGGCGGGCGGGAGGAAGTCGCGGTGTTCGGGGCCGCCGGCTTCCGCGAGGAAACCGCGTTGGCGCAACTCGCGGCTTTCGCTGGCCGGGCATTCCGCCGGCCGCTCAACGACGCCGACCGCGCCAGCCTGCGCCAGTCCCACGCCAAGGGAATCGCCGCCGGCGCGACGCCTCGCCAGGCAGCGCTCGACACGGTCAAGCTGATCCTTTGCTCGCCCTCCTTCCTTTATTTCAGCGAGGTGACCGAAGAGGACGAGGCGCGCCTCGGAGCGCACGACTTGGCCGCGCGACTATCCTACGCGTTGTGGGGCACGCTGCCCGACGACGAACTGCTGGCCTCGGCCGGCAGCGGCCGGCTCCTGGAGCCCGGCGAAATCCGGCGCCAGGCCCACCGGATGCTGGCCGACGAGAAGGTGGCGGGCTTTGTCCACGGCTTCCCGGAGGCGTGGCTAAATCTCCGCGATCTCGGCGGGATGCCGCCTCCCCGCGAAACCGCCCGCGTGTATTACGCGGAAAACCTCCCCGAGGCGATGAAGACCGAGGTCCGGATGTTTCTGCTGCACCTCCTGCGGGAGGACGGTCCGGTGCATCATTTCCTCGAGTCAGATTACACCTTCGCCGACAAGCGTCTCGCCCGGCTCTACAACCTGCCGGAGCGGGAAACGCTGCGGATCGCGGACGGGTTCAAGCGGGTCAGCCTTGCCGGTAACCGCCAGCGCGGCGGACTCCTCGGTATGGCCGGCGTGCTGACGGTTAGCGCCAACGGCGTCGAAACCTCGCCGGTCACCCGCGGCGTCTGGGTTTCGGAGAACATCCTCGGGATCAAGCCACCGCCGCCGCCCGACGTCGTTCCCGCGATCGAGCCCGATGTCACGGGTGCCACCACCCTTCGGCAAAGGCTGTCCAAGCATCGCGCCGACCCCGCCTGCGCCGAATGCCACCGCAAGATCGACCCGCTCGGCTTCGGGTTGGAAAACTTCGACCCGATCGGGCGCTGGCGCGTCAACTATCCCAAGCCCAAGGGCAACACCCCGGCACCGAACGTCGACGCCAGCGGGGAGTTCAGCTCGGGAGAGGCCTACGCGGATTTCGAGGCGTTCCGGCAGGCCCTGAGGACGAAGCGCGAGGAGGCGTTCACGCGAAATCTCATCCGACAATTTCTGAGCTACGCAACCGGCCGCCACCTCGAACCCGTCGACGATCCCGTCGTCGAGGAGATCCTCGAGTCCGTGAAACAGAAAGGCCATGGCCTGCGCACCCTCGTCGTCGAGTCACTCACCAGCGAAATTTTCCGTTCCCGCTGATCCGCGGCCGGAACAGGGCGAAAAACTCCGCGCGGGCGGGCCCTTCGAGGAGGACCCGCGAGCGGGAGGGGCTGACCAGTCTTACGGGACATGGCCCATCCCCTTGCGTTCGGCCAGTTGGGAAAGCACTCGAGCCGGCACGCTTCAGACAGGCTCATCTCCTCGCTTTGCCACTGCCGCCGCCCTGATTCGCGGGGACGGGTCGACAGACTCCTGCCCACGTTCTGCCGTTTCTAGACGGAGTGGCACGTCCTCGATCAAACCGAAGCATCCTTACCGGGAGGTTTTTCAGCAGGTAGACTCCGCGCCGGCGCGAGTGGCGAATCGAGGTGATAGCGAGGCAGGCCGGAGTGAAGCTACCGAGTAATCTCCTGCGGCAAACGGAGACCACGATGCCAATAAAAACCAAAGGCGGTGTCGCGGCTAACTCAAGGCGGGCCGGGAACCGCCCCACCGTGGTTTTCACGACCTGTCTTGGCGGCGGCCACTCCCGGGATGCGCCTCGGCCAAAGCAAGCAGGGGACGCCATTCAGACGCCTGCTGCACCTGAGACCAAGGAGTCCGGACCTGAGGAATTAGCGGCACCGGTCTCGATTCTGATCCGATCCACTGGCCCGATTTTTGGGCAGTTTTTGGGCAGTGACGCCAAATTCAGCTCTGGGCCAAAAACCAAAAACCCCCGCAACCACATGGTTACGGGGGCTTAAAGCTGGGTGCAGGGGCTGGATTTGAACCAGCGACCTTCAGGTTATGAGCCTGACGAGCTACCAGGCTGCTCCACCCTGCAACAGATGAGGGGTTGAGAGGTAAGGTCGCGGGACAACCTGTCAACGGGTTTCTCGGAAATCACCCGCTCCGTACAGGCCGGAGACCAGCTTCGTCGTGGCCTCCAGCCCGGGACCGCGACGTTCCTAATCGGTAACAGTAACCCCAGCCTAGCCCGGCCACCGGGGCGGAACCAAGCTCCCCCTCAAACCCGAAACCCTAACTATGATCCGTACTCTCCGCCCGCTCCGCGCCGGCCTGACCGCCGCCGCGTTGCTTGCCTCGCTAGTGGCGCAATCCCAGCGCCCCGTTACCGCCGATGAGATCGTCGAGCTGTCGCCATTCGTCATCTCCACCGCCGCCCTCGAGGGGAACCGGATCAACGAGGCCACCGCCGGCACCCTCGTCGCCCGCCCGATCGACAAGCTGCCCATGGGGTTGCAGGTCGTGAGCGCGGAGATGATGAAGGAATTGGACATCTTCAACGCCGACGGCCTCAACCGACTCGTCGCCGGCCTAGCCAATCAGAACCAGACGTCCTCCGAGGGCACCGGCAACAACACGCAGTACGCCTCGCGCGGCTTCACCGTCCTGCCCCGCCGCAACGGCTTCGCGCCGGGCGGGCGACTGTACGACATGACCGGCATCGACCGCGTGGAGGTCATCCGCGGCCCCAACTCGCTGCTTTACGGCCAGAGCGACGCCGGAGGCATCATCAACTACATCACGAAACGTCCCCGCCTCCGCACCACCGCCGACGCCCGAGGCAGCGCCTCGGCGGCGTTCGGCAACTACGCTTTCTACCGCGGCCAGACCGACGTGGACATCACGCTCGTGCCCAAGACCCTCGGCTTCCGTCTTCCCGCTTCGGTCACCAGCAACGAGCGCGAGTTCAATTTCTTCCGCAACAAGGCCGTCGCCTACAACCCCTCTCTCCTCTACCGGCCGCTGGAGAACACCGAGGTTTCCTTCGAATGGGAGTACCTCGACGTGCGCACCAACTTCGGCGCCTTCCAGCCCATCGTGTGGCGCCCTCCGGGGTCGACGGTCGAGTACGTCGACAAGGAAAACCGCGGCCTCGGCCGGGCCGCGCGCGGCGGGCTGTTCGGCCCCTACGCCAAAGCCCAGAACAAACAGACCAACTGGACGGCGGACCTCACCTCGCGCCTCACGCCGAACATCACCTTCCGCACCGTCTATTCAAAGAACGCCCGCGATCGCAACGAGATCGTCCCCACGGGCGGGGATCCGTTCCGCACGGTCCCAACTGCCTACTACGGAGCCAACACGCGCGACGGCAACCGCATCACCGGTTACAAGGGAGACCTGCTCGGCGAATGGACCCTCGGCGCCTTCAAGACCCGGACCGTCGCCGGCTACGAATACAACAAGAACATATTCTTCGCGTCGGTCTGGCGCGGCTGGAACGCTTCCACCAACTCGCGCGACAACCTCTTCACGCTGAATCTCGGCTATGAACCCGTCAGCCAGCGCGTGACCCGCCAGCCGACCGCCGCCGACTTCCGACCGTTCAACGGCATCACCGGCCAGTGGCTCGACACCAGGCTCGACCCGGCGTTGTGGCGCCTGGAATCCGGTCCGAATCGTTTCCTGAGCGAGTGGACCAACACCCGCGTGAGTGAAGTGCTCTCAGCCTTCGACGACCGGCTCCAGTTGCTGGGCGGCGTCGCCCGCGGGAAGAGCATCCTCACAAACACGACGACCGGCGCGGCGGATAATCGCAAGGCCACGGTATGGCAGACCGGCATCGGCTGGGTCTTCGACGCCCGCAAGCAGCACATGCTATTCTTCAACCGCAGCACGAGCTACCAGCCTCAGTTCCTTTTCGACATCAACTTCAACCCCCTCGCCCCGCTCACCGCCGAGGGCGTTGAGGGCGGCCTCAAGTCGACCTGGGGCGGCACCGGCCTTTCCACCGCGATCGTGGTCTATTCGCAGGAACGGAAGGACGTGGGCCGCCAATACACCGACTTCAGCCTGAATCCCCCCCGCACCTATGGAATCCTCACCCCGGGCGAAGAAGTGAGCGGACTGGAGCTTGAGGCCTGGTATCAGGCCTCAAAGCAGCTGAGCTTCACCGTGCTTTACGCCCAGTTCAGCGGAAAGATCACCGGAGCGCCCCCGGGCCGCGAGGCCCTCATCGGCTACGAACTGCCCCGCGCGCCCGAGAAGAGCGCCAACGTGATGACCAATTACAAGATCGACGGCTCGGGGCCGCTCGGCGGGACCCGCTGGACGCTCGGCCTCAACTGGCGTAACGACACCTGGCTCGACACCGGCTTGAACCTTAACACCCGCGAGCGTCGAAGCGACGGCGGTGGGGTGCTGTTCGCCGTGATCTCAAAGGACATCAAGCTGAAGGGGCGGCAGGGACTCACCCTGCGCCTCAACATCGGCAACCTCACGGACCGCGACTACATCTCCGAGGGGTCGACCTTCGGTGAGAAGCGCACTTACCGGCTCGCGACCGACTTCCGGTTCTGAACCGGATCCGCCGAGCGCGCACCCCCCTGGCGCCGTCCCAGGGCGACGCCTTTTTTCATTTCACGTCGGGCGGAGCGCTTGCGCGGCGTAGCCGCCCCGCTTGACTGCCCCTCACCCCGATGGTCACCCAGCGCGAGATCGCCCGTGCCGCCGGTCTCTCCCAGACCGCCGTCTCCCTCGCTCTCCGCAACGGTACGGGCATCGCTCCCGCCACCGCGGAAAAAGTGCGCGCCGTCGCGGAACGACTGGGCTACCGGCCGGATCCTCTCATTTCCGCGCTGATGTCCCAGCGCCAGGCCCGCACCGCCGCGAGGCTGCGGGCGAAAGTGGCCTTTCTCACCGCGTTTCCCACCCGCGACGGGTGGCGACGTAGCCGCTTCATTTCCGACTGCTTCGCCGGCGTGCGGAGCGCGTGCTCCGCGCGCGGTTACCTGGTCGAACCCGTCTGGCTCTTCGCCCCTCAGATCGGCGGGCGGCGCCTCAGCCAGATCCTGTGGACCCAGAACGTACAGGGCCTTGTCGTGGCGCCATTGCCCGTGGAAAACCCACCGATGGACATCGATTGGGAACGGTTCGCGGCGGTCAGCCTCGACTACTCCATGGCTAACCCGGTGCTGCACCGTGTCGTCGACGATCACGCCTGCGGCATCGAGCGCATCATCGAGGAAACAGACCGGCGCGGCTACCGCCGTCCCGGACTGATCCTGCGCGCTCCGCAGAACATTCGTACCCGCCACAGCCGCCTCGGCGCCTTCCTCGCGCAGACCCGCCGCCACCCGCGGTGGCGCCCAATCGACCCGCTCATTCTGCCCGAGGATCGCTGGGACTCCCGTGAGTTCACCCGTTGGGTGCGGCGGGAGCGGCCCGATGTGATTCTCACGGAGGAACCGGAGGTGCTGTCCGCCGCGACGAGGATCGGTCTGCGCGTTCCACGCCACACGGGGATCGTATTCTTTCATCAGGAGCGGCCCGCGCGCCGCCTGAGCGGCATCCTCGTGAACGCCGAGGAGGTGGGTCGCACGGCCGGCAGCGTGCTGATGCGCCTAATCGAGATGAATGAGCGCGGCGTGCCGGCTGTTCCCAATACCACGCTCGTCAGTTCATTGACGTGGCACGAGGGCCGCACGTTGCGTGTGCCCTGCCCCTCCCGCATCGCAACCGGTCAAACATGCCCACGGAATCACCTTGGGGAAACCGCCTAGACCGGACTCAAGGAATGCGAGGGAAAACCCGGAAGGCATACCAGGGCCCGCGTTTTGCCCAAGTCGCCAGTTCGTTCCACTGACCTGCTCACCCGAGCTTGTTACTCTTCCCACGATGCTGCGCCTCGTTCCAGCCCAACTCATGCTTCCTGCCGAGCTGACGCGTCTCGCGAGACTCGCGGCGGTGATTGTTCTAACCGCCGGCGAACCGGTCACCGCGGCCGTGAAACCCGCGACGGCCCGGATCAACGAGATCTCCGCCTGGCTAGCCGCCACGCCCGCCCCGGTGGGCCGGCCCGCCTCCGACCGTGCCGCGTGGGCGGCCGTCGCCGCGCGCGTGCCGCTCCGGGAAATACTCACCGAGGCCGACCGGCTGGTGAATGTCGCCCCGCCCGCCGTCACCGACGCACTCTACCTCGAATACTCCCGCACCGGCTCGAGGACTGGTTATGAGGCCGTTTACAACAGCCGACGCGACCGGCTGACGACCTTCGCGTGGGCGGAGTCCCTGGACGGACGCGGACGCTACCTTGCCGCGGTGCAGCGCGAGGTGGATGCGATCCTCGACGAGAAGGCCTGGACCCTGCCGGCCCATGACGCGTCGCTGAATAATTTCACCGGTCGCGTGGTCGAAGTCGACCTTGGCGCGGCGATGCGCGGCTGGAGCATGGCGACGGCCGGCGGGTGGCTGGGCGAAGGCCTTGGCGCGGCCCGACTGGAACGGCTGCAGTCGGAAATCCGTCGCCGCATCACCGACCCTTACCTGCGGGCGATCCGCAACGGACCGGTCGGCGGCATGTGGTGGGTCCACACGAACAGCAACTGGAACGCGGTCTGTCACGCCGGAGTCGTGGGCGCCACTCTGGCGGCGGTCGGCGACCGCGCGATCCGCGCCGAGGTGGTGGCCTCCGCGGAGGCCAACCTGCCCTACTTCGTCGCCGGCTTCACCGACGACGGCTACTGCACCGAGGGCGTCGGGTACTGGAGCTACGGCTTCGGGCACCATGTGCTGCTCGCGGAGGCGGTCTCCGCGGCCACGGAGGGAAGGGTCCGGCTGGTGGCTGGCCCGAAGCTGGAACGCATCGCCGCCTACCCGGTCGGTATGGCGATCCTCCCACGGGTGTATCCGGCGTTTTCCGACAACTCGACCACCGTGCAGCCCGCGAACTGGGTCGCGCCGCTGGCTCGGCGCCTGCTGGACGGCGCGGTCGCACCCGCCCGCCTGCCGCCGATGGCCTGGGCGGAGGTCGCGCGCGACCAGCTCTACATCAGCGCGACGCGGGTGTGGACGCCTTCGGTCGCGGGCACGGCCCTGCCGCCGCAGCCCGAGCTACGGCACTGGTTCCCCGGCGCGCAGGTGCTGATCGCACGCGCGGCCGACGACTTCGGCGGCGCCATCAAGGGCGGCCACAACGACGAACTGCACAATCACAACGATCTGGGATCGTTCGTCGTGGCCCTCGGAACCACGGCTCTCCTGGTGGATCCGGGCAGCGAGATCTACACCTCACGCACCTTCAGCGCGAAACGCTACGACAGCCGGGTGCTCAATTCCTACGGCCACCCGGTGCCGGTGGTCGCCGGGCAACTGCAGTCGACGGGCCTGAACTACGCCGCCCGGGTGCTGGCCACGGAATGGAGCCGCGATCGCGACCGCCTGCTGCTCGATCTGCGGGGAGGCTACGCCGTTGCCGCCCTGCGCCGGCTGGAACGCGAGTTCGTCTGCCGACGAGGCGTAGGCGAGGGTTTTGTGATCACCGACGACTTCGAGTTCACGGGCCCTGATTCGTTCGGCACCGCGCTGGTGACCTTCGCGACCTGGCGCGCGATCGACGCCGCGACGCTGGAAGTCGGCGCCGGCGCGGCACGCCTGCGGGTGCGGATCGAGACCGACGGTGGCCCAGTGGCCGTGCGGGCTGAGACGATCGAGGAAAATCTCCCGGGCGGGGCCAAGCCCACGCGGATCGGCATCGACTTCACCCAGCCCGTGGCGCGCGGCCGCATCCGGCTTTCGGTTTCCCGCGCGGAGCCTCTGCTCACGGCGGAGGCCGCCTCGCTCGCGGCCGCCGTTCCCGCCCGGTTGGGAAACCTCTCCACCCTCAACGCCACGCAACCCGGGGAAGGCGGTTTGATCGCCGGGTTTTCGCTCGCGGGAACGGGGCGCAAGCAGGTGCTCCTGCGCGCGGTGGGCCCGGGGATCGGCCAGTTCGGCGTACCCTCCACCTTGCGCGACCCGATGATGGTCCTGCGCGCCTCGACCGGCGCGGAGGTCGGCCGCAACGACAACTGGCAGACCACGCTGGGGTCCGCGTTCGGACGCGTGGGCGCCTTCCCGCTGCAACCCGGCAGCGCCGACGCCGCCGTGCAGGCCGAGCTCCCACCCGGCAGCTACACCGCGCAGATCGAGAGCGCCGACGGCGCCACCGGCAACACGCTGGTCGAATTGTACGACGCGGGCGGCGACGGCTCGCGCCTCGTAAATCTTTCCACCAGGGGCACCGTCTCCCCGGGCGCCCCGCTCACCCTCGGGCTGTCCGTCGGCGCCGGCGCCCCGCGCTGGTTCCTGCTGCGCGGCATTGGCCCGGGACTCGCGCCCTTCGGCGTATCCACCGCCCTGGCC
>CAIUOU010000082.1 GCA_903900845.1 uncultured Opitutia bacterium
AGCTTCGCCTTGGCGGAGGCGTAATCGATCGCGCCGGGGATCCGGCCTTCCTTGAAGGACTCGGTGCCGTTGGCGTCGAGGAGGGTCACGGCCTTGGCGGCCACGGCTTTCTGGAGGTCGGCATGGGATATGTCCGGAACCTTGGAGGACTTGGCGGACGCCGCGCCGGCGAGGCCGAGGGAGAGGAGGAGGACGGTGAGGAGTTTCATCGCGAAAACAGGTAGGGCCCTCCGGCGCTTTCGCAAGCGACCCTCCACCCCCGCGGTTGCGCCCGCGCGGGATCGCGGTTTCGTCGGAATCGTCGTCCCGCATGCGCCACTTGCTCTTCGTCTGCTCCGGCAACTTCTACCGGTCCCGGTTCGCGGAGGCGGTGTTCAATTTCCACACCACGCGTTTCGACACGTCCTGCCGCGCGTTCTCCCGCGGCCTGGCCACCCATCTGGTCGCCGGGGCGGGCGACCTGTCGCCCCACACCCGCGAAGCGCTCGCCTTGCGCAATATCCCGCGGCACCACACCGCCCGTTCACCGGTTCCTCTCGCGCACGGCGATCTCACCCGCGCCCACCGCGTCATCGCCCTCAAGGAGTCCGAGCACCGGCCGTTGATGCGAAGCCAATTCCCCGCCTGGGAGAACCGCGTGGACTATTGGATGATCCACGACATCGACGCCGCCCCGCCCGCCGATGCCCTCCCGCAATTGGAGGAGCAGGTGCTCGCCCTCCTCCGGAGTGAAGCCGCCTCCGGCTAACTCCGCCGCGCGCGCCACGTCCACCCTCCTCGCTTGAAAAGCCTCCGCGTCGTCCTCCTTTTGCTCGCCGGCCTGCCGGCCCTCGCGGCAGCGGCCGCCGAGACGGCCCCGTTCACCGCGCGGGAACTCGCGCAGGGCTACCGGGAAGGCGTGGTCATCGCCAAACCGCGTGCCGCCCAGCGCGCGGTCGCCGACGCCGCCGAGGCCCGCGAGGGACTACGCCTGCGACGCCGTTGGGACCGCCTCGACGGGATGCGCCTGCTCGAGCTCCCCCCCGGCGAAAGCCCCCCGCAGGCGGAGGCGCGCCTCCGCGCCACCGGCCGCTACGAGTTCGTGCAGCGCGACACCATCCGCGCGGCCCAGGCCGTGCCCAACGACCCGGACTTCGCCTCCCGCCAGTGGCCCCTGCGCAACGACGGCTCCAACAACGGAATCGTCGGCGCCGACATCGGGGCCACCCGGGCGTGGGACGTGCGCTCAGAGGCCCCGGAGATTGTCGTCGCGGTGATCGACTCCGGCGTGCGCTACGACCACGCCGATCTCGCCGCCAACATGTGGACGAACCCGCGTGAGATCGCGGGCAACAACCGGGACGACGACGGCAACGGCTACGTCGACGATGTGCACGGCATCAACGCCATCGCCAACAACGGCAACCCGCTGGACGACCTGGGCCACGGCACACATGTGGCGGGCATCGTCGGCGCGGTCGGCAACAACGGCCTGGGCGTCGCCGGCGTGGCCTGGAAGGTGCGGCTCATGGCGCTGAAGTTCCTGCGCGGCGGCACCGGCACCAGCGCCGGGCGCGGCGCCACCTCCGACGGCATCGAGTGCATCGACTACGCCATCCGCCACGGCGCGCACATCATCAACGCCAGCTACGGCGCGGCGGCGGGACCGGTCACGCAGTTCGACCCGGCGGAGCGCGAGGCGATCCTGCGCGCCCGCGCCTCCGGTGTCATTTTTGTCGCCGCGGCCGGCAACGACGCCGCCAACATGGAGCTCCTCGCCCATTACCCCGCGAGCTACCGCCTCGAGAACGTCATCGCCGTCGCCAACTCCACCGCGCGCGACGACGCCTCCATCTCCAGCAACTTCGGCGCCGGCTCGGTCGAGCTCTTCGCGCCCGGCACCGAGATCTGGTCCACCTGGTACACCACCGCCACGCCGTACGCGCTGCGCTCCGGCACGTCGATGGCCGCGCCACACGTCGCCGGCGCGCTCGCCCTCCTCCGCGCCCATTTTCCCGGGGACACCTACCGCCAGGTCATCAACCGCCTACTCCGCTCCGTCGACCCCGTGCCCGCCTTCCGCGGCCGGGTGCAGACCGGGGGACGGCTCAACCTCGACCGAGCCTTGCGTTCAGACGACCACCGTCCGTTCAACGACGACTTCGCGCAGCGCTCCCGGCTCGCCGGCAACAACTTCAGCGTGCGCAACGTGAGCACCGGCGCCACGACCGAGAGCGAGCCCGCCGTCGCCGGCCTCAACGGAGCCGCGTCGCTCTGGTGGGAATGGGTCCCGACCCAGAGCGCCACCGTGCGCATCTCCACCGCGGGCAGCGCCTTCGACACGCTGCTCGGCGTGTTCAGCGGATCCGCGCTCGACGGCCTCACCCCCGTCGCGGCGAACGATGACGACGCGGGACTACCGACCTCGCGCCTCGAGTTCGCCGCCGAGGCCGGCCGTTCCTACCAGATCGTCGTCGCGGGGAAAAACGGCGGCGCGGGGCTGCTGCTCCTCGACCTCGGCGCGATCGCCCCGAACGACCGTTTCGCGAGCGCCCAGATCATCACCGGCCGCTCCTCCGTCATCGATTCCGCCAACGCGCAGGCCTCCCTGGAGCCCGACGAGCCGCGGGTCCTCGGCTTCACCGGAGGCAAGTCCCTTTGGTACCGCTGGACCGCGCCGGCCACCGGCCGTTTCCAGGCTGCACTCCGCAGCGATGGTTTTGATCCGCTGCTCGCCGTCTACACGGGATCCGCCCTCAACGCGCTCACCTTGGTTGACTCCAGCGACAACGCCGACCCGAGAACTGCCGGCACCACGCCATCCACCACCGCGATCGTCACGATCGAGGCGCGGGCCGGCGTCACCTACCACCTGCAGGTCGACGGCAAAGCCACCGGCTCCACGCCCCCCAGCAACGCGCCGTTCACCCTCACGTTGAACGACTCGATCTGGCAGGGCCTCGCCGGCAGCAGCGTCACCTGCGCCCCGGTGATCGGTCCGGACGGCGCCGTTTACGTGGGCAGCACCGACGGCGTCTTCCACGCCTTCAACGCCGACGGCTCGCGGCGCTGGCCGGCCATCAAGCTCGACGCCGCCCAGGATACCTCGGCCGCCGCCATCGGCCCCGACGGGACGCTTTACTTCGGGGCCGGCTCGACGGTGGCCGGCAACGACGCGCGTCTCTTCGCCCACGACAGCCGCACCGGAGAGAAGAAATGGGAGATTGTCGTCGGCACCGGCTACAGCGCGAACAACGCCGTCGCGATCGGCGCCGACGGCACCATCTACCTCCGGCACGAGGCGGCAACCCCGTCCGCCTCGCGTTTGTTCGCCTTCACCGACCTCGGCACCTCGGCCGCGGTGAGATGGTCGGCGCCCATCCCCGGATCGTCCTACGCCTCCGCCGTCACCGGCCGGGACGGCACGATCTACCTCGGATCGGACGACGCCGCGACGCGCCACCGCTTCTACGCCCTCAACCCCACCGATGGTTCCGTGAAGTGGTCGCTCCCGACTGATAACGCGGTCTACACCGCAGCGGCGATCGATGGCGCGGGCAACCTGTACTACGGCACCCTCACCTCCGGTCGTCTCTACTCCGCGACCTCCGCGGGAGCGTCGCGCTGGGTCTACACGGGCGCCAGCCTCGGCACATCATCCTCGCCCGCGCTGAGCCCGGATGGCGCCACGGTCTACTTCGCCGCGTACGACGGTAAACTCCACGCCGTGCAGACCGCCGACGGTTCGGCGCGATGGGCTTTTCCCCTCGGCAAGGAGGCCCGCGCCTCGTCGCCGGCGGTGGACGCCAACGGTGTCGTCTACATCGGTTCCTACGACGGGTTACTGTACGCCGTGAACCCCGACGGTACCCTGAAGCGGACGTGGTCCACCGCCGGCATCGTGCGCTCCTCACCGGCCATCAGCGGATCCACCCTTTACATCGGTTCCAACGACGAGGGGGTCTACGCCTTCGACATCGGCGCCGGCGCCGCCGGGCCGTGGCCCCAGTATCGCCACAACGCCCGGCGCACGGGTCGCGCGGAGGTCGAGCCGTTCACCATCACCGCGCCGCCGCTCACGCAGACCGCCGTGCTCACGTTGCCTCTCACGCTCAGCGTCACCGTCAGCGGCCGGGGACCATTCAGCTACCAATGGCTCAAGGACGGGACACCCGTGCCGGGCGCCAGCGCCGCCGCGTTTACCATACCCGAGGTCTCCGCCGGTTCCGCCGGCACCTATCGCGTCCGCGTCACGGGACCGGAGGGCACCCTCGAGTCGCAACCGGCGGTCGTGACCGTCGAGTCGCCCGTGGTGGGTCGCCTGGTCAACCTGTCCGTTCGCACCGCCGCCGGCACCGGCGCGCAGACGCTCACCGTCGGATTTGCGGTGGCAGGCACCGGCGACAAACCCGTGCTCCTGCGCGCGATCGGCCCCGCCCTCACCGGCTTCGGGGTGGAGGGCGCGCTGGCCAACCCCGCGCTGCGGCTTTTCTCCGGCTCCTCCGCCGTGGCCGAGAACGACGATTGGGGCACCGCGGGCGGCCTCACGGCGGTATTCTCCGCCGCCGGTGCTTTCGCGCTGCCCGCCGGATCGGCTGATGCCGCGCTGCTGCGGCCCGTCCCGCCCGGTTCCTACACCATGCAGATCGCCGGCGCCGGCGCCGCCACCGGGATCGCCCTCGCCGAACTGTATGACACCGATGCCACCGGCCGCTCGCGGCTCGTGAATGTCTCGGCCCGCGCGCACGTGGGCACCGGCGCCGGCATCCTCATCGCCGGCTTCACCGTCTCCGGCAACGTTCCCCGGCCGGTCCTGATCCGCGGCGTCGGCCCCGGCCTCGCGCCGTTCGGGGTGGCGGGCGCGCTGGCGAACCCCGCACTCACCATCTACCGGGGAAGCGCCGTCGTCGCTGACAACGACGACTGGGGCGGCGGCGAGAATCTCGCCGCCGCTTTCCGCGCCATCGGCGCCTTCGCCCTGCCCTCCGCTTCCAGCCGCGACTCCGCCTTGCTCGTGACGCTCACCCCCGGCTCCTACACCGCGCAACTCACGGGCGTGAACAACGCGACCGGCGTCGCGCTGGTCGAGATCTACGAGGTGCCGTGAGGCACGCGGGCTAGAAAACGCTTCCCACGCTCCGCGGCGGCGGCCACAAACGGCCCCGGTGGCCGCCCGATCGTCGACGAAATCCCGGAATGCCCGAGCCGTGTCCCCGCGGCCGGGCTCCGCCGTTCCGGTCCACGCCGCCGCCGCACCGATGCCCTGGACCCGCCGCCATCTCCTCACGCTCGAAGAGCTCTCCCGCGCCGAGATCGACCAGATCCACGCCGCCGCCCGCGTCTTCAAGCGCACCCTGCAGCCCGGCGGCGCCCGCGTGCCCGTCCTCGCCGGTCGCACCATCGTCAACCTGTTCCTCGAGCCCAGCACCCGCACGCGTCTCGCCTTCGACATGGCCGCCAAGCGGCTCGGGGCCGACGTCATCCCCTTCGACGCCGCCAGCAGCAGCACCACCAAGGGCGAGACGCTCCGCGACACCGCGGAAAACATCCAGGCGCTGCAGGCCGACATGATCGTCATCCGCCACGCCGCCGCCGGATCACCGCTCTACCTTTCGCGCATCCTCGACATCCCCGTCATCAACGCCGGCGACGGCGCCCACGAGCATCCCACGCAGGGGCTCCTCGACACCTTCACGATGATCGAGCACCTGGGCGACCTGCGCGGCCGCAAGGTGGTCATCCTGGGCGACATCCTTTTCAGCCGCGTCGCCCGTTCCAACATCCACGCCCTCACCAAACTCGGCGCGGCCGTCACCCTCGTGGGCCCGTCCACCCTGGTTCCCGACTCGTTCACCGCGCTCGGCGTGAAGGTCAGCCACGACCTCCGCGGCGCCCTGGCCGACGCCGAGGTCGTCATGCTCCTGCGCATCCAGCACGAGCGCCAGGCCGCCGGCCACTTCCCCTCGCTTGGCGAGTACACGAGCATGTTCGGCCTCAACAAGGCCCGCGCCTCCTGGCTCAACCCGCGCGCCATCATCATGCACCCGGGGCCGATCAACCGCGGCGTCGAGATCGACAGCGAACTCGCCGACGGCGAACGCAGCGTGATCCTCGAGCAGGTCACCAACGGCATCGCCGTGCGCATGGCTGTGCTCTTCCTCTGCGCCGGCGGCCGGCCGGAGCAGTTGCCCACCTGACCCCGACCCGGACTTTTCACCGCATGCCCTCACTCTGGATCCGGAACGCCCGCGTGATCGACCCCGCCGCCCGGCGTGACGCCGTCGGCGACGTCTTCGTACGCGACGGCCGCTTCGTCGACTCCCTCCCCGCCGCCGAACGCCGTCGCGCGCGACAGGTCGACGCCAAGGGCCTCGTCGCCTGTCCCGGGTTGATCGACGTCCACGTGCATTTCCGCGAACCGGGCCAGACGCACAAGGAGACCATCGCCACCGGCTCCCGCGCCGCGGCCGCCGGAGGTTTCACCACGGTCGTCTGCATGCCCAACACGTCGCCCGTCGCCGACAACCCTGGCACCATCCAGCTGATGAAAGACGTGATCGGACGCGACGCCGTCGTGCGCGTCCTCCCGACGGGCTGCATCACCGTCGGCATGAAGGGCCAGTCCCTCGCGCCCATCGGCTCGCTCCGCCGCGCCGGCGTGGTGGCCATCACCGACGACGGCGACTGCGTGCAGTCCAACGACCTCATGCGCCGCGCGGTCGAGTACGCGCGGATGTTCGACCTGCCGGTGATGGACCATTGCCAGGACCACTCGATGACGCAGGGCGCCGTGATGAACGAGGGCGTGGTCTCCACCCGCCTCGGCCTGCGCGGCTGGCCCAACGCCGCCGAGGACCTGATCGTCGCGCGCAACGCGATCCTCTCCGAGCACACCGGCGCCCACATCCACCTGCAGCACATCTCGTCGCGGCACTCGGTGGACATCATCCGCCGGGCCAAGGCCCGCGGCGTCCGCATCACCGCCGAGGCCACGCCGCACCACATCGCCCTTACCGACGAGGCGCTCGCGACCTACGACACCAACTTCAAGATGAACCCGCCGCTGCGCACCGAGGAAGACCGCAAGGCGGTCATCGCCGGGCTCCGCGACGGCACGATCGACATCATCGCCACCGACCACGCGCCGCACACCGACTACGAGAAGGACAAGGAGTTCGACTTCGCGCCCAACGGCATCATCGGTCTGGAAACCGCGCTGCCGGTCTCCCTCGAGGTGCTCGTGCGGCGCAACCGCTTCCGGCTGCCGTTTGTGATCGACCTCATGACGCGGCGCCCCGCCCAGCTTCTCAACCTGCCGGGTGGCACGCTGACCCCGGGAGCGGAAGCGGATCTCTGCCTGTTCGACCCGGATGAGACCTGGACCTACGACGCTCGTGCCGGCCAGAGCAAATCGTCCAACTCCCCCTGGCACGCCCAGAAGCTCACCGGCCGCGTGCGCATGACATTCGTCGCCGGGCGCGCGGTTTTCGCCGAAGGCCGCATCGTCGCGCGCTGAAGGGTCCGCCGCGGCACCGGGCTTTGACGCGTTGCGTCACGCGCCTTGCCCGGCCACGCTGCGCCCACCATGCCCGAAGCCGTCACCTACGTCGTGGGCGCCCTCGAGGTCGCGCTCGTGGGCGCGGGCGCCTTTCTGCTTTGGCGGCGCATCCTTTCCCCGGAAGCCCGGGCCAGCCGGCCGTCCCCGGCCCTGCCGGTCTCCGGGGCACCTCTGATCGATGTGTTCATGTTCCTGTTCTTGGTCCTGAGCGCGACCTTCACGGGTTCCCTCCTGGCGGCACAGGTCGCCGCGTTGGCCGGCTCGCGGACGGGCGGTGCAGCCGCCATGATCGTCAACGGGGCGGGAACCCAGCTCGGGATGATGGCCGGCGCACTTCTTTTCCGGTGGCGCGTCGAGCGCGGCGGCGTGAGCGCCGGCATCTTCCCGGTCGCGGTGGTACGGGAGGGAATCGGCACGTTTCTGCTCTGCCTTCCCGTCATCGTGGTCGTGGGCTCGCTTTGGGAGCAGCTGCTCAAGCTGCTGGGCTTGCCCGTGGAGAAACAGGATCTCGTCGCGCTCTTCGCCAACGCGGATTCGCCGTGGGTGCTCGCGGGCATGATCACGCTCGCCGTGGTGATCGCCCCCTTGGCCGAGGAATTGGTTTTTCGCGCCGGGCTCTTCCGCCTGCTCCGCGGGCACGTGCCTCGCGGCGTGGCGCTGCTGCTTCCCGCGTCCGTCTTCGCCGCCTTGCACGTCAGCTGGAGCACTTTGCAGGGACTGGTGAGCCTCGCGCCGCTGCTCGCCCTGGCCGTGGTCCTCTCGCTCGCCTACGAGCGCTCCGGAAGGATCGGCACGGTCATCATCGCGCACGCCTGCTTCAATCTGAACACGATCGCGGTCATTCTCTCCGGACTCGATCCATGAGACGCCTGAGCCCGTTCACCCGCCAGCCCCGCGAATCAGTCGCCGCCCTCGGGGAGGTGCGTCTCATCGCCGCCATCCGCAAGTGGCTCGGCGACACCTCGCCCCGCAGCCCGTTCGGTATCGGTGACGACTGCGCCGTGCTGCCTTCCGTCCCCGGCGCCAGCCTCGTCACCGTCGACCCCGTCATCCACGGCCGACACTTCGACGATTCGGTGCCGCCTGAAGCCGTCGGTGGAAAGTTGCTCAAGCGCAACCTGAGCGACATCGCCGCGATGGGCGGCCGGCCGCGCGCCGCGGTGCTCGCCGTCACGCTGGACGCCCGGGTGCGGATCCGCTGGCTGGAACGTTTCTACCGCGGGCTCGCGGCCGCCGCCCGGGAGCACGGCGTGAAGATCGTCGGCGGCGACGTCGCGGAGGCGCCGGGCGTCCTCGCCGCCAGCCTCACGCTGGTCGGCTCGGCGGCGGGACGGCGCATCCTCACCCGCCGCGGGGCGCGCGCCGGCGACTGGATTTACGTCACGGGTGAACTTGGCGCCAGCCGCGCCAGCGGCCACCACCATGCTTTCACGCCGCGACTGGCGGAGGGCGCCTGGCTCGCGACCCGGGCGGAGGTGCGTTCGATGATGGACATCAGCGACGGGCTGGCGAAGGACCTCGCCGCGCTCACTCCGCCCCGTTCCATCCCCGATTTGGAGGCGGGAAGCCTCCCGCTCCGGAAGGGCGCGTCGGCGAAGTCAGCTCTCACCGAGGGCGAGGATTACGAGCTGGTTTTCGCTGTCGCGTCCCGTGCCGACCGCGGGACCTTAGAAACAGCCTGGCGGCGCCGCTTTCCCCGCGTGCGGATCACCCGCATCGGACGTTTCCGCGCGATCGGCAAGTCCCGCCGGGGCGCGGCGTCTCTTTCCACCCTGCATGGCTACGAGCATTTTCGATAGGCTTCGCGCCGGGGTGACCACGACCACGGCCGAGGAAACGCGCTCGCTCGCGGCGGAGCTGGGCGCCGCCTTGCCGGCGGATTCCGTGCTGGCCCTGCACGGCGACCTCGGCGTGGGCAAGACCACCTTCGTGCAGGGCCTGGGACGGGGACTCGGCGTGGCCGGAAACGTGACCAGCCCCACGTTCAACATCTTCACGCTGCACCGGGGGAAGATCAACCTGCTGCACCTCGACGCCTACCGGCTGGAGTCACCACGGGAGATCGAATCGCTGCTGCTCGAGGACTTCATGGAGCCTCCCTGGTGCCTAGCGGTGGAATGGCCGGAAAAGGTCGCGACCTGGCTTCCCGCGCACGCCCTCCACCTAGATCTATCGATCCGGCCAGGTCCCGCGCACCACGTCCGGCTCAGGACGTGAAATGAAAACGCCGGCGGGGCGAACCCGGCCGGCGTAGGGTGAAGAGCGAGACGAAGGGCTCAGGATGCCGCCGGAGGACTCTCCGAGGCGGGACTTTCCGGGGGGGGGGTGTCGGGAGCGGCCTCGGCGACCGATTCAACCGGCGCGACGGGATCGCCGGCGGGCGTGGTCTCGGTGGCCGGCGGCTCGGAGGGGTCATGACCGGCAGTTTCGGCCGAGGCCGGAGCTTCCGGGAAGTTTTCGGGATCGTGCTCCTCGCTCTCGATCTCCTTTTTGCGAGCCTCGACCATCACCGGCGGCGCGAAAAGCCGGCCGTCGATGAACTCGGTCACGTAGCCCTCGCGCACGAGCCACATCAGGTCTCCCTGCAGGCGCGCGAGCCGGGCCCGGTCCTCGATGCTGACCTCCTCGGTCTTCGCCGCCGCAACTTCCGGAGCAGCTGGAGTCTCCGCGGAGGAACCCTCGGCGGAAGCCGGCGCCGGGGAAACTTGCGCCGGGGCGACAGCGGGTTTCAGGCCCAGGAACTTAACCGGCAACTCGCCGGCGCGCACCATCGGGTTGGCCTCGATGTAGGCGATCAGGGTGCCGATGCTGTCCGCGAAAGTCTGACCCGGAACGCGGAACTTGCGCTTCACCGCGCAAACGTAGGAGACGCCCTTGGAGCCCTTCTTGAAAATCGTGAAGTGCTCGCGGCGGAGACGGCCCCGGAGACCGTTCGCGGTATCCAGCGGGAAACGGCGCTGCCGTTCGAGCGCGCCTTCGACCGCACGGCGGATCTCACCCGGCGGCAGCGTCTCGAGGAGACGTCCGGCGAAACGGGCGTTCTCCGACGTCCGCACGACCTTGTCACGCGCATGCGTGAGAAGGTGAAGACGGGCGTCCTCCAAAGTGTCGAAGAACGGGGTCGCGGGGGCGGCAGGGGCGGCGTTTTCCGCGGCCGGAGCCTCGGCCGGCGTCTCCGCCGGGGCGTCGGCGACCGGGCTGGCGGCGGGAGCCTCGGCTCCGGCCGTTTTCCAGGTGTACCGCGTGGCCTTCTTCATCTTCGCCAGCCATTGGTTGACCAGCTCGGGATCGCGGACCGTCTCGATGCGACCGCGGAACGCCTCCGGGCCCATGCGGCCGCTGAGACGCGACGTGTAGTGCTGCTGCACGATCTGGTTGTAGCGGTGGTAATTCGGCGGCCCGAGCAACTCACCGGTGACCCCACAGCGGTTAATGACCTGGTAGCTGCCCTTGGGGGCCTCGATCTCGACCTCGGCTTTGTCGAAGAAACGCTCCAGGTGCACGGATATCACGTGCGCCACGGCGGCCTCGTCGCTGTCGAAGGGCAGGCCGTCCGGCACGGCGATGTGGAACAAGGGCTTGGCCGCGGCCGGAGCCGCTTCCGCCCCGGCGGGCGCCGCGGGTGCGCGGTGGCCGAGCACGACCACGAAGCGATCGTCCTTGGCGACGACGGTGCGGGCGATCTCGAAAAGCTCCACCGTGCGACAGGACTTCCGAATCGTCTGCACGAGGGTGTTGAAGCTCGAGTCCTCGGGATAAAACGTGGCCGTGAAGTAAGGGCTCTCGTAGGGACCAAACTGCGGCGCACCGCGACCGCCGAACTGCGGCCCCCCGGGTCCGCGCCGGAAACCGCCGCGCTCGCCGCCACCTTCCCGCGGCCCACCCTCGCGGCGCGGGCCTCCCCGAAAGTCGCCCGGGCCACCGCCACGGAAACGCCGCTCCCCGCCGTCGTCCCGGCGCGCCGGACCACCCGGCCCCGCATCACCGCCCATTTCGCCGGCGGGACGCCGGAACCCGCGACGGTCGCGGCGGTCCGGGCCGCCGCCATCGCGACGCGGACGCTCCCCGGAGTCGCGGTGGTCGCCCTGGCCAGGTTTTTCCTGTGACCATTGCGTGCCGAAGCTGAAGCCCTGCAGCTGACTCAGGTCGATCTTGTTGAATTCCGCGGCGGGCTGTTTCTCTGGCGAGGCGTTGTCGTCCATAACTTACGGGAAAGCGGGCATGAGCCCGCGAGGATTACTGGGTGTTAGAACGCGGATAGTCCGGTCCAGCCGTCGGCAGTGGCAAGCAGTTTCCCCTCGGGCGGATGACCGCAACCGACCTAACGCAACACGTAGACCTCGGTGAGGACCTCGCCGGATGAACCATCGGCCCCGGAGACGTGGATCGTGTAGGGACCGGGGGGAATCACGACCGTGAGAGCGGAGTCGGCGCTGGCCGGGGAAAGCGGGAAAGCCCCCGCCGCGCGGGCGGCTCCCGCAAGATCGGCCGCGAAGGGAACGCCTGACCAACCTTCGTTGGAACCCAGCAACCGCGAGCCGCTGTAAAGCGCGATGCTGGGGCGGGCCAGGACTCCTCCCACGCCGAAGACCTCAAGCCCGGGGCCGACCGCCCGCAGAAGGAGATTCACCGGCTCCGTTCCTCCGACAACCACGCCGGCAATGAGAGTCGAGTCGCCCGTTCCCGCCTGCCCGCGCAGGGAAAGATTGATCAATCGACTGCGCGGATCCCCTCCGATCGCGTCGTAGGCCTCGAACAGGGCCACGCCTCCCGTCGCATCTCCGGAGCGAAGGTGCGCGGAATACGGGCCCGGCGGAAGGACCAGCACGATCGCCGCGTCACGGCTGCCCGAGGCGAAGGGGAATGCGCCCACCGCGGCGGCGGTGTCGGCCACGGAAAGGCCGGGCGGCGCCTCCTCCCAGTTGTCGTTGCCACCGATGCGCACCGCACCGGCGTAGAGATCCAGGCGCGGATCCGCCAGAAAACCACCCACTCCGAAAGCCTCCAGCGCAGGTCCGGAGCCCCGTACCAGGTAAGCCTTTGCCCCCGCCCCTTGGACAAAGAAACCGGCGATCAACGTTTCCTGCGGCGCCACCGGGGCCCGCACCGACAGGTTGAGCAACCGGCCCGCATCCACGCCGAAACGCGCCCTGCCCGTGCGGCGGGCGTCACCACGGAAAGCGGGCCAGTTGGAAACCTCGGAAAGACCGACCCCGTTGCCACGCAGCTTGTAGAGCTTGCCATCCAAAGAGGTAAAATAGATCGAGCCGTCCGGCGCGATCAGCGGCGATGAATCGATCGTGTCGTCCGGCACCGCCTTCCGGGTGTCAAAACGCCACAGCACCGCGCCGTTCGCCCGGTCGAGCGCCCGCACGACCCCGTCGTCGGCGCCGAGGATGACCGCCCCGTCGGCGCGCACCGCCGCGGAAGACACGCTGTTGCTCTCCAGTGAAACGCGCCACCGCACAGCCCCGGACAAGGGTTCCAAGGCGTAAAAGGAAGCGTCCAGCGCCGCGAAATAAACCGTGCCATCGGCGCCCAGCACCGGTGATGCCTGGATGTCCCCGTTGGTGAAGTAGTCCCAACGTTTCCGTCCGTCGGGAAAAAGCGCGTACATCCTTTGGTCCGCCGACCCGAAGTAGATCGTGCCGTCCGCTCCCAGCGCCGGCGAAGCGACCACGGCACCCGCGACCGCGAACCGCCATTTTTCCCTCCCGTCCGCACCGACCGCGTAAAAGGTGCGGTCACGCGAACCGAAATAGACCGTGCCATCGGCGCCGAGCGCGGGCGAGGACTCCACCCAGTCGCCGGTCTGAAAAGTCCAGCGGCGCACCCCCCGTGCATCCACTGCATGCAGACGGCCGTCGCCCGCACCGAAATAGGCGGTGCCGTCGGGACCGATCGACGGGGAGCTCACGATGAACGAGCCGGCGTCGTACTGCCATCGGATGGACCCGGAAACCGGGTTCACCGCGTAAAGTTTTCCGTCGTAACAACCGGCGTAAACCGTGCCGTCGGGTCCGACCGCCGGGGACGCGCTGATACCGTCCGGCCGCACGATGCTCCACCGCACGGCGCCGTCCGCCCCCACCGCGACCAGCCGTCCTGCCGTGCGCGTCTCCACTCCCACGAACACCGTGGTTCCGTCCGCGCTCACCGCCGGAGAAGACACCGACCACCCCTGGAGAGTGAGCGCCCATTGCAGGGAACCGTCCTGCGCGGAAAGCGCCGGAGCGAGCAGGCTCACGGCGAGCAGCAGCGACCGGAACCGGGCGGGCAGCGCCGGGAGCCCGCGTCGGCGGGAATCAGGATCCCGCGCCCCGAGAGTTGACAGCCTTGAGCGCAGGCTGCGCAGGAATCACGGCTCCCGGGCCAAGACAAGGCGGAAGCAGGTGCCCTCAGGACCGGAGCGGACCAGCTCGAGACGTCCGCCGGCCTGCTGCGCGAGCCGATGACTCAGCGCGAGGCCGATGCCGGTGCCGCCGGGTTTGCCGGAAACGCACGGTTGAAACAGCCGCGACCGCACGGGCTCGGGCAAGCCGGGGCCCTCGTCCTCAACCATGAACTCCACCGCGCCGTCGGCTCCCGCGCCACCGCGCAGCCGCACCCGCCCTGCCCGCGGCGCGGCCTCAGCCGCGTTTTGCACCAGGTTCTTGAGGACGAGCATCGCGAGGTTGGCACGCCGTCCGTCGACGCGCACCGCCGCCTCGCCAGCCGGCTCGAGCCGCACCCCGGCGCGCGCCAGCTCGGGCCGGACGCGCGAGGCGACCACCTCGAGCAGTTCCTCGCACGTCAGCTCGAAGGTCGCGCCGGACTGCTCATCGCGCATCACGCCCACGGCCTCGTTGACCATCGTGCGCAGGCGCCGCGTGAGCTCCGACGCCGCGGCCAGCTCCGCCCCGCCATCCTCGGACCCGCCGACGCCCTGCGCCGCCACGATCTGCTCGAGGCCCGCGAGCGGGCTTTTCAATTCATGCACCAGATGGGCGGCGACCGCACCGAGGGCGGAGGTCTTCGCCGAAAGCACCAGCTCCCGATTCGCCCTTTCCAGATCCGCGGAGCGCGCCGCCAGCGCGCGGTTGGCGGCCGCCAGCCGCCGGAATGCCCAAGCGACACCGATCACGATCACGCACGATCCCGCCGCCCAGGCGATCGCAGCCTGCAGCCAGAGCCGGTCGTCGTGCGCCGCGAGTTCCGCGCGCACCGGGGCCGCCGACAGCCAGAACTGCGCCGCGCCCGCCGGCGCGCCGTTTCCACCACGATGAAGGGGCACCCAGGCCTCCACCAATCCCGCCTCCCTCGAGGCCGACGCAGGCAGCAGGATCTCCTCCGGCGGCATCCCCGGGAAAACGCGCGCGAACGCCTCGCCCCGCGTGACCCGCCGCCAGTCGTCGGCGGCCGGGGGCGGCAATTCACCGAGCACGCCGTCGGCGGAGTTCAGCGCGCCGCGGGCGTCAAAGACGCGCACCGCCGCGACCCCGCGCAAACGCGCCGTCTTCAGCACGGCCACCAGCAGCGCGCCGGGAACCTCCTCCAACGCCGCCGCCCCGTACTCGGAGGCGCCGAGGTCCAGCTGCATCGAGGCGACCGCCGACAGCGTCGCCGCCTCCCGGTTGAGGATTTGCTCCCGCAGCCCCGAGCGGAGACGCCAAGACGCCGCGCCCACCACGACCGCGAAAACAAGTACCGTCAGGCTCAGCCCCGCCGCCGCGGTCCGGAGGCGCGTGGACGGCGGATGATCGGGTGCAGTCATCGGGGCGGCTCAGCCCCTTATTTTTCCCAGCTCCAGCGCGCGCCTAGCAAGCCTTCGTTCACCGCATACGAGGCGACCCGCTCGTTCGAGCGCGCGCGCTCCCAGCGAAAACCGGCGATCGCGCTCCAGCGCGCGGTGACTTTCTTCTCCACCCGCAGCTCGACTTCATGCTCATCGCGTATCCGCTGCGCCGGGTTCAACCCGACCCCGACGGTCTGCACCCCGAACTCCACCCGGCGAGCCGCGGCGCGCCACCTCACGCGCCAGCCCGCGGCCTCCCACTCCAATTCCGGCTCCGCCTGCCACTCGCGCCGGTCGAAATAACCGGAACCGTTGTCGCGGTAATCGAGCAGGGAGAATCGCCATCCGGCCCGCCACACAAGGTCCCGGCCCCACTTGAAGCCCGCGCGCACCTCACCCTCGTCCTCCCGCGTGCGCAGGGCTGTGCCGGGGAGCACGCGCCCGGACGCGGAGTACTGCTCACGCGCATCGAACTCACGCCAGCGGGAGTTCCCGCCGAATCCAAGCTCCCAGCCGGACCACGGCGACACGTTGACCCGCAGCCCGGCATGTTTGGTCCAACCGTCGTTGCTACCATCGGCGTACACGTCGCGTTGCGCCGCGGCGCTCACCTCGAGCCACGCGCTGCGGTGGAAATCCCACCGGAGCGTGGGACCCGCCGTTGCCCCGAGCACGCGCAGCACCGCGGTGAGCCGCTCGACCTCGGTGTCGGACTGGTCGAATACCTTGTCGTCGAAATAGGCGGTGGCCGGGAGGTGCAGCTCCCACTGCGGACCAGGCCTCCAGCCGAGTTCCTGCCGCAACCACCAGCGCGACTCTTTCCGCACGGTGCGACCCTGGAGAAAACGCGTGCCCTCGGCCTGGGCGAAAGCCGAGTACTCGAAGGACCCCGTCGGCGCGCGCATCAGCAGCACCTCCGCCGTGCCGCGGGCCAACGCGCTGCGCTCCTCGTCCGCGGCGCTGAGCAGCAGGTTGTCCTTGTATCCGAAAACGCCCTCCGCCGCGACGAACGAGCTCCAGACCGGCAGGGCCGGCAACGCGGGCGGCGCCGGGGCCGCCCGCCCCGCGACGAACGCGAGCGCGAGGAGCACGGAGGCGGTGACTCGTGGAGGGAAAATCAAGACGCGATTCGGGCGAAGGTTGCGACCGCGGCGCGCGCCCGACAAGTCATGTTCGCGCGGCACGGCGCAAAAACATGGGGGCGGTCGCGCCGGCGACCGCCCCCGTGACTGATATTACGCTGGACTGAAAAAAATCACCGCGAGCGCTGCAGGGCCCGCTGCGCGCGCTGCTCCTCGCGGATCCGCTTGTGCAACGCGCTTTGCGCGACCTCGAAGGCCTTCTTCTGTTCGCTCATCTTCTCGTAAATCTCCCGACGCTTCTCCTCGGTCGCATCCTTTAGCTGGCGCGCGAGCGCCTCGTGCTCGGAAATCATGCGGTCGCGCTGCTGGTTGGACTGATCGACGAGCTTCTGCAGCTCCACCGGGGCCGCGGGCTTGGTTGGAGCCTTGGGACCGGCCTCGGCCGCCACGGCGAGGTTACCGACTGCCAACAAAACGGTCACCAAGGCGAAGCGAACCGGCTGAAAAAAGAACTTTATGAACTGAACCACGACATCCCCTTTGCAGCCTGCGTGCCAACTCCGCAAGGTCAGTTTAAATCTCTCTTTGTCAGGTTTTTAAGATATCGCTGCAGCTATGCCCAACGGCGGGACTTTAGGGTAACCCATCCCATCAGGCCGCATCCGTCGGGGAATTTTCCCCGGATAACTCATCCGTCTTAACTCCCTTGAGCCGGTACCGCACCACGTCGCGCGAGACTCCGAGCAACCGGGCCGCGCCCGAAACATTGTCCTTCGCCTGTCGCACCGCGCGAAGCACGATCTCATCGATCACCGCTTCCATCGAGAAACCGGATTCCGGGAAAACAAAATCCGGCCGCAGGACACCTCCGTCGCGCGCCCCCCCCGCAAGCGAGGGCGCCGCAGCGAGGTGGGGAAACGAAAACGCCTCCTCGCCCCCCATCACGACCGCCCGCTCGATCTCGTGGGCGAGCTCGCGGACATTGCCCGGCCACCGGTGCGCGAGCAGGCGGCGGCGGCCGGCCGCGGGGATGGCCGGGGTTTTCTGGCCGTAGCGCCGGCAGACACGCACCAGCAGTTCCTCCGCGAGCGTGACGACGTCGTCCCCGCGCTCGCGCAACGGGGGCAGTCGCACACGGAAAAGATCAAGCCGGTGCATGAGGTCCGCGCGGAACCGACCCTCGGCGGAAAGCGCGGCCAGATCGGCGTTGGTCGCGGCGATGACACGCACGTCGACCGGGAGCGAACGCGAGGCTCCCACGCGACGAAGCCGGCGGTCCTCGATGGCGGTGAGGAGCTTGGCTTGAAGCGACGGGGCCAGACTCGGCAACTCGTCGAGGAACAGCGTGCCGCCGTCGGCCGCCTCCATCAGGCCGATCCGGCCCGCCTTGGCGTCGGTGAAGGCGCCGCGCTCGTGGCCGAACAACTCGGCCTCGGCCAGCGACTCGGGCAAAGCGGAACAGTTGAGCTCCACCAGCGGCTGGTCGGCGCGCGGACCGTTGCGGTGGATCCAACGCGCGAACGCGGTCTTGCCCGTGCCCGTCTCGCCCTCGATGAGCACCGGCGGCAGATTTTCGCCGAGCCGCCGGTCGGCGGTGGTGATCCGCACCAGCTGTTCCCGCACCCCGGCGAGACTGGGTCCGAAAACGAGTTCGCTCTCCTGACCGCGCCGGTGCTCGTCGGCCCGGCGCTCCTGCCGCTGCCGGCGCGCCTGCGCGAAACGCACGGCGAACTCCTCCGGGTCAAACGGCTTGACGAGATAATCGGCCGCGCCGGCGCGCAGGGCCTCCACGGCGCCCGCGACCCCGCCCTCGGCGGTCATGACGATCACGGTGGTGGTCGGGGGAAAGGCCTTGTCGCGCAGCAGGTCGGTGCCGCGGCCGTCGGGCAGGTTCACGTCGATCAGCGCCGCCTCGAAGGGCAGGTCCTCGAGGGCGCGCCGCGCGGCGGCCACGGTGTTCACCGCGGTGACCTCCGCCTTCTCGGCGTCGAGGAAGCCGGCGAGGCGCCGGCGCAGCAACGCGTCATCCTCGAGCAGCAAAACGTTGAGACCGGCGAGCGGCGACTTCGGCATGGCCCGGGACTGTGCGGTGGGCCGCGCGAGGCTCCAACCAAAACCGCTCGTCAGCGGGCGGCGGCCGTCGCGGCAACCCGCTCGATGAGGGGTGCCAGTCCGCTGAGCCGGATCCCGAGGTGCGGCGTGGAATCGAAGAGCGCCATGAACTTGGACCGGCGCAGGACCAGCAGGGCCCGCGTCTCGTTCTGCTGCGCGGCGTCAAGCTGGTGGGCGCGCGTGAGCATCTCGAGGCGAGGGGTGACGGTGATCTTCCAGTAAACCCAGGTCATCGAGCGGTCCTGCTCGCGGAAGATCTCCTCGTCGGAGAGCGGTTCGCGGGACCCGGCGCGCTTGGCGTCGCGCTCGGCGAGCTTGCGCTGCGTGGCGACGTAGCGCTCGCGCTGGTCCGGCCGGAGGAGACGCAGGAACTCGCGGTCGAACTCGGCGTCGATCTCCTGCATCTGGGCGCTGTAGACCTCGATCTGCGGACGGAGCTTCTGGATCTCGGCGACCAGCCGCGCGCGATCGAGCTGCCGCTGGCGGCGCTCGCCGCCTCCGGCGGGCGGCGCGAACTCACGCGTGAGCGCGGCCGGGGCCGGGGGTACGGACGGGGCCGGCTCGGTGAGCAGCCGGGCGAGATAGCCGGCGGCGAACACCACGACGGTCAGCAGGGCGACAAAGACGCGGGGATTCATCGGCCGGGCACGTCGATCTCCTGGGCGAAGGCGACGATGGCGCGCCACTCGGCGAGGTTGCGCTCGTCGGCGAGACGCTGGTTGCGCTGCTGAAGGAAGAGGACGGCCGCGAGGCACAGCACGACGGTGGCGGCGCTGAGCGCGAACTGGCTGGCGTAGGACGGCATGACCGCGCCCCGCGCCTCGCGCAGGACCCGTGCGGCGAAACCCGGCCGCAGGCAGGCCGCGGCAGCCTCCCGCAGGGCGGCCCAGGCACCGGACCCCGGCCCTCGGGCGGCGCCGAGGACGCGGCCGGCGAAGCCCGGCCGCAGCCGGGAGGAAGCGGCGGTGCGCAGGTCGTTCCAGGCCTTTTCCTCAGGGTGCATGATGGGATTGATAGTGCTCACGAAGATGCTCCCGCGCGCGGTGCAGGCGAGCCTTCACCGCGGCCACGCTGGTGGAGAGGACCGCGGCGATCTCGGCGTGGCTGCGCCCTTCTTGCACCAGGGCAAGGAGCGCGCGATCCTGCGGCCGCAGGTGCTCGAGCGCGTGCCGCAGGGCGTCGAGCTCCTCGGTGTCGACCGCGCCGGGCGGCTCGGGGATGTTCTCGTGCTCCGCGGCGAAAGGCAGGAAGATCCGCCGCAGCTTCTGCCGGCGCAGCTGGTCGATGCAGGTGTTGCGGGCGAGACGGAACAGCCACGACTCGAACTGCGAAGGGGCCTGCAGGCCGCCGATCGCGCGGACCATCTTGATGAAGACCTGCTGGCTGAGATCCTCCACCTGGTCGCGACGGTTGGTGATGGCGAAGACGAAGCCGGCCACCCGATTCTGATACGTGACGATGAGGTCATGCAAAGCCTCCTCGTCGCCGCGCTGCGCGCGGCGCACCAGGTCGACCAGATCTGTCGTCGAGGTTTCATCCATGCGGCTGGAGGCGTCCTTCCGGCTAGACGCCCCGGACCGGGGAAAGATACGACACCCCGGCGTCGGCCTTGCCTTTGCGGCGGTCCTCGCGTGCGCTCGTCCTCCGTCCACGATGAAGCCCACGGTCACCCTCCTCTCTCCTGCCGCCGCCGCCCTGCTCGCCGTCCTTTCGCTCGCCGCCGGCGGCTGCGGCTCCGGTCCCGCCCCGCGCGACCTCATGCTTGAGGAGGCCGGCCGCTCCGCCGCCGTCGATCGCCCGGTCGCCATGCGCGGCGAGGGCTCTTTCCTCGGCGGCGGCCTCGCGACGGTGGCGACGGTAACCCGCGGCTTCGACCGGGGTAACCGGGCGCCTCGCGCCAAGGGCCCGGGCGGCGGGCCCGTCGAGGGCGCGTTCGACGATCCCAGCCGCCGGCGGCGTGACGACGCGGGCGCCTTCACCGAGGTCTACCAGATCGGCGGCTACGGCGATTCGGAAGAGGAGCAGAAGGAGGCGATGCAGGACTACATCCGCCAGGCCCGTGCCCGCCGCGCGGCCGGCAGCCCCATGCCGCCCGTCACCCTCAAGGTCGCCTTTGAAAACCGTGGCAAGGAAACGCTGGAGATCGAGGTGCTCGACGTGAACTCCGACCTCGGCAACTTCGCCGTGCGCCCGCCGCGCCTCACCATCCCGGCCGGTGCCAGCGCTTCCCTCGACCCGATGATCTCCCAGCTGGGCGTCACCAGCGACGAGATCCCGCTCAAGCTTGCGCTCCGCAGCGGCGGCAAGCGCGAACTTCAGGTGGTCGTGATCAGGAACGTCTTCGGCGGCTCGCTCCGCCAGGAGTTCGAGAAGTTGGCCCGCTGAGGCGCCGCGCGCCGTCAGCCCTCGAGCATCCGCGCCCGGCGGTCGCGGCGCGGGAACTGGAGCGTCACCACGGTGCCGACGCCCTCCTTGCTTTCGATCCCGACCTGGCCGCCATGCTCGCGCATGATGCGCTGCGCGATCATCAACCCCAGGCCGTTTCCACCCGGCTTGGTGGTGTGGTAGGGCTGAAACAGACGGCCGAGGTCCTCCGCGCGGATCCCCGCGCCCGTGTCGGCGAAGACTAGGTACACGGAATCGTCGTCGGCCCGCGAACGGATGCGCAGGCTGCCGCCGGGCTCCATGGCCTCCATGGCGTTCTTGGTGAGGTTGAAGATAACCTGCTTGATCTGGTTGCGGTCGGCCAGGACGGCCGGCACCGGCGCGGCCTCCACCTCCACCGCGACCCCGCGGTCCTCGAGCTCGCGGTGCTGCACGTGGAGAACCTCGGCCACCAGCGCGCCGAGCTCGGTGTCGGCGAGATCGGGCGGCTGGGGGCGGATCGCGCCGAGGAAGTTGCTGATGATACCGTCGAGCCGCGCGACCTCATCGCGGCAGATCCGCAGCGATTCGCCCAGCGCCGCGGCCTCCCGCGCGTCCTTCAACCGCTTCAACCGGCGCTCGATCAGCTGCAGATGGATGGTGAGGGAGTTGAGCGGGTTGCCCAGCTCGTGGGCGACGCCGGCGGCGAGAAGCACGATCGAGGAATTGCGCTCGCTCTCGATGCGCCGCTCGGTGGTGGCGCGTTCCTTGGTGATGTCGGTGAGGATCACCGCGAAGCGACGGGCCTGCCCCGCTCCCTGCGCCCGGAAGGGCACCATGTAGAGCCGCACGACGCGGGGCTCCGGGTAGGTGAGCTCGAACTCTCGCGCGACCACCGGGGCCGCGCCGTCGCCGTCCAGCGCCGCGCCGAGCGAGTTCCGCAACCCGGGCACGAGGCGCCAGAGGGTCTGGCCGGCCACGTCCTCGCCCAAACCCACGAGGCGGCCGGCGGCGTGGTTGGCGTACTCGATCGCGCCGTCATCACGGATGACCAGCACGCCTTCCTGCAGGGTGTTGAAGATCTCCTCGAACACCCCGCGTTCGCGCGCCAGCCGCTGCACGAGGTTGGCCAGGTTCACCGAGTCGAGCGTGTCAAGGCGCCCGAGCACGCGATCCAGCGAGGAGTGTTTCTTTCCGGCCATGCGCGGCGTCAGTGAACCGGGCTAGTCCTCCGTCGCGAGAAAATCCATCTGCGCCGGATCGGCGCGCGCCGCGAGGAGCTTCCGCAGGAACGCTTCCCGGTGCTCGGGACAGCGCCCGAGGCGCAGCACCGCCTCCCGGTGGTCCTCCGTGCCGTATCCCTTGTGCCGCGCGAACCCGTAGCCGGAATGGCAAGCGTCGAGCTCGGTCATCCGCCGGTCGCGGGTGACCTTCGCCACGATCGAGGCCATCGCCACGCACAGCGAGCGCGCGTCGCCCTTCACCAGAGCCGTGTGCGGGTACGGGAAACTCCGCAGGGGCAGACCGTCGACCAGGATGCGCGCCGAGACCCGCGGTTGGTACGCGCTGCGCTCCTCCAGGCTGGAAAAAAGGTCGGGTTCCCGCGCCGGGGGCGCGAAGGCGTCCGGAGGATGGATGCCCTCCAGGGCCCGGCGCATCGCGAGTTTCGTCGCCCCGAGGATGTTGTGCTCGGCGATTTCCTCCACCCCAGCCACGCCGAACGTCGCGTGGATCTGGCCGGCCGCCGCGAGCCGCTCAAACTCGCCCCACAGCTCCTCGCGCGCCTCCGCCGTCAGGGCCTTCGAGTCGTTCACCCGCCCGCCGTGCGTGACCGCCCAACGGCCCTCGAGGAAATCTCGCCCCACCATCACCGCCCCCGCCACCACCGGGCCCGCGAACGCCCCGCGGCCCGCTTCGTCCACCCCAATCAGGTGCTCCACCCCGGCGATCTGCCGGAGGTCGAATCCCCGCAGTTGGCGGCGTTTCATCGCGTGATGTCAGCGGAACCCGCCCGCCGCTGGCAAGTCGCGAGCCCGGCGGCGACCGCGCCCCGAGACCGGCCGGAAATTTGCTTGAAGCACCCCGGGTCGCGGCGAGCCTTCGCGCGTGTCCGAGAAACGTCCTCTGCTGATGCTCGGGCTACCGAAAGGCAGCCTCGAGGAGTCCACCAAGAACCTGTTCGCCAAGGCGGGCTGGAAGATCACGACCAGCTCCCGCAGCTACCGGCCGTCCATCGACGATGCGGAGCTCGACGGCCGCTTCATCCGCGCGCAGGAGGTCAGCCGCTACGTCGAGCACGGGTTCTTCGACTGCGGGCTCACCGGACACGACTGGGTGCGCGAGAACGGCTCTGACGTCGTCGAGGTCTGCGAGCTCGTCTACAGCCGTGCCTCGACCCAGAAGTCCCGCTGGGTGCTCTGCGTGCCCGAGTCCTCGCCGGTGCGCACCGCCGCCGACCTCGCCGGAAAGCGGGTGGCCACCGAGCTGGTCGAGACCACGCGCCGCTATTTCGCCGACAAAGGCGTGCCCGTCGAGGTCGAGTTTTCCTGGGGCGCCACCGAGGTGAAGGTGCCCGATCTGGTCGACGCCATCGTCGACATCACCGAGACCGGCAGTTCGCTCCGCGCGAACAAGCTGCGGATTGTCGACACCTTGCTCGAGACCAGCACCAAGTTCATCGCCAACAAGTCCAGCTGGGCCGACCCCGCGAAGCGCCGTAAGATCGAGACCATCGCCCTCCTCCTCCGCGGCGCCCTCGAGGCCGAGTCCAAGGTCGGCCTGAAGATGAACCTGCCCAAGTCCGCCCTCGAAGGCGTCGTGCGCGCCCTGCCCGCCCTGCGCAACCCGACGATCTCGCAGCTGAGCTCGTCCGATTGGATCGCGCTCGAGACCATCATCGACGAAAGCGTCGCGCGGGAGATCATCCCGCAGCTCAAGGCGCTCGGCGCCGAGGGCATCGTCGAGTACCCGCTCAACAAGGTCGTGTACTGAGCGCCGCCGCGGCGCTCCCCGCCATGACAGAAGTCACCCTCGGCCTGCTCCAGCACGCCTGCGGGGAATCGCCGGCCGCCAACCTGCGGCGCACACTCGCCCTCGCGGAAAAGGCCGCACGGAAAGGCGCCCGCATCATCTGCACGCAGGAGCTCTTCCGCTCGCAGTACTTTTGCCAGGCGGAGCGCCACGAGTATTTCTCCCTCGCCGAGGTGATCCCCGGTCCGAGCACGCGCGCCTTCCAGGCCGTCGCGAAAAAACACCGGGTCGTTATCATCGCCTCCCTCTTCGAGCGCCGCGCGGCCGGGCTGTACCACAACACCGCCGTCGTGATCGACGCCGACGGCCGGCTGCTCGGGCGCTACCGGAAGATGCACATCCCGGACGACCCGCTCTACCACGAGAAATTCTACTTCACGCCGGGCGATACCGGTTTCCGTTCATGGGACACGCGCCATGGGCGCATCGGCGTGCTGATCTGCTGGGACCAATGGTACCCCGAGGCCGCTCGGCTCACGGCGATGCAGGGCGCGAACCTGCTCCTCTACCCCACCGCGATCGGCTGGCACCCGCGCGAGAAACGCGCCCACGGGGTCGCGCAGCACGATGCTTGGGAAACCATCCAACGCTCCCACGCGATCGCGAACGGCTGCTACGTCGCCGCTGTGAACCGCGTCGGCCACGAGCGGCCCGAGGGCGGCGACGGGCTTGAATTCTGGGGCCGCAGCTTCGTCGCCGGACCCGACGGCCGCGTGCTGGCCAGGGCCTCCGGGGAAGAGGAGGAGATCCTCCTCACCCCGCTCGACTTCGCGAAGGTCGACGCCACCCGCACCCACTGGCCGTTCCTCCGCGACCGCCGGATCGACGCCTACAGCGGCCTCACGCAACGCTTTCTCGACCAGCCATGAAACCCGACCGCGACCATCTGTTCCTGCTCACGCCGCTGTTTCCGGACGCCAAGCTCGGTCCCGGCCGCTACCACTGCCCGGAATGCGCGCAGGTCGAGGGCCTGCTCAGCTACTTCCCTTACCTGCGCGACCGTCTCGAGGTTTCCTATGCGGATTTCCCCCGGCCCCGCGCGGAGATCGTCGCGCTAGTCGGCGCGGAGAACCAGGGCTGCCCAGTGCTGGTGATCGGCGGAGCGGCGCCGGCCGGTCTCAAGGTCCGCCACCATGTGCCGACCGGCCGCGATTTCGTCTCCGGCTACCAGGAGATCGCCGCCTACCTCGCCGCCGTCCACGGCTCCTCCGAGGCCCACTCCTAGGATGGGTGGAAAAGCCAATCCCGCCGCCCTCGGCTTCCGCCTGCCGGCGGAATGGGAGCCGCAGGCCGCGGTATGGCTATCCTGGCCCCACCGCCGCTCGACGTGGCCGGACCGTTTTGCCGCCATCCCGCCGGCCTTCGCCCGCCTCGTCACGGCCATCAGCCGTTTCGAGGACGTCCATATCAACGCCGCCCTTCGTCTTCAGCCGCGGGCGCGCCGGCTCTGCGCCGAGGCCGGCGCCGATTTGGCGCGTGTCACGTTTCACGATCACCCGACCAACGACGCGTGGTGCCGCGACCACGGCCCGATTTTCGTGAAGCACCGCCACACCGGCGAAGTCGCGCTCACCGACTGGCGCTTCAACGCCTGGGGCGGGAAGTACCGGCCTTACGACCGCGACGACGCGATTCCGGGGTGCGTCGCGCGCGCGCTCGGCGCCCGTAGATTTTCCCGCGACATGGTGCTCGAGGGCGGCTCGATCGATGGCAACGGCCGCGGGCTGCTGCTCACCAGCGAGCAATGCCTGCTGAACCCTAACCGGAACCCGGGACTCTCCCGCGCCGACATCGAGCGCGCGCTCCGCGAAATGCTCGGCGTCCGCCGCGTGCTCTGGCTGGGCGAGGGCATCGTCGGCGACGACACCGACGGCCATGTCGACGACGTGGCCCGCTTCTTCCGCGCCGACGCCATCGCGGCGGCCGAGGAGACGAATCCGCGCGATGCCAACCACCGCCCGCTGCGTGAGGTCTGGGAAAGGTTGCAATCCTTCCGCACCACAGCGGGAAAACGCTTCGAGCTGGTGCCGCTCCCGATGCCGCGGGCCTTCGGCTTCAAGGGTCAGCGCGTCCCGGCAACCTACGCGAATTTCCTCGTGATCAACGGCGCGGTGCTGGTCCCGACCTTCCGACAGCCGAAACGCGACGCGGAGGCCTGCGCCGTGCTCGCCGCGTGTTTCCCGGGTCGGGAGGTCGTCCCCGTCGACTGCCGCGACCTGATCTGGGGCCTCGGCGCGATCCATTGCCTCACGCAGCAACAACCCGTGTGAGGCCGCGCCGGGAAGGATGAGGGCCCCTGCTTTGCCGCGGCTTACCCCTTCGTGAGGCTTCGGAGGACAATTCGCAGAGCAAGAAGCGGGAGGGCGCGAGGTTTGGGAGGCGGCGCGTCGAATCGCGCCACGAGGGGAACAACCACGAATGGACACGAAGGCGCACGAATTCTGCCGCTTCCGGACTTGGGGTTCCTGGGGTAGCCGGCCCAGCCTATTTCGGCGACCGGACTGCTGAAGGCGGTTCGGAGCACCTCGGAGTTCGCCCCGGTCCTTTGGTGTCGTTTCGTGGTTGTCTCCCTCATCCGCGAATTCAGCGAAATCTGTGGTACAAATCCGCTGCCTTCAGAACGACCTTCGGCTGTAAGCCCCACAACATCGTCCGCGGCTGCCAGCCGCGGCTACAGCAACCCATCGCCTCCCCATCCGTGTCCATCGGTGGCCGTCCGTGGTTGCTCACCTGCGGAGCGATTCAGGAGCGCCGTGACTCCGATCGATGGATCCGGATAAACTGCACCCATGTCACGTCACACGATCCCCGCCGGTTTGCTGATTTTCGCCGCCTCGCTGCTCTTGTCGGGCTGCCTGTCGTTATCGGACGCCGCGGGCTCGGTCCGCGACCGGATCGCGGCGCGGGAGGAGACGCGTGAACGCACGTACGCGGCGGCGCCCCGCGCGACCTACGACGCGCTCAAGTCGGCGGCCATGCAGATGGGCTACCGTCAAACCCGGGGCGGACCGGCGCAGGGAGCGTTCGAGGCGGAGTCGGCGGTCGCTCCCGGCGAACGCCACGGGAGCGCGCGACAGATCCTGATGAAGGCCCGCGTCACGGCGGGCCTCGACGGCAAAAGTGCCATTGTGGGCGTGAGCCTGACAGAGGTGATCGAAGACGACTCGTCGAACCGCCCCGGTCTCGCCACGCGCACCGCGCTCCGCGACACGCCGCAGTACCACGTCCTCTTCCAGCGCATCTCCGACGTTCTCGGCGTCCCCGTGCAAACGCCGGGACGATAACCCGCGCGCAGCGCGGGGTGTCGACGCCTCCGGCGGTGCGATGGGCCGGGGATCAGTTTTCCGGGGTGATCAATTTCACTTCGGGGAACCAGTCCGGTACCGGGTCGGGTCCCGCGGCATGCGCCCGGGAGAACTGCCGCGCGGACCACTCTCCCCACTCCGGATCATCGGTCAGGATATCCAGAAGTACGTCGGTATCGGGGAGGCAGGGCATCAGTACTCCCCGCGGGTGAGCTTCATCCGCTGGTCGGTCGACTTGCCCTTCAGGGCACCCCGCGCCTCCAGCAACCAGCCGTCGGTCGCGTTCGCTCGGCGGCGTTTCGGGCGAAGGAGGACCTTGTCCCCGCCTGCGACAACCTCCACGGCGGTGCCCGGCCTCATCCCGTGGCGATTACGTATGTGCTGTGGACTGGTGACCGGCCCCTTGCTGGTGACGGACCAGCTGCCAGTAATACCCATGCCGGTATTACCAGCCAGCGGACGCCCCCGCGGGCGTGACCGACCGCGACGTCATCCGACTCCCACCCGCGGGGGCGAGAAGCACCGGCCCGCTCAGAAACTCCCGCGCAGGCCGATCGCCATCTGGATGCCGTACTCCTGTTCGGTGAACAAGCGGGCGTACGAAGGCGTGAGGTCGCCGTAACGCAGGAACCGGAACGGCTCGTTGAAGATGTTCGTGGCGCTGGCGACGAACGCCAGGTCGCGCGTAAGCTGGTAAGTGCCGTTCACGTCGAGCACGGTGCGTGCCTCGATGTACTCGTAACCGTTGGGACCGAACGCCGCCTGGGGCAGGCGCTTGTCGAGCCCGCGGTGGTTCCAGCGCGCGGTGAAGGTCACGCGCTTGGCCGCGAACGTGAAACCCCAGTTGCCACTGGTGGGGATGAAGCTGGAGAACGAGGCACCGGGGTTGCCCTTCAGCCGGAGCTTCGTGGCGTTGCCAAAGAGGGTGAAATAACCACCCCAGCGCCCGAGAGCCCGCAGGCTCTGGCGGAAGTTCAACTCGGCGCCCGTGATACGGGCATCGCCGGAGTTGAACTTCGTGTTGATGTTCCAATCGAGGTAACGCTCGGGCAGGCCGAGCTCGGCGAGCACCTCCGGTGTCGCGCGGCGCGAGGCGTCGCCGAAGAAATTCCTCAGCTCCTTGACGAACACCCCGGCGGAGATCAGGCCACCGCTGTCGGTGTAACGCTCCGCCGACAGGTCGAAGTTATCCGCCGTCCACGGCATGAGGGCGGGATTGCGGACGTTCAGCGTGCCGCGGTACTGGCCGGGCTTAAGCTCGTCGTCCTCGTCAGGGTCGGTGGCGCTGGTGTTGGCCACCGTGCGCGGGATGATATCGGTGAAATTAGGCCGGCCGTAGGTTTTCGCCCAGGCCGCACGGACGAGGATGTTTTCCGTAGCGTTGTAGGTGGCGTGGATGCTCGGGTAGGCGCCGTCATATTCCTTCTTCGTGAACGACGCGCGGTACTCCCGAGTGAGGAGACTCTCGGCGAGCGAGCCGGCCGCTCCGGCCTCGGTCCGCCGCAACCGCTGGCCGGCGGAGTTGCGCACAAATGAACCGTCGGGGTTGCGCTGCCAGATCCGCTCGGTGTCCACCAGACCGCCGATCCCGCGATCGATGGTCCGCTCGTACCGCACGCCGCCGAGGACCCGGAGTTGGCCACCGAGCAGACGCGTGTCGGCCTGGATGTAGCCGGCCTGCACCCGCTCCTTGATGTTCTCGTTATTATCGATGTGCGAGTTCCGGTCGGAGACGCGCTGGGCGTCGGTCTGCTGGTAGAGCAGCGGGTTCAGCTGGTAGGCGCGGAACGTGCGGCTGGGGGACATCCAGTTGATGCTTGGCATGCCGTAGCCGGTATCGACGCCGCGATAGCGCTGCATCAGGTAGGGCTCGATGGGCGCGGTGGCGCCGGAGGCGCCGTCGGGGCCGGTGAAGGTCCAGGTCTCGTTGCGGAGGTTGTTATCGAGCATCACGCGCTTCTCGAGCAGGCCGACCTGCACCGCGGCGGGCACCGGCAGGAAGCCGAGCGCGCGGCGGACATTCACAAAACCCTGATTTGTGTAGGAGCGGTTGTAGAGGTTGGCGTTGTTCGCGGTGTTGCCCCGGAGGTTCGCGGGGTTGTTCCAGTCGACGGGCTGGTCGTTGTTGTCGAACACCTCGATCCCGCCGGGGAGCGCGGCGCCCGGGGCGAGCTGCACAAAGTTGATCCGCACGGGAAAACGCTGGATTGCGCTGGTCTGCAGGAAGAACCCCGCATCGAAATAGCGCCGTTTGGTCGCGGAGCCGGAGCGGCTGACTCCCGCCTCCACGCGCCAGCGGCCGTCGTCGTGGCGGTACGAAACGTTGCTGGTGTCGGTGATCTGGTTGATGAGCTGGTTGGTACCGTTGTTATTCAGGGAGCCGCGGCCCGTGGACCCCAGGGTGCGGGTGCCGTCCCACGCGAGGGCGCGGCCGCCCGCGACCGAGGAGGTCGCGGTGGTGCTCGTGTTCCACGTGTAGGTGAGCGAGCCGATGCGGGTGTCGGTGCGGCTGGCCACATGACCGACGGAAAGGACGCCGTTGTCGCCGACCTTCCAATCAGCCTTCACGCTGAGCGTGTTGCGGGTGAGGTCGCGCGGTCCGTCGAGCAGTGCGAGGGAGCTGAGGAGCGGATTGGCGTAATTGATGGGGGTGCCGGTCGGGCTGCCGGGCGCGACGATCGAGGTCCAGTTCTGCTGGGTGCGGTGCTGCTCGTTGAACGAGCGCGAATGGTTCGCGGCGATGACGACGCCGAAGCGCTTCGTGACCGGCCAGGTGAAGTCGACGCTGGCGCCGGGGTGGATCTTGTAGTCGAGCTTGTCGCCGTGGGAGTGCGGCGTCTTCCGGAGGTCGAGGTTCTCGTGGTTCCCGATGAGATTGAGGGTGTAACGGAGCTGGCGGCCGCTGCGCTCGAAAGCGCTCTTGCTCACCAGATTGATCGAGCCCGCGAGCGAGTCGGCGGGGTTAGCGGGCGTGGGGACCTTGGAAACCTCCATGCGCGCGATGTCATTCAGCGCCATCGAACGCACATCGACCGAACGGGTCGCCGTGGTCCAGATGTTGGAGGCGGGCGCGCCGTCGTTGGTGACCGACGTCATGCCGCCGCCGATGCCGCGGATGGAGACGCCGGACACGTCCGCCAGGTCACTTTCCACCGTGACGCCGGGAAGGAACTTCATGAATTCGCCCGCGGATCCTCCCAGCACATCGCCCAGCGAGTCGGTCGAGAGCACGTTCTTGATGTTCGGGGCGAAGCGCTGCTCGTTGGTGGCGATGGCCTGGGCGTCGGTCTCGCGCTGCTGGGCGACGACGAAGGCGTCGAGCTTCACCGTTGCGTCACCCTTGAGGCCGTAACGGGCGACCGACGTGAGGTTGAAATCCTGCTGCACGGTGCCGCCCGCCGGAACCACGACCTCCGCGGTCGCGACGTCCAGATCAGTGAAGAACACCTCGAGCGTCACCGCCCCGCTCGGCAGCCCCGCGAGGCGGTAGCTGCCGTCCTTGTCGGTGAAAGCCGCGGTGGTGGTGCCGCGCACGGACACGCGGGCGTTGTTCAAGTACTGGCCGGTACCGACATTGAGCACGCGCCCGGCAATGCCGCCGGTGGCGGGAGCGGCCGCCCGGAGAGCGGTCGCAAGGGCGAAAAGCAGCAGCGCGGCGCGCAGGAGGGGACTTGGGAATCGGAGCATAGGGAAGGCTTCTTTGGTAGATGAAGAAGATTGGCGACCGCTCCTCGGAGGAAGCGTTTCGGTTAAACTAGCAAATGACCTCAAGAGGAAACTGCACCAACAAGAAAGACGGTCCGGACTGCCGAAAGTAGCGCCCCACCAGCGCGAGGTCGGTGACGGCCGGGGCACATCGCGCCCTCTCCGAAGGCGGTCGTCAGCGCAAGAGCTCGTGCACGGTCGAGATGATGCGCTCCTCCACGTCGCCGATGAGCCGGGTGGGCAGGCCGTAGAAGTCCATCGCGCGTTCCGCCTCGTAGCCTCCCTCGGCCAGCACGCGCGTCGACGGGATGTAGCAGGGAACGCTGTTGGCGTAGGCGTTGATCCACACGCGGTCGGCACCGAGCTCGCGACGCAGTCGCAGCGCGTAATCGGCGACCACTTCGCCTCCGAGGAACACCATCGAGAGGTCACCGTCGAAGCGCCAGGTCTGCACCGGGTAAGGCACGACCTTCGGCAGCGCGCGGCCTGCATCCAGTTCCGCGAGGAACTTTCGCGCGGGGTACGAGGTCATCACCGGGAGGCTCAGCCGTGACTCCAACTCCGCCCGCGTCACTTCGCGGTCGAAAGGGATCTCCAGCCGGCGAAAATGCGCGCGGGTCACGCCGCCGATCGGACGCATTTTGCCGGCGAACAGCCGCGTGACCTCTTCGGCGATCGTCTGCCCGTGCTTGGCCACAGCCGCCAAACCCCGCGGCTGCGGATCGGAGTCGGCCCCGCAGCCGATCGCCACGAGCGCGACCGCGCCGGGATGTTTCGTCTCAAGCCTGCGCGCGGCGTCACCGGCCCAGTCGGGGTGCACGTAGTTGTCCCCGCCCTTGAGTGTCGTGCAGTGGCACGCGTAGTTCAGCAACACCGCTCGAACGGACCCGCCCGCGTCGGCCGCGCGCATCACGGGCAACGCGTGGTCGACCGGCCCGCCGGGCTGGTCGGTGTAACCCACCGCCTTGCCGTCGACGATCCGCCGGCGGTTCACCGCGAAACTCGCCCGGCCTTGCGCCCAGGAAAGGTCCGCCGGATTCCGGTTGGCGAGTGCCTCGAGCGCAACCTCGACCAGTTTCCGCTCCAGGGTCGCCGCATAACGGTCGATGCGCGCCTGCTCGTCAGCGGGCAGGTCACGCGAAAACATGAAGGGAGCGGTGCCGGCGATCACGGGACCCGTGTGCTGGTGCGTCACACCCACCGCGATCCGCTCGCGCGGAACCGGGTGTCGCGCCCGGATGCCCGCGACCACCGCCTCCGTGAGACGTTCCGAGACCGCCAGCACCTCCGCGACGATCACGATCGCCGGCCCCTCCGCGTCGCCGCCGATCGCCAGCGCCCGCGCATGGAGGCGCGACTCCGCGCGATCCGCCTCCGTTGGACGGTTCGTGTAACCGGTGAGCCGGATCGGCAGCTCAGGCGTGATGTCGATGCGGGCGACCCCCACCGGCACCGGCGCGGCCGCGAGGGCGGCGGAAAAGGTCAAACCGGCAAGGAGGGGACAAATCAGGCGCATGGGAAAACGACCCGCAGCTTATCCCGCAACCCACGTGACGAGTCGACGCCGATCCGGACCGGCAGGCGCGAAGAACCGAAAGGCCAACGGAACAAATGCGGCTGCCTCCCGCTTCATACCGGCCGAACGGAGCAAATGGAGGCGCCGGAGACCTCCGATCCTATCGGCGAAGTCCGCACCGTCCGTGGTTGTTCCCGAGCCGAGCGCTTTCGCGGCACACACCGACCTTGAACCCAGCCGTGATATCCGAGTCATCCGTGGTTAAAAATCCGGAGGTTCCCGGAGAGGCTTACGGCGATCTTTACCCCGGCAAGGTCCACGGCTGCAGCCGCGGCGACACCAGACCACCCGGAATCATTCGTGTCCCTTCGTGTCCATTCGTGGTTCGCACCGACACGGATCACTTCCGCGGCGAATCCCGGACTGCAGGGACTTCCTGCGCTCTTAACCTTTCCATTTTGTAATCCCCGCGAAAGCCACCCGCAAAGGGCGTGTGGCATCCTGGGCGTTCTTCCAACGAACGTCATGAACACCAATCACCTGCCCACTCGCTCCTTTAACCGCCGGCCGGCCATCTTGGCCGCGTGCGTTGTCGCCTTCGCGGGCGCCTTCGCCGCCGGCGCGCAATCCACCAAGCCCGGCAATAAAGCCGCTGTCGACCTCCGCCGCGACCCGCGCGACGTCAACCGCGGCCCCCTAGAGTCCGGCAGCTTCTCGTCCGTGGTGAAACGCGTCGCGCCGAGCGTTGTGAAGATCACCACCTCCACCAAGGCCAAGCGCGTCGCCGGCACCAACCCGGCCATCCCGCCCGGTTTCGACCACCCGATGTTCCGGCAGTTCTTCAACCCCGGCCCCGCCATCCAGACACCGCCGCAGAACGGCCTTGGCTCCGGTGTGATCATCAGCGTCGACGGCTACATCGTGACCAACAACCACGTCATCCAAGGCGCCGACGAGGTCGTGATCTCGCTCGACGACGGCCGCGAACTCATCGCCAAGGTGGTCGGGCGCGACCCGCAGACCGACATCGCCGTGGTGAAGGTCGACGCGAAGGAACTGCCCGCCGTGATGTTCGCCGACAGCTCGCGCCTCGAGGTCGGCGACCGCGTCCTTGCGATCGGCAACCCATTCGGCATCGGCGAGACCGTCACCACCGGGATCGTCAGCGCCAAGGGTCGCCGCGCCGGGCTCGGTCTAGCCTACGAGGACTTCGTGCAGACCGACGCCGCCATCAATCCGGGCAACTCCGGCGGCGCGCTGGTCGATGTCGAAGGACGCCTCATCGGCATCAACACCGCCATCCTCAGCCGCAGCGGCGGCTTCCAGGGGGTGGGACTCGCGGTGCCGTCGAACCTCGTCAGCCAGGTCGTCGACGGCCTCGTCCGTGACGGTAAGGTGGTGCGCGGTTTCCTCGGGGTCGGCGCGCAGGACGTCACGCCCACGCTGGCGGAGTCGCTGGGCTTGAAGGACCGCCGTGGCGCGCTCGTCGCCGACGTGCAGCCGGGCAGCCCCGCCGCGAAGGCGGGCCTCCGCAACGGTGACGTCATCACCCGGGTGAATGGCGAGCCGGTCGAGGATGCCAACCGGCTGACGTTCCAGGTGGGCGCCATCCCGCCCGGCTCAACGGTCGAGCTCGAAACGATCCGCGACGGTGAAAGCCGTACCATCACGGCGACCACGGCGGAGCGGACCGCCGCCGCGCTGCGCGGTGATTCGTCGGTCGGGCCCGAGGCCCTGGCGAGCAACGACGATGGCGTGCTTAGCGGCGTGACGGTGGACGATCTGCAGCCGCCGGTACGCAACCAGCTCAACCTGCCCGCCCGTCTGAAGGGCGCGCTCATCACCGAAGTTGATCCCGCGAGCGCCGCGGCCAAGGCCGGCCTGCGGCCCGGCGATGTGATCCTCGAGATCAACCGCCAACCCGTGACCTCCGCCCGCGAGGCCGTGGAGCTCAGCGCCAAGGCGGACAGCAAGAAAACCCTCCTGCGTCTCTTCTCTCGCGGCACCACCCGCTTCGTGGTCGTCGACGAGACCACGAAGGAGTCCGCGCAATAACGACGCCCTAGGAACACTTGGGGCAGGAACAGACAGGTACGCCAGAGGCGGCCCCGGTTGCGAGATAGCCGGGGCCGCTTTTTCCCGGCGAAGCCGGCAGAAACTGCGGCTGGATCTCGTGTCGCTCACCGGGCGCGACTGGAGCCTTTTAGCGGCCAACCGGGATGGCCGCCAAGAAACGCAAGCCACCCAGGCAACCGGCCCAACTTACTGCTCGAGTGTCGGTGAAGATTCCGGCGCCGCGGAGAAACCCCACGGCTTCGAGATCCAACGGCCCTCCTCACTCGCCCCTTTTCAAATATCGCCCCAACTGCCACCGTCCCACCCATGCGCGTGCTCGTAGTCGAAGATGACGCCAAGATCGCCTCGTTCGTCGTGCGCGGACTGAAGCAGGCGGGCTACGCGGTCGACCATGCGCCCGACGGCGAAACCGGTCTGGCGCTGGGGCGCTCGACGGATTACGACACGGCCATCATCGATGTGATGCTGCCGGCGCTCGACGGCATCAGCCTCGTTAAGCGCCTGCGCGCGGACCGCCGCGGTGTACCCGTGCTGTTCCTGAGCGCGAAGGGCTCCGTCGATGACCGCGTGCGCGGCCTGCAGGCGGGTGGCGACGATTACCTCACCAAGCCCTTCGCCTTTTCGGAGCTGCTCGCTCGCGTGCAGGCGCTGATCCGCCGCGCCACCTCGGCGCCCGAGGCCACGCGCCTCGCGGCCGGCGATGTCACGCTCGACCTGGTCTCGCGCGAGGTGACCTGCGCGGGCCGGCCCGTGGAGCTGCAGCCGCGGGAGTTCTCGCTCCTCGCCTTCCTGCTGCGACACGCGGGCCGGCCGGTCAGCAAGACCATGATCCTCGAGCATGTGTGGGACTACAGCTTCGACCCCCAGACCAACGTGGTGGACGTCGTCATGTCCCGGCTCCGCGCCAGGATCGACCCCGACCACTCGCGCATCGAGACGACACGCGGCGTGGGCTACACCTTCCGCACCCGGCCCGATGCTTGAGCGCTTGCGCCAGTCCCTCGCCCTCCGGCTCGCGCTGCAGTACGCGTTGGTCTTCGCGTTCGTCGCGGCCGTGCTTTTCGGCGCGCTGTACTGGACGCTCGCCGACGCGCTGGAGAACCGCGAACAGACCGCGGTGCAGGCCCGCGCGACGGAGCTGGCCTCCCTCTACGAGCGCGGCGGCACGGCGTTGCTCCGCGCGCGGCTCGATCGCGACTCGGCCTCCCCGTCTGCGCGCTCGTTCTTCGTCCGCGTGCTGCGGCCCGACAACGAGCTCGTGCTCGTGTCGGTGCCGCCCGACTGGATCCAGACTCAGATCGAGCGCCTCCCCTTTCCCGGCTTCACGCTGACCCGCCCCACCTACGCCGTCCGCGTCCCGCAAAGCGCGCTCCGGGACTACGCGATCGCGTCCCGCGAGCTGCCCGACGGCAACAATCTGCAGGTCGGTCTGCTGGTGGAGAGCCAGACGGTGCTCTTCGCGCCGCTTCGCCGAGCCTTCGCGACTGTCGGCGCCGGCGCCCTCGCGCTTTCATTCGCCGTGGGTGTCTTCCTCGCGTGGCGGGCCACGCGGCCGCTGCGCGCCGTGGCCGATACCACCCGCCGCATTCTCGCGACCGGCGACCTCGCCGCGCGCGTACCGGGCCCCGAGGGCAAGGGCGAACTCGCCGCGCTCGTGCGCCAGCTCAACACCCTCCTCGACCGCAACGCCGCGCACGTGCGCGTGCTCCGCGAGACCCTCGACAATCTCGCGCACGATCTGCGGACCCCGCTCACCCGACTCCGCGGCACCGCCGAACTCGCCATCCCGGACGGTGGCGATCCCGCGGAAACCCGCGCCGCCCTCGCCGGCTGCGTGGAGGAAACCGACCGCCTGCTGCACTTGCTGGAGCGCCTGCTCGATGTTTCCGCCGCCGAGGCCGGGGCGCTTAAATTGAATCGGGAGAAGATCGACCTGCGAGCGCTCACCACGCGCGCGGCCGACCTGTACCGCGAGGTCGCCGAGGAGAAGCGCATCACCGTCGCCCTCGACCAGCCGCAACCGGTGACCTGCTCCGTCGACCCCGTGCGCATGGGCCAAGTCGTCAACAATCTTCTCGATAACGCGCTGAAGTACACGCCGCCCGGCGGCGGGGTTGTGCTGGCCGTACGAGAGGAGGCGGGACGCGCCGTGCTGACGGTGACCGACAACGGCCCTGGCATCCTGCCCGCGGAACGGGAGGCGGTTTTCCGGCGCCTGTATCGGAGCGACGCCAGCCGCTCGCAACGAGGCCTCGGCCTGGGTCTCAGTCTCGTGAAGGCGATCGTCGAGGCGCACGGCGGCGAGGTGTCAGCCGCGGAGGCACCGAGTGGCGGCGCCCGCCTCACGGTGCGCCTGCCGGCTTGAAACACGCCATCAGGCACCGGGGGGCAGACCAACCTAGTCGCAACCCATTCGGTGTAGCTGAGGCTGCAGCCTCGGCGACGTGGAGCTATCAAACCGGACTTTCCCAGAAGGAAGCCGTCGGAATTGAAATTTTGAACGTCATGGTCCGGGGCAGGAGCCCCGGCCACACCACAGGCCAAGCGGGCGGCATATTCCGGAGGGCGTCGCGCCGCTACTCGCCGTCTTTCGCTCTCACTGATCTTCCACTCTGCCCCGTCTCCCGATTTCCCACCCTCCCAAGTCCTACTATCTTCCGGCTCACGCCTCAGCCCAATGCAACGTGATCACCTTCTCGGTGTCGGGATGGAGGCTGTGATGCACCGGGCAGCCGCGGGCGGCGCCCTCGAGCGGCTTGGCCGCCGGATGCGTCGAGGGAATCGGCATCCAGACGTGCGTGGTGAGACGTGAGATGCGCCGCGGGGTGTCGGCCGACATCTCCTTGGTCACCTTGAAATGCAGCCCGCGCAGTTCGACGCCGTGCTTGCGTGCGGCGATCGCCATCGTGGTGGCGATGCAGGTGCCGAGCGCGGTCGCGACGAGATCGGTCGGGGAGAACGCCTCGCCCATCCCCTGGTTGTCCTTGGGCGCGTCAGTGTTGAGCACGCTGCCCGAGGGCCCGTGACGGGCGGCGCAGTGGAGGTTACCCTGGTATTTTCCGGTGATCTCGACCATGGGCCGACACTTGCGGCCGGCGGCGCCCCGGCAATAGCAAGATCAGCCGCCGATGGAAACCCCGCCCCCGCCTGATGCTCCGCACCCGTCCCTTTGGCGCCGCTGGCTGCGCGCGCTGGGGGTGATGCTGGTGATCACCGCGGCGCTCACGCTTCTGGCCCTGCTGGTGTGGAGCGCGCCGGCGATTCATCGACGCTTTTGGGTATTCCCGCGCGCGGAGGCCGCGTGGGCGGAATTGCGCGCACAGCGGCAGCCAGTACCGGAGGATGCCGGATGGCGCGAGTTCCGCGGCGTGATGCACAGCCACTCGGAGCTTTCCCACGACTGCGAGGTGCCGTTCCCCGACATCCTTCGGGCGATGGAGGCGGCGCGCCTTGATTTCATCGTGCTGAGCGACCACCCGCTGCCCGACGGCCGCGCCAGCTTTGACGTGCAATGGCGCGGCCTGCACGGCGGAAGACTCTTCATCCCCGGGTTCGAGATGCGCGACGGCCTGATGCCGGCCGGGGTGCGCCCGGGCATCACCCTGAGCAACCGCGCGCCGCCCGCCGAGCTCGCGCGCCAAGTCGCGGAGCACGGCGGGCTGCTCTTCTTCGCCCATCCGGAAAATCCCCGCGCGTGGGAACTGCCCGAGCTCGCCGGGATGGAGATCTACAATCTGCACACCGACTTCAAACGGGCGGGCGGAAGCGTCACCGGAGCACTGCTCCGCCAGATCCCGGACCTGGTGCTGAGCCACCGCCGCTTTCCCGACCACCTGTACCGCCTGCCCTTTCGACGACCCGCGGAGTTTCTCCGCCGCTGGGACGAGCTCAACCGCACGCACCGTATCACCGGCATCGCGGGTAACGACTGCCACCAAAACGTGGGCTTCCGCGGGTTCATGACGCCGGAAGGCACGCTGCGGGTGGAGGACACCAGCCCGCGGGTGATCAAGGAGTTCCCCCCCGGATTCCTCACGCGGGCGGCGCTGCGCCTTGGATTCGGTCCGCTGGAACCCGGGCGCCGGTTGTTCCACGTGCAATTCGACCCCTACGAACGCTCCGCGCGGCACGTGAACACGCACGTGCTCGCGCACGAGCTCACCGAGCCGGCCGTCATGGAGTCGCTGCGCGAGTCACGGGTCTTCGTGGCCTTCGACCTGATCGCGGACAGCTCCGGCTTCCGCTGGTCGGCGGAGGGCCCGGGAGGCCGTGCGGTGATGGGCGAGACCCTGCCGTTCGCCGCGGGCACACGGCTGCGCGCGCTGGCCCCGATCCCGGGCCGCTTCACGCTCGTGAAGGACGGCGCGGCCCTAAGCACCCGGGAAGGCCGGTCGGCGGAATGGATCGCCGACGGGCCGGGCAAATACCGCGTCGAGGTCGAGCTCTCGATCCTCGGGGACTGGACCCCGTGGATTTACGCGAATCCGATCCAGCTCCGCTGAAGCCGCGGCGGGCCCCGCGGCGCAGCGTATTCACGCCCCGCGGGGAATTCGGGCTGGTTTCCTCGGTGAGGATGAACACGCTGGCGGGACATGAAGTTAATCGACCTGAACCGCGATGGCGGCATCGGCGCCAACTCGCTGTTCATCCAGCTGGGAGGCCTCAACATCCTGATCGACTGCGGCCTCAACCCGAAGAAGGCCGGTCGCGCGGCCACCCCGGATTTTCGTCCGCTGCAGGGAGTACGGCTGGACCTGATCATCATCACGCACTGCCACCTCGACCACATCGGCAGCCTGCCGGTGATCCTCCGCACGCAGACGGACGCCCCGGTGATCATGACCACGTCGAGCCGCATGCTGATCGAGCGCATGCTGCACAACTCCGCCAGCGTGATGATGCGGCAGCGCGAGGACGAAGGCATCGCGGACTACCCGCTTTTCACCCATGAGGAGGTTGACCGCTGCGCCAAGCGCCTGACCGGGCTGCCCTTCGGCCACGCGAAGCACTTCCGCGGGGCGAAGGACGAGATCGAGGTCATCTTCCACCCGGCCGGCCACGTGGCCGGCGCCGCGGCGGTGGAGATCCATCACAAGCACCGGGCCCTTTTCTTCACCGGTGACGTGCTCTTCGAGAACCAGCGCACGCTGGCCGGCGCAAAGTTCCCCGCCGGGCACTTCGACACGATCGTGATGGAGACGACGCGAGGCGCGACGGAACGCCCGGCCGGCAAGGAACGCCTCAACGAGGTCAACCGCCTCGTCACGGCCATCAACGACACCATCCGCCGCGGAGGGTCGGTGCTGCTGCCGGTCTTCGCGCTCGGCCGCATGCAGGAGGTCTTCGCGATCCTGCACGACGCCCGGAAATTCGACCGGCTGGTAGAGTGCCCGATCCTCACCGGCGGGCTGGGCGTGGACCTCTCCGACTATTTCGACGAGATTTCACGCAAGACGAAGCACGTGCAGTTCAGCCGCTCGATCCTGAAGGACCTGAAGGTGCGCCCCACTCCGCGGCAATTGAAGGCCGGCCAGGCCCCGGCGCAGGCGGGCATCTACATCGTGAGCTCCGGCATGCTCGTTGAGCGCACCCCGAGCTACACCCTTGCCTCCGGAATGTTGGGCGACGCCCGCAACCTCATCGGCTTCGTGGGCTACTGCGACCCCGACACCCCGGGCGGCCAGCTACTCGCGACCAAGCCGGGAGAGGACTTCCTGTTCGCCGCCTCGCATGTGAAGGCGAAGGTGAAGGCGCGGGTGGAGCGCTTCGAGCTGAGCGGCCACGCCGACCGCGAGGAGCTGCTCGAGTTCGCCGTGCAGACGGGCGCCCGGAGCATCGTGTTGACGCACGGCGATCCGCCCGCGCGCGCATGGTTCGCGGAGCAGCTCGCCGCGCAGGCGCCGAAGTCCCGCGTGATCGATCCCGTGCCGCTGCAGGCCTGCCAGGTCTGATCTCCGCGCGGTTCCCAGCCGATGCCGCCCGCCTTCTGGGTCCATAACCTCGATCCCTTTCTCGTCCGGTTCGGCGAGAACCTCGGCATCCGCTACTACGGTGTCGCCTACCTGCTCGGCTTCGCCTCCGCCACCGCGCTGCTTCTCCTCTACCACCGGCGCGGCCGCTCGGCGCTGAATTTCAACGGCATCACCGATCTCATCACGGTGATCGTGTTCGGCGTCCTGCTCGGCGGGCGCGCGGGCTACTTCCTGCTCTACCAGCCGGGCGCGCTTCTCGCCGACCCCGCCGCCTTTCTCCGGGTGTGGGAGGGCGGCATGGCGAGCCACGGGGGCTTTGTCGGCGTGCTGGTGGCCCTTTGGTGGTGGTCACGCCGCCGCGGCCTCCCGCTCCTGCCCGTCGCCGACCTGATCGTCACCGTCGCCCCCGCCGGATTGTTTTTCGGCCGCATCGCCAACTTCATCAACGGCGAGCTGGTGGGCCGGGCGACGCAGGTTTCCTGGGCGGTCATTTTCCCGCACAACGAGTTCGACCGGCACCTCGGCAGCGCGTTCCCCCGCCATCCGTCGCAGCTTTATCAGGCTGCGCTCGAGGGGCTATTGCTCCTCTCCTACCTCCAGTGGCGCTTCTGGCGCAGCGACACCGCGCGCACGAGGCCCGGCGCGCTGAGCGGCGAGTTCCTCATCGGCTACGCGATTGTCCGGGTGGTCGGGGAGCAATTCCGCGAGCCCGACGCCCCGCTGCTGCTCGGCCTCACCCGCGGGACTTTCTATTCCCTTTTCCTCGTCGTCGCCGGCGCCGCTTTGATCGGGCGGGCCCGACGCCGCGCCTGAACCCGCCTCAACCGCCCGACGCCTCCACCGCGCGCATCAGCCGGAGCGAGTTGCGGCCCCATAGTTTTTCCAGGCGCGTCTCATCCCAGCCACGCGCGAGCAACGCGGCGGTCACAACGGGATAATCGGCGACGTCCCGGAGTCCATCGAAGGTCCCGCCGCCACCGTCGAGATCGAATCCGATCCCGACGTGGTCCGGTCCCATGACGTGCACCGCGTGCTCGATGTGCCGCACGACGTCGGCCACCGAGACCGGCGGGTTCGGGTAGCGCGCGCAAACCTCCTCGAACGCCTGATCCTCCGCGGCCCGCGTCTCCAGCGTCGGGGGCAAAGCCTGGAATCGCAGCAGCAACTCGGCCACGGCTTCGGTGCGGCGGTTGCCGGGATCGTCGACGAGGGAGATTGGCAGCGCATTGATCTGCAGCACCCCGCCCCTGGCCGCGAGCTCCCGCAGGAGTTCGTCGCCGACGTTGCGCGGGTGGTCGCAGACGGCGCGCGGGCCGCTGTGGGAAAGGATCACCGGCGCGCGCGACCGCTCCAGCAGCTCGGCCAGCGCGTGATCGCTCGCGTGGGAGGCGTCCAGCGTGATGCCCAGCCGGTTGCACTCGGCGACCACCTCACGGCCGAGCGGGCTCAACCCGCCCCATTCCGCCCCGCGCGGATCCGTCGATGAATCGGCGACGTCGTTATTCAGCATGTGGGTGAGCCCGATCATGCGGACGCCCAACGCGTGGAACTTGGCGACGTTGGCCGGATCACGGCCAAGCGAGTAGGCGTTCTCGAGACTAAGGTAGATTGCGCGACGTCCCGCGCGCTGCAGCGCCGGGCCGTCGTCCGCGGTCAAAGCCAGTCCGGCCTGTGCCGCGTTCAGCCGCAGCACCTCGTGCGTCCGCTCGAGGCAGGCCACCGCGCGGGCGTGGGCCGTGGCCAGCCCCTCCGGCGTGCGCGCGGCCTGGCCGACGTACACCGCGAAAACCGCCCCGGCCAACCCGCCGTCCGCCATGCGCGGCAGGTCGCATTGGCTGCCGTCATCCCCGAACGCGTGCCGCGCCCCGAAATCCCAGCCGGGCCGCATCAAACGCGCCGTCGGCGTATCGAGGTGGGTATCGAGCGTGAACCAACGCTCATGGAGCTGCCGGGCGCGGAGGTGATCCGCGGCGCTCAAGGTTTTCTTCCGCGGCGGAACCACGGCTTTTTCGGCGGCGGGGGCGGCGGCAGCCCGCCGCAGTCCATCATGTCCTCCGCCAGCATCGCATCCTTGGCCGACCCGCCGCCGAGCAGCTTGGCCGCGGCGTCCCCGAGGCCGAGACGCTTCATGGTCGACCGGAGCGCGCCGCGCATCTCGGGCTTGTACCAGAAGAAGAAGCTCCGCTGCTCCTGCTTTTCCTCCGGGCTGCGCGCGACGCACACGGGTTTGCCGTCGTACGGGTGGACGCCGGTCGCGTAGATCTCCGTCGCCACGGTCATCGGCGTCGGCGTGAAATCCTGCACCTGTTCGAGCTTGAAACCGAGCTGCTTGGTCTCGACCGCGAGGTTGGCCATGTCCTTGGCCTGCGATCCCGGGTGCGAGCTGATGAAGTACGGGACGATCTGCAGCTGCGCCTTGCCGATGCGCTTCTTGGCGGCGTCGAACTTCTCCTTGAAGCGGTGGAAATACCGGAACGAAGGCTTGCGCATCACGCGCAGCACGTCGTCCGACGTGTGCTCGGGCGCGACCTTGAGCCGGCCCGAGACATGATGCTCGACCAGCTCGTCGACGTAGCGTTCGTGGCTCGCCTTCTCCGTGCCCTCCGCGTGCTTGTGCAGGAACAGGTCGTAACGGATGCCACTCGTCACGAACGCGTGCTTCACGCCGGGGGTCTCGCGGACGGATTTGTAGATGTCGAGCAGCGCCGTGTGGTCGGTGTCGAGGTTGCGGCAGACATCGGGCCAGATGCAGCTGGGGCGGACGCACTCGTCGCAGATCCACTGCTCCTTGCCCTTCATCTTGTACATGTTGGCCGACGGGCCGCCGAGGTCGCTGATCGTGCCGCGGAAATCCGGCATCTGTTTGATCTGCTCCACCTCGCGCAGGATGCTCGCCTTGCTGCGGCTCGCGACGAACTTACCCTGGTGGGCGGAAATCGTGCAGAAGCTGCACCCGCCGAAGCATCCGCGGTGCATGTTCACCGAGTGCTTGATCATCTCGTAGGCCGGGATCGGGCCGCGCTTGCGGTAGCGCGGGTGAGGCAGGCGCGTGTACGGGAGCGCGAAACTGCCGTCGATCTGCTCCTCCGTCATCGTCGGGAACGGCGGGTTGATGACGAGCAGCCGGTCGCCGTTGAGTTGAAGCAGGCGCCGGGCCTTAACCCGGTTGGACTCCACCTCGATCTGCCGGAAGTTGGACGAGTAGAGCTGGCGGTCGGCGACACACTCGTCGTGCGAGTGCAAAATATGGTCCTCCCAGTTCTGATTCTTCGGCGGCGGCGCGCCCGGCGGCATCAGGACCGCGGTCTGCGGGATCGTGCGCAACGAGGAGAACGGCACCCCGCGCCCCATGAGGCGGATGATCTCCAGCAGCGGCAGCTCGCCCATGCCGTACACCAGCATGTCGGCGCCGCTCTCCAGCAGGATGCCGGGTTTCAGGGTATCGGACCAGTAATCGTAATGCGTGACGCGCCGCAGGCTCGCCTCGATGCCGCCGAGCAGCACCGGCACGTCGGGGTAAAGCTGCTTGAGGATACGGGAATAGACGGTGGCCGCGTAGTCGGGCCGGAAGCCATGCTCGCCGCCCGGGGTGTAGGCATCCTGGCTGCGGAGTTTCTTGGCCGCGGTGTAGCGGTTGACCATCGAGTCCATGCAGCCCGCCGTGACGCCGAAGAACAGGCGCGGCGGGCCCAGCTTGCGGAAATCGCGCAGGTCATCGCGCCAGTTGGGCTGCGGCACGATCGCGACTTTCAGGCCCTCGCGCTCGATGATGCGGCCCACGACGGCGGTGCCGAAGGCCGGGTGGTCGACGTAGGCATCCCCGGAGATGATGATGACGTCGACCTGCCCCCAGCCCCGCGCGTCGAGTTCATCCCGGGTGGTCGGCAACCAGCGACGGGAATCCCAGATGGCTTCGCCGTCAGGTTGGAGGGTGGGAGCGGATTGCACGCGGGCCCCGAAGGCTGGCCGGGCCCGGCGGCGGCGCAAGCGTGCTCGCGCAGGACAACCCGCGGGCGGTTTCCGGTTTCCGTTTGAGTCCGTCCCGCGCGCCCGTCTCGCCGATACCCGGCGCGCGGTGCCCGGCGCGTCCACCCACGCCAGGACAAAAGATGCGGCCTGTTCGCCAAGTCTGGTGCACTGAAGCGCGTTGAGCGCGCCCGTCCGCATCGCACCCTCCCCCCGGACCAACGATGCGCGACCAACCCTACGCCTTCCTCGCCTTGTTCGCGCTGGTCGCGGTGGCGATCCCGCTGGCGCTCCTCGGCGTCGCGCGGCTGTGGTTCCACGTTTTCCAACCCGCCAAGCCCGGCGCCGAGAAGAATGCCGTCTACGAATGCGGCGTGAAGCCGACGGGCGACTCATGGATCCAGTTCAAGGCCCACTATTACCTGTACGGGATCCTCTTCCTGGTTTTCGACGTGGAAGTATTGTTCCTGCTGCCGTTCGCGGTGGTGTTCAGCGGACTGCCGGCCGGCGCGCTGTTCGCGATGCTGGTGTTCATCCTGCTGCTCGCCGAGGGGCTCGTCTGGGCCTGGGCCCGCGGCCACCTGGAGTGGAAATGACATGAGCGAGGCCCCCCCCGCCCCCGCCGCGCCCGAGATCACCGCCGCGGAGCGCGACGAGCTGCGCCGCCACGGCATCCTGCTTACCAGCCTCGAGGAGCTCTACAACTGGGGCCGCAGCAATTCCGTCTGGCCGCTGCAATTCGGCCTCGCTTGCTGCGCGATCGAGATGATCGCCGCGTCGATGGCCCGCTTCGACATCGCGCGCTTCGGCTCCGAGGTTTTCCGCCCTTCGCCGCGGCAGGCCGATCTCCTGATCGTCTCCGGGACCGTCACCAAGAAGATGGCCCCGCAGGTCGTGCGCCTCTGGAACCAGATGCCGGAGCCCAAGTACTGCATCGCGATGGGCGCCTGCGCCATCTCCGGTGGGCCTTTCAAACAGGGCTACAACGTCCTCAAGGGCATCGACCGTTTCATCCCGGTGGATGTCTACATCCCCGGCTGCCCGCCGCGGCCCGAGGCTCTGCTCCACGGGTTGATGCAGCTGCAGGAACAGATCCGAGCGCAGAAGATCTCCGGTCCCGAAGCCCCGCGCCACCTGCGGCCCGAGGCTTCCGGGGAATTCCCGGTGCCGGAATTCGGCGGGAGCGACCTGGTGCCCCCGCGGAATCCGGACCTCTGGGAGCCGCCGACCATCGTCCGCGCCGAGTGACGCATGGAAACCCCGGGGCAGATCCGCGACCGCATTCTGGCCCGGTTCTCCGGGGCCGAGGTGACCGTCGTCACAAATCCCGGACCGGCCGCCCAGCATTCGCTCCTCGTCGGGGCCGCGCACGCGACCGCCATCGCGACGTTTCTGCGCGACGATCCCGTGCTGCAGCTCGACACCTGCTCCAACGTCACCGGCGTCGACTGGCCCGGCCGCGAGATCGTGGAGACCGTCCGCCAGCCGCTCGCGCCCGAGGAAGACGCCGATCCGGCCGCCCCGCCGGGGGTCATCGAGGAGAAGATCAAGCGCCTGGTGCCCGGTTCTTTGGAGGTGGTTTATCACTTGTACTCCGTGGCCCTGAAGCACGGCCCCGTGATCTTGAGGCTGCGCACCGCCGATCGCGCCGCCAACGTCACCCTGCCCTCCCTCACGCCGGTGTGGCGCGCGTGCGAGTTCCAGGAACGGGAGGTCTTCGATCTCTACGGCGTTAAATTCACGGGCCATCCGGACCTCCGGCGCATCCTCATGTGGGACGAGTTCCAGCATCACCCGATGCGGAAGGACTACGTTGAGCCCGACGACTACGAGTGGGAACCCACGCCCCACGACGCGGTGCTGACCAAAGCCCGCCGCCATTACCCGGCCCCGCCCGCGGCGCCGGAGGAGGAATCGACCCCATGAGCGCCGCCGGTGAACTCGCGGGGCTCTCCGCCGCGCCGGGCACGACGGTTCGCGCGGTGAACGATCCGTTCCACGGCGACCTGCTCGAGGTCTCGATGGGGCCGCACCATCCCTCGACCCACGGGGTGTTCCGCATGATGGTCACGCTCGACGGCGAGACCGTCGTGAAGCTGAAGCCGGTCTTCGGGTACCTGCACCGCAACCACGAGAAGCTCGGCGAGAACACCACCTACCTCGGGTCGATGCCGTACACCGACCGGCTCGATTACCTGAACTCGATGACGAACAACTGGGCCTACGCCCTCGCGGTCGAGAAGCTTTCCGGCCAGCCGGTTCCGGAGCGCGCCGAGTACCTCCGCATCATCCTCGCTGAGCTCACCCGCCTGCTCAACCACACCTGCCTCGCGGGATTTCTACTCCAGGACACCGGCTGCTCGGGCACACCGCTGATGTACGCCTTCCGCGAGCGCGAGCACATCCTCGACCTCTTCGAGGCGCTCAGCGGCTCCCGGATGATGTGCAATTACCAACGCTTCGGCGGCTGCCGCGTCGACCCCACCCCGGGGTGGCTCGCGGCAGCCGCGCGCCTCGTCGACGGCTACGGCCGCTTTCTCGACGAGTATGAGGCGCTTATCACCGGCAACGAGATCCTGATGGCCCGCACCCAGGGCGTCGGCGTGTTGCAACCCGATCTCGCGGTGAACGCCGGTGCCACCGGCCCGATGCTGCGCGCCTGCGGTGTCGACTACGACCTCCGCAAGGTCGACGGTTACGGTTTCTATCCGCGCTTCGAATTCCGCGTGCCGCTCGGCGACCACGGCGACACCTACGATCGCTACATGATCCGGGTCCTCGAGATGCGGGAATCGATCCGCATCCTGCAGCAGGCGCTGCGCGACCTGCCCGCGGGACCGATCATCGATGCGAAGGCCAAGAACCGCGGCCTGCGTCCGAAGGCGGGCGAGGCCTACGGCCGCATCGAGGGCCCGAAAGGCGAGATCGGTTTCTACCTCATCAGCGACGGCGGCCCCAACCCGTACCGCTACCGCGTGCGCCCGCCCTCGTTCATCAACCTCACCGTGCTCGAGGACATGTGCCTCGGCCAGACCGTAGCCGACGCCGTCGTCATCCTCGGCAGCGTCGACATCGTGCTCGGAGAAGTCGACCGCTGACCCTTTTCCCATGCTCGGCTCCGGACTTCTCCAAGGCCTCGCGGTCACCGCGAAAAACCTCGCCGGCAGCTTTCACGACCCGGCGCGCTACGTCACGACCGAGTATCCCGAGCAGCGCACCAAGCTGCCCGAGAACTACCGCAACTTCCCGTTCCTCGTCCACGACGACCCCGCCGACCCCAACGGTACGCTGCGCTGCGTGGCCTGCCAGATCTGCGAGAAGGAGTGCCCGCCGCAGTGCATCTACATCGTGATGGAGCGCGACGAGAAGGGTAAGGCGCTCAGGCGACCGAAGGTCTTCGACCTCGATATCTCCGTCTGCATCAGCTGCCAGATCTGCGTCGAGGTCTGCCCGTTCGATGCGATCAAGATGGACCAGGAGTACGAGATAGCGACGCGGAACCGCTTCGGCGGATTGCTGCTGCACCGGGAAGACCTCTCGAAGTCGAACGCATACTACCACCAGATCCACCCGACGGAGGCAGCGGGCGTCGACGCCGCACTCGCGGAACAGAAGGCGAAGCAGGCCGCAGCGAAGGCCGCCAAGGCCGCGCCGGCGCCGAAAGCCGCCGCCACCACCGCAACTCCAGCAACCGCCGCGACTGCCCAGGACTCCGCAATATCCCCTGCGCCCGCGGCTCCTCCACCCGCCTCCGCTCCGGATACTCCGGCCAATCCGGCTCCGGCAAACCCGCCGCCCGACGCATGAGCGCCCACCCCGCGAACGCGCTGCCGTTGCTCGAGCGATTGCCCGTCGCGCTGCGGGACGCGTGCACCAGCTGGTTGCCGGAGTCGTGGCGCTGGCTGGCCAACAGCCTCCTTTCGATCGTCGCGATCTTCGTGGTGTTCGCGACGCTCTTTGCGCTGCTCACGCTGGCTGAGCGCAAAATCCTCGGTCGCGTGCAGAACCGCCCCGGCCCCAACCGCGCGCCGCTCCCGTTTCTCGGCATCCGGACCTACGGCCTCGCGCAACCGCTGGCCGACGGCATCAAGATGCTCACGAAGGAGGACATCGTCCCGCGCGGCGCCGACCGCGTGCTGCACTTCCTCGCCCCGGTGGCGCTGCTCGCGTTTTCCATCCTGACCTTCGCGGTGATCCCTTACGGCCGCGCGCTGTTGCCGGTGGAACTCGACGCGGCGGTGCTGTACTTCTTCGCCGCCGGTGCGGCGACCGAGCTCGCCATCTTCATGGCGGGTTGGGCGAGCCGGAACAAATACTCGCTCCTCGCCGCGATGCGCGCGCTCGCGCAACTGATCAGCTACGAGCTGCCGCTGCTGCTGTCCATCGTGCCGGTGGTGCTGGTCGCCGGCTCGCTCTCCACGAGCGAGATCGTCGAGCAACAGGGAACCTGGCTCTTTGGCGTCTTCCCGCAGTGGCACGTGTTCACGCCGTGGGGATTCGCAGGGTTCCTCATCTTTTTCGTCGCCGCGCTGGCCGAGTCCAACCGCTCGCCGTTCGATCTCCCCGAGGCGGAAAGCGAGCTGATCGCCGGCCACCTCACCGAGTACTCCGGTTTCAAGTACGCCCTGTTCTTCATGGCCGAATACTTCGGGATGTGCGCGCTGAGCGGCATGGGCGTGACGCTTTTCCTCGGCGGCTGGCAGGCACCGATTCCCGCCCTCGCGTTCATCCCGTCCTACGGCTGGTTCGCGGCCAAGCTCCTCGCGCTCCTGTTCGTGTTCATGTGGATCCGCGCGACGTTCCCGCGGCTGCGCATCGACCAACTCACGCGCCTCGCCTGGAAATTCCTCGTGCCGCTCGCGCTCGTGAACCTGTTCACGGCCGCGTTCTGGGTTCTCTCCTCGGGCTGGGCCGGCCCGCTCGCCTTCGCCCGCTGGCTCGTCGCCGGCACGCTGGTCCTCGGTCCATTCCTCGTGCTCGGCCGGCGGCTCAGCGCCGGCCTCGGACCACGCACGTACCGCTACGCCTGAACCCCTGTGAGCCTCGCCTTCCTCCTCATTGCGTTCCTCACCGTCGCCACCGCGGCGGTCGCGATGGCGTTGCGCAACCTGGTCCGCAGCGCGCTTTTGCTGGGCGCCAGCTGGGCCGGTGTCGCGGCGTTCTACCTCTGGGCCGGAGCCGAGTTCCTGGCGTTCGCCCAGGTGCTCGTCTACGTCGGCGCCATCTCGATGGTGGTGCTCTTCGCCGTCCTGCTCACGCGCCCGTCGCGGGATGAGGGCGCGGTTTCACCGGCCTCCGCCGGCCGACTCCTGCCCGCGCTCATCGCCGGCGGCTCCGTTCTCGGCGTGCTGGTCGGAGCGATCGTCGGCTCGCCATTGCGGACGGCCGCCAAGCCGCCGTTGGCGTTCACGGTGCGGGAACTCGGACTTCAATTGATGGGACCGCACGCGGCCTCCCTCGTCGTCGTCGGCGCGCTGCTCACCGTCGCCCTGCTGGGCGCGGTCGTCATCGCCGCGCCGGGTCGGCCGGGTGACCGGGAGGACCCACGATGAACCTTTCCCCGCTCCATCTGTGCCTGCTGTTTTCCAGCGCCCTCTTCTGCGTGGGGCTGATCGGCGCGCTATCCCGCGGCAACTCGATCCTGGTGCTGCTCGGCGTCGAGCTGATGCTCAATGCGGGCAACATCAACCTGATCGCCTTCTGGCGTTTCGGCCCGGCCCCCGCCGAGGGCACCGGCGTCCTGTTTGTCTTATTCGCGATCGCGATCGCCGCCGCTGAGGCGGCGGTCGGCCTTGCACTGGTGATCGCCGTCCACCGGCACCAGCGGAACATCCGGCTGCAGGAGGCGAACCATCTGCGCGGCTGAAGCCATGCGCGTACCCGCCCATCTTCTCTGGCTGATCCCGGCGCTGCCGCTGCTCGCGGCCGGCATCGGCGCCTTCGCCCCCCGCACCGCTCGGCGCACGACCGCCGGCTCCGCGATCGCGGCGATGGCGATCTCGTTCCTGCTTTCGTGCGGCGCGCTCGTCACCGCGCTCCGCGACCCTGCCGTCCACGCGGTCCACAACTTCGCGTGGTTCGACCTCGGGCACGGGGCGTTGCGCCTCGGCTGGCTGCTGGACCCGTTGACTGCGCTGATGGGCGTGATGGTGACCCTCGTCGGGCTGCTGATCTTTATCTTCAGCGCCGGCTACATGGCGGAGGACGCCAACTTCAAACAGTTCTTCTGCTTCCTCAGTCTGTTCGGCGCGGCGATGCTCGGCCTCCTCGTCGCCAACAGCCTGCTCCTGCTCTTCATCTGCTGGGAGCTGGTCGGTCTCGCCTCCTACCTGCTGATCGGCTTCTGGTTCCACCAGCCCTCGGCGGCCGCCGCGGCAAAAAAGGCCTTCATCACCACGCGCATCGGCGACCTCGGGCTGCTGGTCGGTCTGCTCTGGCTCTACGATGCCACCGGCTCGCTGCTGTTCTTCGACGGCGGCGAGGGTGTGCTCGAAGCGGGCCCGCTCGCGGCACTCTCCGCCCAAACCACAGTCGGCGGTCTCGCCGTGTCCACCGCGATCGGGCTGCTGATCTTCTGCGGCGCCGCGGGCAAGTCGGGCCAGTTCCCGCTGCACGTGTGGCTGCCCGACGCGATGGAGGGCCCCACCCCGGTTTCGGCGCTCATCCATGCCGCGACGATGGTCGCGGCCGGCGTCTTCCTCATCGCGCGCGTCTATCCGCTGCTGGCGGCGGATCTCACGCTGCCTTCGGCCCCGCTCCACGCGTTGAGCGTCGTCGCCACGATCGGCGCGATCACCGCCCTCCTCGGCGCGGTGATCGCCGTCGGCCAGAACGATATCAAACGCATCCTGGCATTCTCCACGGTCTCGCAGCTCGGCTACATGATGCTCGCGCTCGGCGTCGGCTCGTGGGTCACCGCGATCTTCCATCTGCTCACGCACGCCTTCTTCAAGGCCCTGCTCTTCCTCGGCGCCGGTTCGGTCATCCACGCCGCGCACCACGAGCAGGACATCCGCCGGCTCGGCGGTTTGCGCGCGCCGTTGCGGGTGACCTTCGCGACGTTCGCCGTCGGCATGATGGCGCTGGCCGGCGTGCCGTTCCTGTTCTCCGGCTTCTGGAGCAAGGAGGCCATCCTGCACGCGGCGCACGGCTGGAGCGTGTCCCAGCTACCGTTCGCCGCGGGGCTCATCGCGGTCGTGCTCACAGCCTTCTACACGACCCGCCTCGTCGCGGAGGTTTTTCTCGGGACTCCGCGCGGTGAAGGTGCCGCCCGCGCGCAAGAGAGCCCCGCAGTGATGACCGTGCCTCTGGTGCTGCTCGCCGTTTGCGCGGCATTGCTAGGTTTCATCGGCACACCGTGGTGGCCCTGGCTGCAGCGCACGCTGGACCCGACCTTCGCGACGGAACCCGGCGGCTTTGGCCTGATGGCGGTTTCCATCGTCCTTGTCGCAACGGGACTGGGCGCCGGCTGGGCACTCTACGCGCGAATTCCCCGTTCCAGCGCCGGTGAAGCGGACCCGGTGGAGCGCCGCGCCCCGCGACTTTTCGCCGCGCTGGCCGACCGGCTCGGATTTGACGAGCTCTACGCTGCGACTGTCGGGCGCCTCAACGCATGGACCGCCGCTTTCGCTGACGCCCTCGACCGCCGGGTCTGGGATGGAACTGTGCGCCTGCTGGCGGGACTCGGCCTGTTCACCGGGCAGGTCACCCGCGAGACCGATGAGAACCTGATCAACGGCGGGTTCGACGCGGCAAGCGGTGGCCTGCGCTCCGGCGGTCGGGCCTACTCGCGCGGGCAGAGCGGCGATACCCACAGCTACCTTCGCTACATCGCGATCGGCTTCACCCTGATCGCGCTCGCCGTGCTGCTGGGAGTACGCCGATGAGCCGCCTGCCCCTGCTTTCCCTGCTGGTGTTCCTGCCCTGGTTCGGCGCGGCGGCCCTCGCGCTGCTTCCCCGGCTGTCGGAAGCCGCGCATCGCCGCTTCGCACTCGCGGCCAGCCTCTCAACGCTCGCGGTGGCTCTGGCGCTGCTGCGCGGATTCGATCCTGCACGCACGGCGCCGCAATTCGTGGAAAAGCACGCGTGGATCGGTGCACTCAACGTCAATTATCACCTCGGACTCGACGGCCTGAGCCTGATTCTCGTACTCCTGACGGGACTGGTGGCGCCCGCGGCACTGGGCGCGAGCTTCCGCTCCGGAGAATTCCGCGGATTCGCGGCCTTTTTTCTTACGCTGCAGGGTGCCGCGCTCGGGGTGTTCCTGGCGCTCGATTTTTTCCACTGGTTCATCTTCTGGGAGCTCAGCCTCATCCCCGCCTACTTCCTGATCAAAATCTGGGGCGGACCGGGCGCGACCCGCGCGGCCTACCAGTTTGTCATCTACACCATCGGCGGCAGCGCCTTCCTGCTGCTCGGCTTCGCCTCGCTCTTCAGCGCGGCGGGCACCTTCGATTTCCAGCAGCTCGCGCAACTCGGCGCGGACGGCTCCCTCGCCCGCAAGCTTGGCGGGGACGGCTCGTGGTGGCTCCAGGCGGTCTTCCTCGGCGTGCTCCTCGGGCTCGCGGTGAAGGTTCCGCTCTGGCCATTCCACACGTGGCTGCCCCCGGCCTACGCGGAGGCCCCGACCGGCGCATCGATGTTCCTGACCGCCGTGATGTCCAAGATGGGCGTCTACGGTTTCCTGCGTATCCTCTGGCCGATCTTCCCGCGGGAACTGCAGGCGGCCGCTCCCTGGCTGATGGTCCTCGCGCTCGGTGGCGTCTTGCTCGGCGCATGGGGGGCGATGCGTCAGACGGACCTGAAGCGGATGGTGGCCTACTCGTCGGTCAACCACCTCAGCTACTGCCTGCTCGCTCTGTTTGCAGTCGCGCACGCGAGCGGAAAATCCGGCGCGTTCAGCGAGGCCGCCACGGCGGCGCTGAGCGGCACGCTCCTGCAGATGTTCAATCACGGACTCTCCGCCGCGGCGCTCTTCTTCTGCGTGGGCGTCCTCGAGGAACGCTCCGGCAACCGGCGTGGAGTCGATGACTTCGGCGGCGTCCGTACCGTCGCGCCCTTATTCGCCGCGCTCACCGGGGTGGCGATGTTCTCCTCGCTCGGCCTGCCGGGTCTGAACGGCTTCGTCGGCGAATTTCTCATCTTCCGCGGCGTTTTCGGGCTGGCCCCGTGGGCGGCCGCGATCGCGGCACTTGGGCTGCTGGCGACGGCGATTTTCCTGCTGACCTTCTGGCAGCGGGTGTTCCATGGGCCGGTGGTGGGCGCCACTCCGGGCTTCAAGGACCTGACGCTCGCAGAGGCCGTGCCGCTGCTACCCGCGACGGCGCTGATGGTAATCCTGGGCGTTTACCCGCAGCTCCTCGCGGGGTTGATCAACCCGCTCGTCACGGCCTGGGCCGGTCAGCTCACCCCGCCATGAACGCGTTGCCGTGGACCATCCTCTTCTCGTTCGCGGGCGCGATCCTCGCGTTGGACGCGGGAACGCGCTCCGCGGCGCTCGCCCGGCGCGTAGGTCTGGTGGCTACGCTCGCCGGTCTGGCCGCGGCTTTGCTCGCCGCGACGCGCTTCACGCCGGGGCCCGGGATGCAGACGATTCTCGACCTGCCGTGGATCCCGCAGCTGGGCGCACGATGTCATCTCGCCGCCGACGGCATCAGCCTGACGCTCGTGTTGCTGACCGGCATCGCGGCGACGGCGGGCGTGCTCTTCTCGTGGAACATCGAGGAACGGACGGGCGAATTTTTCGCGCTGTACCTGACCCTGATCGGCGGCGTGTACGGCGTGTTCCTGAGCGCGGACGCGTTCCTACTCTTCGTCTTCTACGAGATCGCGATCGTCCCGAAGTATTTCCTGATCGCGATCTGGGGCTCCACGAACCGCGAGTACGGAGCGATGAAGCTGGTGCTCTACTCGTTCGCCGGCAGCGCGCTTGTGCTCGGCGGCATGCTGTGGGTCTTCGCGGCCGCGGGCGGCAAGAGCTTCGCGCTGGCCGATCTGGCGGCGGCCGCGGCTCGTTTCCCGAAAAATGACCAACTGGCGATGTTCGGGCTGCTGTTCCTTGGATTCGCGGTGCTGGCGGGTCTTTTCCCCTTCCACACGTGGGCGCCGACCGGCCACGTGGCCGCGCCCACCGCCGCCTCGATGCTGCTCGCCGGGGTGGTGATGAAACTCGGGGCTTACGGCTGCCTGCGCGTCGCGATGCCGCTCTTCCCCGAGGCGCTGGCGTGGTGGCAACCGGCCATCGCGTGGCTCGCTATCGCCGGAATCCTGTACGCGGGACTGGTCGCGCTGGTACAGGACGACTTCAAGTTCGTCATCGGCTACTCGAGCGTGAGCCACATGGGCTTCGTGCTCCTCGGCCTGGCCGCCGCCACCCCGCAGGCGGTCGGCGGCGCCGTGCTGCAGATGTTCTCCCACGGTGTGATCGCCGGCCTCCTCTTCGCCGTGGCGGGCCGGATCGTCTACGACCGGACGCACACCCGCCGTCTCGAAGCACTGCAGGCCATGCCCCTGCACCGCCTGCTGCCCTTCGGCGCCGTGGTCTTCGTCCTCGCCGGCATGGCGTCGATGGGCATGCCCGGCTTCAGCGGTTTCCCCGCCGAGCTCGCGATCCTGATCGGCACGTGGAAAGCATCCCCGATCTGGGCGCTATTCGCCGCGGCTGGCATTTTGGTGGCGGCCGCCTTCACCCTGCGGGTCGTGCAAATCTCGTTCTTCGGTCGCACCACGGCCGCCGCGGACTCGGCTCCGGGCGATGGTCTTCCGTTTGCACCGGTTACCTGGCCCGAAAAGGCCGGCGCCGTGCTGCTGCTCGCGTCGACACTGCTGATCGGACTTCGGCCGGACCTGCTGCTGGACTGGATCAACCCCGCGCTGCAATCCCCGCTGATGCAGGCCGCGCTGAAGGGCGGTCAGCCGTGAACGGCGTTTCCTACGTCGAGCTGTGGCGAGCACTCCTGCCGGAGGGCTGCCTCACGCTCGGCGCCCTGCTCGTGCTCGCGATCGACCTCGCGGCCCCGGCCAGCCGGCCGGCCGCCGCGCGACGGGGCGCCGCGACCGCCTTGGCGCTCATGGCGCTCGCCGCCTCCGCGTGGGCCACGGTGCGCGCCGGAACGGACGGAGCGGCGTTCGGAGGGGTTTTCGCCCTCGACCGCCTGACGCTGGTCACCCGCCTAGGAGTGATCGGACTCGCGCTACTGACGGTGGCGCTGGCCGGAAATCTCTCCCGCCTCGCGAATGCGGCCGAATATCTCGCGCTCATCCTTTTCGCCACCGCGGGCTTCACCCTGATGGCGGCCTCGAACCAGCTCCTGCTCGCTTTTCTGGCGCTCGAGCTCGCCAGCCTCTCGCTCTACGTGCTGGCCGGCTTTGACAAAACGCGGCCGGAGTCCGCCGAGGCGGGACTGAAGTATTTCCTCTTCGGCGGGGTTTCCGCCGCCTTCATGCTTTTCGGCTTCAGCCTGCTTTACGGCCTGACCGGTTCGATCGCCTTCCCCGAAATCGCACGCCAACTGGCCGCGCAACCGCCGTCCGCGCTGCTCGTGGTCGCGCTCGTGATGGTCCTGGTCGCGTTCGGCTTCAAGGCGGCCGCCGCTCCGTTTCACCTCTGGGCGCCCGACGTCTACGAAGGCGCGCCGGTCGGATCCGCCGCGCTGATCGCCTCAGCCTCAAAGCTCGCCGGCGTCGCTTTTTTCGCCCGTTTGCTCTGGGCGGGAATCGGCGCGCCGGTCGCGGCCACGTGGCTGCCGGTGCTCGCGATCCTCGCTGCGGCCTCGCTGGTGCTCGGCAACGTGGCCGCCCTCGCGCAGTCCAACGTCCGCCGCCTGCTCGCCTATTCCGCGATCTCCCACGCCGGCGCGCTCCTGCTCGGGGTGATGGTGGCCGGACGATCCCCAGGCTCGGTCGTCTACTACGCCGTCACCTACGGACTGGCGACCGTAGGCGCGTTTGGCGTCATCGCCGCCCTCGAGGCGGCGGGTCCTTCCCAGCGAATCGAGGATCTCGCGGGGCTCCACCGACGGTCACCGTTCCTCGCGGGCTGCCTCGCGATCTACATCCTGTCCCTAGCCGGCATTCCGCCGTTGGCCGGATTCCTTGGAAAATTCGCGGTCTTTGCCGACGCCCTGCGCGCCGGCGGACTCACAGGCCCGACCGGCTGGCTTGCCTTTCTGGCGATCGCGATGGGCGCCGTGGGGCTGTACTATTACCTGCTGATCCTGAAACAGGCCTTCGTCGCGGCGCCGAAGAATGGCGCCGCGAAAATCTTCATCCCGCCCGCCGCCCGCCTGGCACTCGGTGTCGCCGCGGTCGCGATCATCGTGTTCGGGGTCGCGCCCGGACTGATCCTAGGCGCCTTCTGAGCCGGAGGACGCGTCGCTTGGGACGCGCTCCGCGGAAACAACCGCGACCGTCCCGTGAGTCTCCGTGCGCCAACGCACGTTCCAACCGGCAAGGGTCATGCCGTGAATCCGGCCCGCCTCGTCCTGGTACGCCGGCCGCGGATCAAAGGAGAGCACCTGCCGAACGAGTTCGGTGGTCCCGGCGCCGAGCTGCTCCGCAATCGCCTGCGGCACGATCACCGCGTCCGCGGGCCGCGGCGCCGGCGCGGCCAGCGCCCAATCGGCCCGTGCCTCCGGAACCGCCTCGCACCACGGCAGGTAGGGCTTCACGTCGTAGACGGGCGTGCCGTCGATCGCGTCGATCCCCGCGACGCGCAATGCACCCGGCTCCACGGCCAGCAGGCGGACCAAGGACAGCCCCAGTCCGTTGGGCCGGTTGGGTGAACGGGAGGCGAAGACCCCCACCCGTTCATTGCCGCCCAGCCGCGGCGGCCGCACCACCGCGCTGCCGCTCCACGGCGGGTTGCCGTGGAATCCCGTCACGAGCCAGACATGGGAAAACGCCTCGAGCCCGCGGGTGAACTCCGGAGCCGCAAAGGCGGGCAGAAACTCCACCCTGCCCTCCGCGGCCGGCACCAGACCGCCCTGCCGCGGCACACCAAACTTCCCCGCGAACGGCGTCCGGAGAATCGCCACCGGGCTGATCTGCGCCTCCGGCACTAGGCGAGGACGCCTTTCACCACGTGCCCGTGCACGTCGGTGAGGCGGTAGTTACGGCCCTGAAACTTGAAGGTGAGCCGCTCGTGATCGACCCCCAGGAGGTGCAGCACCGTGGCCTGGAAGTCGTGCACGTGGACCTTATTCTCGACGGCGTTGAAGCCGAACTCGTCCGAGGCGCCGTAACTCATGCCAGGTTTCACGCCGGCACCCGCCATCCAGAGCGAGAACGCGTACGGGTGGTGGTCGCGGCCCCACTGCTTGGTCTCCTCTATCTTACCCTGCAGGAACGGCGTGCGCCCGAACTCGCCGCCCCAGATCACGAGCGTGTCCTCGAGCAGCCCGCGCTGCTTGAGGTCGCGCACGAGCGCGGCCGACGGGGCGTCAGTGTCCTCGCATTGGATCTTCAGTTGTGAGTTCAGGTTGCGGTGCTGGTCCCAGCCCGCGTGCATCACCTGGATGAAACGTACGCCGCGTTCGGCGAGGCGGCGCGCCATGAGGCAATTGTAGGCGAAGGTGCCCTGCTTGCGCACATCCGGACCGTACATCGCGAGCGTGGCGGGCGACTCTTTGGAAAAATCAGTCAGCTCCGGCACGCTGGTCTGCATCCGGTAGGCCATCTCGTATTGCGCGATGCGCGTCGCGATCTCGGGGTCCCCGAAATCCTGACGCTTGATCTCGTTGAGCCGCGCGAGGTCGTCGAGCACGCCGCGCCGCACCTCGCGGCTGAGGCCCGCGGGGTTCGAGAGGTACAACACAGGATCACCGCTGCCGCGGAACGCCACGCCCTGGTACTTCGAGGGCAGAAAGCCGCTGCCCCAGTAGAAGTCGTAGAAAATCTGCCCGCAGCTGGCCTCCTTGTCGCGGGAGGTCATCACCACAAACGCCGGCAGATCCTCCGTCTCGCTGCCGAGGCCGTAAGTGAGCCATGAGCCCATCGACGGGCGACCGGCCATCTCGGAGCCGGTCATGAAGAACGTGATCGCCGGGGCGTGGTTCACCGCCTCGGTGTGCATCGACTTGATGAAACAGAGATCATCGGCGATCGCCGCGGTCTTGGGCAGGAAGTCCGACACCCACGCGCCGCTGCTGCCGTGCTGGGCAAACTTCGTGATCTCGCCCAACACCGGCCGCGCGGTCTGGTTGCCGGTCATCGTGGAGAAGCGCTTTCCGCCGGCGACCGCGTCGGGGATCTGCTTGCCGTGCCATTGGCGGAGGGCCGGCTTGTAGTCGAACAGATCGACGTGGGACGGCGCGCCGTTCTGGAACAGATAGATCACGCGCTTCGCCTTGGCGGGAAGATGCGGCAACTGCGGCAAACCCGGCACGCCCCGGCGGCCGGTGGCCGCGAGCGCGTCGCGCCCCAGCAAGGACGCGAGCGCGGCGGTGCCGATTCCGAGCGCCGAGCGGCCGAAGAACTGCCGGCGGGTGTGATGCGCGCTGGCCTCCGCAAGGGGATTCATGGGCGTCATGGCGTTCACTCCTTGGAAAGCACTTCGTCGAGGTTGAGCAGGAGCGAGCACAACGCCGTCCACGCCGCATGCTCCACGGAATCTAGTCCGGATGACCGCGCCGCCTCGCCAGCCGCCGCGAGTTTCTCCGCCGCGGGACGGTCGGACGCGAACTGCGCGCGCACCGCCGCCAGACGACCGGCCAGAATGCCCGCTTCCGCCGCCGTCGGCGGCCGCGCCGTGGCGAGCCGGAAAGCCCGTGCCAGACGCGTTGCATCGTCACCCTGCCCGGAGAGTACCCGCTGCGCCAGCACGCGCGCGGCCTCGACGTAGGCGGGGTCGTTGAGCGTCACCAACGCGTGCATCGGGGTGTTGGTGATCGGCACCTTGACCGTGCAGACTTGTCGAGAACCGGAGTCGAAGAACGTCGTGGGGCCGACGATACGCCGCCAGAACACGTAGAGGCTGCGGCGGTGAAGGGCGTCCCCATGGTCCTGCACATACGTCTTTTTCCCAAACGTGGCTTCCTCCCAGATGCCCGCGGGCTGGTAGGGCCGCACGGAGGGGCCGCCCATCGCGAGGTTCACCAGACCCGCCGCGGCTAGCGCCTGGTCACGGATCATCCACGAGGGCAGGCGGTGACGCGGGCCGCGCGCGAACAGGCGGTTGTCGGGATCGCGTTCCCGCAACTCGGCTCCGGCGCGGGAGGATTGACGGTAAGTGGCGCTCGTGACGATCAGGCGGTGCAGGCGCTTCAGGTCCCAGCCCGAGGCCACGAACTCGGTCGCCAGCCAGTCGAGCAGTTCCGGGTGCGAGGGCGGTTCACCCTGCACGCCGAAATCTTCCGGGGTTTTCACGAAACCCGTGCCAAAGAAGGCCTGCCAGGCCCGGTTGACGGTCACGCGCGCGGCCAGCGGATTTCCCGGAGACACCAACCAGCGCGCGAGCTCGAGGCGGTTGATCCGGTTGGCCGGCCCCGGCTCGGCGCTTTCCCTCCGGAACAACGCCGGAACCGCGCCGTAGGCCCGGACGTCGGTCTTCGCCTCGTAATTACCCCGGGCGAGGATGGTGGTCTCCCGGGGTTCCGGGAGCTGGTCCATGATCATCACCTTGGTGATGCGCCCCTGTGCCGCGGATCGCTCGCGGGCACCCTCCAGCAGTTCATTCAGCAGCGCGGCGTACTCCTTGTCATGTTCCTCGAAATAGGAAACCGCCTCGAGCAACGCGTCCACGCCGCGGCGCTTCGGCTCGGTGCGCGCGATGTAGTTCGGCAGATTGCCCGGCAGCTTCGCCGCGTCCGACTCAACCAGCGGCTTGCCGTCCGGACGCGGAAACTTGCGGAGCTCGAATTGTTCGACGCGTTTCGCGGTGGCTTCAAACGCCGCGTTGGCGCGCTTGACCGCCGCCAACTCCTCCGCGGTGGAAAGATCCAGCAGCGGAGCGATCTGGCCGCCGCTGTTGCGCCCCGTCTCCGACATCTGGTTGAAGATGTCGTAGAGCGCGTAGTAGTCCTTCTGCGAAACCGGGTCGTACTTATGGTCGTGGCACCGCGCGCAGGACAGCGTCAGGCCGAGCCAGATCGCGCCGGTGGTCTCGACGCGGTCGAAGACGTTCTCCACGCGGGTTTCCTCCGCGATGCGGCCGCCCTCCCCGTTGAACATGTTGTTCCGGTGGAAACCGCTCGCGATCTTCTGCTCGCTGGTCGCCTCCGGCAGAAGATCGCCCGCGAGCTGCTCGATCGAGAACCGGTCGAAGGGCATGTTCGCGTTGAGCGCGTTCACCACCCAGTCGCGCCAGGGCCACATCGTGCGCTCGGGATCTCCCTGGAATCCGTTCGTGTCGGCGTAACGCGCCGCATCGAGCCAGTCCCACGCCCACCGCTCCCCGTAACGCGGCGAAGCCAGCAGGCGGTCGACGGCGCGCTCGTAAGCGCCCGGCGCGCGGTCGGAAAGATACGCCCCCAGCTCTTCCTCTGTCGGGGGCAGGCCGGTGAGATCGAGCGACACGCGCCGCACCAAAGCGGCCGGCCCCGCCTCCGGGGCGGGCGTCAGTTTCTCCTTCGCCAGCCGCTCGCGCACAAACGCATCAACCGCATGCGAACCGAAGCCGGCGGGCACCGCGGGACGACGTGGCGCTTCGTACGCCCAATGCCCGCCCCACGGGGCCCCCGCCTCGATCCAGCGGCGCAAAAGATCGACCTCGGCCGGAGTGAGCTTCCGCGTCGCCTTCGGCGGCGGCATCACCTCGTCCTCGTGTTGACTGATGATCCGCAGGAAAAGCTCGCTCGCACGGGCGTCACCCGGCTTCACCACCGTCACACCGTCGCGGGTGCGGAAAAGCCCGTCACGCTCATCGAGCCGGAGCTTGGCCTCGCGGGTCGCCGCGTCCGGACCATGGCAATGGAAGCAGGCGTCCGACAGGATCGGCAGGATCTCGCGGTTGAAGTTGACCGGCGTCGCGGCCCTTCCGGCCGTGGAAACCAAGGGCGCGAGCAGCGTCAGCAGCGTCAGGAGGCGGCGGGGCGGCATGGGGACGCGGAAAGGATTCGCCCGCTCCCAGCCGAGTCAAACCAGCTCGACTGCGACGCGGAGCAACGTCCCCGCCCGAGACGTGATCAGAATCCCGCCGCGACGTTCGTGCGCCGCGGATCGGCGTAGCCGGTCATCGAGCCATCGGGGTGGAACTCGATGGCGTTGACGCCGCCGAAGTGTTTGCCGGTTCCGGCGGGTTCGCGGAGGACGACGTTCCAGCCGAGGTCCTTC
>CAIUOU010000083.1 GCA_903900845.1 uncultured Opitutia bacterium
CGATCCGGTGCCGCCGTGCAACACGAGGCCGGGTTGCCCGCCGGTCGCGAGCTCGAGCACGGGATGCGAGTCATCGGCCGAGAACGTGCGCCCGCAATCCGTGAACGTGGCGACGGTCTCGCTCCAGAAGGAGCGGTTGCCGGCGGAGTACAGGTGCGTGCGGGTGATGCTGGCGCCGAGCGCCAAACGACGCGCCTCGGCGCGGAGCGCGTCGATCACACCGACCACGACCGCGCGGGCGGCGGCAGGCCCGGCGACATTGGGATTGCAGCCCGGGCCAACGTGTCGGGCGACGATCGCGCCGGTGGCGTCGAGCAGGATGCCCTCCGTCTTGGTGCCGCCACCGTCGATGCCGATCCGGAATTCCATGGTGAAAGGGGGGTTGGTTCAGGTGACGCGGCGGAGCGGCAACCAAAGCGCTAGGTCGAGGAGTCGAGCCTCGGGTCGCAACGCGCTCCCGACTCGCTCCGCGGGTGAGTAACCACGGATGGACACGGATCGACACGGATAAGGAGGGCTCGTGGTAGCCGCGGCTGCTTGCCCGCCTGAGGAGGGTTCACCCGCCTGAGGCGGGCTGCCGCGGATGATGTCGTCGACCTGACTGCCGCCGGCGTTTCCGAAAGCACCAGATTTTTAACCGCGGATTTCGCGGACCACGCGGATAAATGCGAAGATAGCTCCACCGATGGGTTTCGCTCCGAAACCACCCGATTCTGAGGTATCGCACTGCGGACTAGGCGGAACATGGAACTCCCCGCCTTCTCTCCGTTACCTCCGTTTGCTCCTGTTGGCTGGTTTGAAACAGGAGGAAACGGAGTCCACGGAGACGAACCCTCCGCGAGCATACCCTTCGTTTCCACTCGGTGTCTCCGTGCCTCCGTGGTGAAAAAAGTCCGCGCTGGGTTCAGGCGTGGGTGCACGGGCTTCGGCGGGCCGGTTGATCCTCAGGCGAGCTGCTTGCTCAGACGGAGCTTGTACTTCTCGCCGACGGCGCGGTTGTGCTCGATGGCGCCGGGCACGTTCTGGCTGCGGAGCACGGGCAGCGGGTGCCCGCGCTCGTTGAGCCACTCCATCGTCGCGAGCATGAGCCAGTTGAGGAGCGAGCAGCCGATGAACGTGCTGGTGGGGCCGCTGGAGATGGTCGCGTTGACCGCCATGATCGCGTCGCCGGGCACGCCGCCGTTGTCGAGCACGTGGTCGGCGACGGCGTGGAGGTTGCGACCCGCGGGGTGGACGGTGCGCGCGGTGGTCGACATCGCGACGGAACAGAGCCCGACGACGACGCAGCCCTTGCCCTTGGCGTAATGCGCGACCTCGAGGGGCGAGGAGTTTTTCCCGGAGTTGGAAATGACGATGACGACCTCGCCGGCCCGCAGGCCGTACTGGCGGTCGTAACGCTCGGCGAGGGTGGTGCCGTAGCCGACGAGGTTCTCGATGAAGCCGGCGGTGGGATCCGGGATGGAGCCGATGCAGACCAGGCCGCCGGCGCGGCCGACGACCTCTCGGGCGATGATGTCGCTGTGGCCGGAGCCGAAAGTGTGGACCATGCCGCCGCCCGCGATGCTGGCGCCGAGCACCGGCGCGAGACGCGCGATGGTAGCGGCGTTGCGCTCGCGGGCGACGGCGAGCATCTCGAGCGTCTTCGTGTAATAGGCGTCGGCGAGCGGGGACATGGCGCAGGAAATGAGGCAGCCCGCGACGGAGGGAAAGCCGGAACGTGGCGCTGTGCTTTGGCAGCACAGCAACCAACCGTTCACCACGGAGCCACGGAGGCACAGAGAACGGGAGCGAATCCGGGCATCAGGGACCCGGGGAAGAACGGCTCACGCTCTAGGTATCGTAATCGGTGAATCAGGCCGTGTAGCCGCGGCTGCTGCCGCGGACCAGTAGGACAGAGATCCCCGCGCAGCTATTTCGTTCTCCGGCCTCGTTATGGTCCGCGGCTGACAGCCGCGGCTACACCGGACCAGGCAGCGGCACACCGGATCAGGCAGCGGCAATCGTCTGAAAATTTCGCGCGTTCCGTGAACTCCGTAGGCAAAATCCGTTTCGGAAATCCAGTCTCCCCCACTCCCCTTCGCTTTCCCCCATCCCTCCCGGCGCGGCCTCACCGCGCCGGGATTGAAGCGCCTTGCGGCGTACGACGGCGGCCCTACGGTCCGCGCCCGTGATCCGCGGCATCGACCATATCAACCTCGTGGTGGCCGACCTCGAGCGCTCGGTGCGTTTCTACACCGAGGTGCTGGGCTTCCGGAAAACGGCCGATGTGGTGATGGAAGGCGCGTGGATCGAGGAGATCATCGGCTTGCGCGGCGTACGCGGGCTGGTGGCGTTCGTGGAGGCGCCCGGCGGCGGGCCGCGCATCGAGCTGCTGCAGTACGTGGCGCCGACCGGAGCGGTCCTCCCAGAGACCTCGCGGGCCAACACCCACGGGTTGCGCCACCTCGCGTTCCGCGTCGACGACATCGCGGCGATGGCCGCGCGACTCCGGGCCGCAGGCGTGACGCTCTTCAGCGATCCGGTGCGCGTGCCCGCCGGCGTCGTGAAATTCGCCGCGGGCGACAAGACCCTGCTCTACTTCCTCGACCCCGACGGCGTGATCCTCGAGCTGGCCGAATACCGGTAAGAGCGAGCCGGGCTAAAGGCGATAGGCGAGAGGCGATCGGCGACGATCGTACCCTTAACCCATGACCGGTTTGCTCTGCTCGGTACGCTGCCCGTCGTAGGCTTGGCGGAGGCGGGTCGCCCCTTTGTTCCCCTCCCCGGCCTTCCTGTTCAAAAGCTCCGGCGTCCGCCTTTCGTCCCTCAGTCCCTCGTCCCTTAGTCCCTTGTCCCTTAGTCCCTTGTCCCTTAGTCCCTCCCCGGCCCTCACCGCTTCTTCTTCAGCGCGGCGCTGAACCAATCGCCGGAGAGGTTTTGCGGCGGAAGCGGCGCGGCGGGGGCCGATGGCCGCGGACCACCGCCGGGACGCGACCCGGGACTGGTGCGAGGACCGGAGGCGCCGGGTGCAGTCTTCGGGCCCAACACAGGATTGCTGCGCATGGAGAGCGCGATGCGCTGCCGCGGCAAATCAACCTCCAGCACCGTGACCATCACCTTCTGCTGCGGCTTCACGACCTCGGCGGGGTCCTTCACGAAGGAGTCGGCCAGCTGGCTCACGTGCACGAGGCCGTCCTGGTGCACACCGACGTCGACGAACGCGCCGAACGCCGTGACGTTGGTGACGATGCCGGGCAGTTTCATGCCGGGCCGCAGGTCCCCGGGCTTGTTCACGCCCTCGGTGAAGCTGAACGCCTCGAATTTCTCGCGTGGGTCGCGGCCGGGCTTGGCGAGTTCGGCGAGGATATCGTTCAGCGTCGGCAGGCCGACCTCCGGTGTGACGTACTTCTCGGGCCGAATGCGGGCGCGCAGCGTCCCGTCGCGCATCAGGTCGCCAACGGTGGCGCCGACGTCGGCCGCCATGCGCTCGACCAGCGCGTAACGCTCGGGGTGGACGGCGCTGCCGTCGAGCGGGTGGGCGCCATCGCGGATGCGGAGGAAGCCGGCGGCCTGCTCGAACGCCTTCGGCCCGAGACGCGGCACCTCGCGCAGATCGGCGCGGGAACGGAAGGCGCCCTTCTCGTTGCGGCGCGCGACGATCGCGGCGGCGGTCGCGGCGTTGAGCCCCGAGACGTAGCTGAGCAGTTGCTTGGACGCGGTGTTGAGCTCCACGCCGACGCCGTTCACGGCGCTGACAACGGTGTCGTCGAGGGAACGCTTGAGCGCGGTCTGCTCGACGTCGTGCTGGTACTGGCCGACGCCGATCGACTTGGGATCGAGTTTCACGAGCTCGGCGAGCGGATCCATGAGCCGGCGGCCGATGGAGACGGCGCCGCGCACCGTGAGGTCGTGGTCGGGGAACTCCTCCCGGGCGACCTCACTGGCGGAGTAGATCGAGGCGCCGGACTCGTTGACCATCACCAGCGGGATGGAGGCGGGCAGGCCGAGGGTGCGGACAAACGCCTCGGTCTCGCGGCCGGCGGTGCCGTTGCCGATGGCGATGGCCTCGACCTTGAAGAAGTTGACGAAGCCGAGCAGTTTCTCGCGCGCCTCGGAAGGATCGCGGTCGGGGAACACGACGTCGTTGTGGAGCAGCTTTCCCTGCCGATCGAGGAGCACGGTCTTGCAGCCGGTACGGAACCCCGGGTCGATGGCCATGACCGCGCGCTGGCCCAGCGGGGCGGCAAGGAGCAGCTCGCGGAGATTGCCGGTGAAGACGCGGATCGCGGCCTCGTCGGCGCGCTTCTTGGACTCGAGCCGCATCTCGGTCTCCATCGCGGGGCACAGGAGCCGCTTGCAGGCGTCCTGGACGGCGAGCACGACTTGGTCGGCGGCGGGATTACGGCCGCGGACGAAAAGCGCCTGCACGGCGGCGAACGCCGCGCTCTCGTCGGGCAACTGCACGCGCAGCATGAGAAACAGCTCCTTTTCGCCCCGTCGCATCGCGAGCACGCGGTGCGACGGGGCCTTGGCGAGCGGCTCGCTCCAGTCGAAGTAGTCCTTGAACTTCGCGGCCTCGGGGTCGGCCTCCTTGCCGGAGAGAACCTTGGTGGAGATCACGGCGTCCTTCTGGAACACCGCCCGGAGGCGGGCCCGGGCGTCCTTGTCGTCGCTTACGCGCTCGGCGATGATGTCGCGCGCCCCGGCGAGGGCCTCATCGACGGAAGCGATCCGCGCGGGCTGGTTCTTGCCATCGTCGGGCACGTACTCACGGCCGACGTGGGCCTGGGCGGCGGCGTTGACGTCGGTGGCGGCGTCCTGGGCGAACAGCAGGTCGGCAAGCGGCTCAAGGCCCTTCTCGCGGGCGATGGTGGCGCGGGTGCGTTTCTTCGGACGGAACGGCAGGTAGATGTCCTCGAGCGCGGTGAGGGTGTCGGCGCCGGCGATCGCCTTGGCGAGGGCGTCGGTGAGCAGGTTGCGTTCCTTGAGTGAGGCGAGGATGGACGCGCGGCGTTCGTCGACGGCCCGCATCTGCTCGAGGCGGTCGCGGATGGCGAGCACCTGCACCTCGTCGAGCTCGCCGGTGGCCTCCTTGCGGTAGCGCGCGATGAACGGCACGGTGGCTCCCTCGGCGAGCAACTGCGCCGTGGCGGCGACCTGGAAGACCTTGACGTTGAGCTCGCCGGCGAGGCGGAGCACGTGGTCGGCGTTGGGCGGAGGCTGGGTGGAGGCCGGGGCGGCGACGGCGGACATCAGGAAAAGCCGCCGAGCACACGTCGCGGCCGCGGCGGGGCAATCCGGAAACGACGCGATCGAAGAATCGGGCCGCCGTGCCGCGACGAAGTCGGGCGTGAATCCAGTGCCGCGGGCGGCCCCTCAAACCGGCTCGGGAATCCCAACGGCGAGCGGAGGCGAGAAGGTCGAGGCGCGGCGTGGCGAGAACGAGGAGCAACGGTGAGAGCAGCCGAGACGGGCTCCTGGGAGCACGGCGGGAAGAAACCGCTGGCCGCCGTGAATAACGCGGCCAGGCGCGAGGGCTGCGCTTGCCTCGCCGCGGGCTTCCGGCATCCCCGAAACGTGCCCCCGATCCCTCGCCTCACGTTCCTCGCGGCGTTTTTCGCCCTCCTTGCCCCGGCGGTGTTTTCCGCCGAGCCGCCCAAGCTCGCGGTGGTGATCGTGATCGACCAGTTCCGCGGGGATTATCTCGCGAAGTTCGGCCCGTATTTCGGCGAAGGCGGTTTCCGCCGGCTGCTCGCGAACGGGGTGAACTACACCCAATGCCATTACCGCCACGCGGCGACGCTCACGGCGCCCGGCCACGCGACCATCCTCACCGGCACGACGCCCGACACCCACGGCATCACGGCCAACGACTGGCTGGACCGCGCGACGTGGGAGATGCGCAACTGCGTGGAAGACGGCTCGTCGCCACTGGTGGGAATATCCCCGGCCGAGCTCGGCCCGGTGGCGGCCGCCGCCCCGGAGAAGACCGGGCGCTCGCCGCGGACACTCCTCGCGGCGACGCTGAGCGACGAGCTCAAGCAGCGTTTCGGCGCGAAGGCGCGGGTTTTCGCGGTCGCGAACAAGGACCGCTCGGCGCTGCTGCTCGGCGGACAGAAACCCGACGGCGCGTACTGGGACGAGAACGGCCGCTTCGTGACCTCACGCCACTACCGCCCCGACCTGCCGGCGTGGGTGCGGGCCTTCAACGCCGGCAACCCGGTGACCGGCCGCTTCGGCGCGACCTGGGACCGCGTGCTGGACCGCGAGGTTTACGACCGCCTCCAGGGACCCGACGACGGGCCGGGCGAAGCCGACACCGCAGGCCTCGGCCGCACTTTTCCGCGCCGGATCGACGGCGGTCTCAAGCAACCCGGCCCCGCGTTTTTCACGGCGTTCGACAATTCCCCCTTCAGCACCGAAGTGCTCGGTGAGCTCGCGGAACGAGCGGTGACGGAAGAGAAACTCGGCCGCGGCGAGGCCACGGATCTCCTGGCCGTGAGCTTCGCGCAGATCGACACCGCCGGCCACAATTACGGCCCCGACAGCCACGAGGTGATGGACTCCGTGGTGCGCATCGACCGTACGCTGGCGCGGCTGCTCGCCCACCTCGACCGCGAGGTCGGGCTGGCGCGGTGCGTCTTCGTGCTGACGGCGGACCACGGCATCATGCCGCTGCCGGAGCACGTGCAGCGCACGCAACCCGGCACCCCCGCCGGCCGCGTGAAGCCGGCGGAGATGGACGCCATCGCGGTCAAGGCCCTGGAAGCCCGCTTCGGCGCCGTGCCGAAGGGCGAAGCGTGGTTCACGCGGGACGGCGCGGGTGTGCACCTGCGGTCGACGGCGCTGGCCGCACGCGGCGCCGCGGCCGCGGAGGCGGCCCGGCTGGTGCGCGACGCCTGGGCGAAGCTGCCCTACATCGCCGCGGTGCACACCCGCGAGGAACTGCTGGCGACGCCGCGCGACGCGGCCGGCATCATCGGCGCGCTGCGGCGGGGCTATCGCGCCGCCAATGACCGCGACGTCGTTTACGCCTTCCACCGCAACTTTGTCGCCAAGTCGGGCGCAGGCGTCAGCCACGGTTCGCCGCACGATTACGAGACCCACGTGCCGCTGGTTTTCTCCGGTCCCGGCGTGCCGCGCGGGGAGCGCGCGGAGCGGGTTTCGGTGGAGGACCTCGCCCCGACGCTGGCGGCGCTGATCGGGGTGCCCGCGCCGGCGACGGCGACGGGCCGCCGGCTGTTCTGAGCGGGAGACGCGCCCCGTGCACGGCGTGCTCGCTCTGCTCGCGACGGCCCTGCTGCACGCGGCTGCCGCGACCCCGGCTGCCGCGACCCCGGCGGGCGCGGCCCCACCGCGGCGGCCGGACGTCCTGTTCATCGCGGTCGATGACCTGAACGACTACATCTCGCCGCTCGACAACCATCCCGGCGTCAAGACGCCGCACCTCGAACGGCTCGCCCGGCGCTCGGTCACGTTCGCCAACGCCCACTGCGCGGCGCCCGCCTGCCATCCCTCCCGGGTCGCGGTGATGACCGGGGTGCATCCCGTGCGGTCGGGCCTGTACCTGAACCTCTTCGGCGCGCACGGGCCCCGCTGGCGCGACGAGTCGCCGGTGCTGCGCGACGCGGTCGTGCTCTCGCGGCATTTCCGCGACCACGGTTACCGGGCCGCGGGAGGCGGAAAAATTTTCCACGCGCTGCAGTGGACGCCGGGCGACTCGCAGAACGATCCGGCGGCCTGGGACGCCTACTTCCGCGACCCGCTTGACCCGATCGCCGCCGACTGGCCGCGGCCGCGCCTGCGATCCGACGTCGAGGAAGGCCTGACTCCCGGGCGCCCGCTCGGCGAACGCCGGCTCTTCGGCGCCGCCCCGCTCGACGTGACGGATGAGGAGACCGGAGACCACAAGGTGGTCGACTGGGCCCTCGGCGAGTTAGCGCGGCCGGCGGACCAGCCGCTGTTTCTCGCGGTGGGACTTTTCCGGCCGCACATCCCCTGGGAGGTGCCGCCGAAGTGGTTCGAGCTGCATCCCCTCAAGGATGTGAAGCTGCCGGAACACCGCCCGGACGACCTCGGCGACGCGCGGGATCACGGCCGGCGCGACTGGCATCGCTGGGTGGTGGAGAACGGACTCTGGGAGAAATTCGTCCAGGGCTACCTCGCGAGCGTGAGCTACGTGGACCATCAGATCGGCCGGCTGCTCGACGGCCTCGACGCGTCACCGCGGCGCGAACACACGATCATCGTGCTGTGGAGCGACCACGGCTTCCACCTCGGCGAGAAACAGAACTGGGAGAAATTCGCGCTCTGGGACCAGACCACCCGCGTGCCCTGTTTCATCCGCGCGCCGGGCGTGAGCCGCGACGGGGCCAAGACCCGCGCGCCGGTCACGTTGACCGACCTCTACCCGACGCTGTGCGAACTCGCCGGACTGCCGGTACCGCCGCAATGCGACGGCCTCTCGCTGGTGCCCCAGCTGCGTGATCCGGCAGCCCCGCGCGACCGGCCCGCCCTCACTTCCTACGTTTTCCGCGGCGATCCCGCACCCTCGCACGCGGTGGCCGACACCCGCCACCGGCTGATCCGCCACGCCAACGGTTTCGAGGAGCTCTACGATCTCGCGCTTGATCCGCATGAATTCACCAACCGCGCGAACGACCCGGCCCTCGCGGAGGTGAAGGCCCGTCTCACGCGGGACCTGCCCGCGAACGCCGCCGCGAGCGTCGGCATCCCCGCCGGTTCACCCCTGAATCTCCGCAAGACCCCGGGCAAGAAGGCCAAAGCGGGCCGCTGAAGCGGATGTCAGGCGGCCAGGATTTCCCCGGCCCAATCGGAGGTTGCTAGGCCTTTGGAAAACGGTCATCCGTTTTCCAAGTCACCCCGACTGCAGCCGGCTCCGGTTGCTTCACCCCCAAGATCCCCAAGGCATCCCCATGCAAAACACCCGCCCGTATTCCGTGGGCGTGATCCAGGCCACCCGGTCCTGCTTCCACGCCCTTCTTCATCGCGGCGCCGCGGCGCTCGTCGCCCTCGCGCTGCTCGCGATCCTGCCGGCGCCGGCTTCGGCGCAGAGCAACACCGCCGGCGCCCTCGTCGGCAAAGCCAAGGCCGGCTCTCTCGTGACGGCCGAACAGGTCGGCACCGGAGCCAAGCGCTCGGTGGCCGCGGAAGCCGACGGCACGTTCCGCATCGGCGCTCTGCCGACCGGCACCTACAAGGTCACGTACACCGACGCTTCCGGGAAATCCCGCACCGAGTCGGCCGACGTGAGCCTCGGCACGAGCACCGAAGTGGGTGGCGACGTGGTGCGCATCGACAAGTACGTGGTCTCCGCCGGCTCCATCAACCCCGTCGACTTCCGCAGCACCGAGGCCGTGACGGTGCTGAATGAGAAGCAGATCGCGTTGCTGCCGGTCGCGCGCGATCCGCAGGCGATCGCCCTGCTCGCCCCCGGCACCGCCCAGGGCGTGAGCGCGTTCGGCAATCTCGTTTCCTTCGGCGGCGCCTCCGTGGCCGAGAACGCCTACTTCGTGAACGGGTTCAACATCAGTAATTTCCGCAACGGGCTGGACCCCGCTTCGGTCCCCTTCGAGCTCTACAACGACTTCGAGATCAAGACCGGCGCCTATTCCGCGGAGTTCGGCCGCTCAACCGGCGGCGTGATCAACACGACCACCAAAAGCGGCTCCAACGAGTACAAGGCCGGGGCGAACTTCTACTACTCACCCGACGCCGGCCGGTGGAACTCGCCCGACGTCTGGTACGTGAACGACGCCGGCGCGAGCACCCCTTACATCTACAACAAGCGCGACTACGCCGAGTCGTGGCAGGCCAACGCCTACGCGAGCGGCCCGCTCTGGAAGAACCGGGTGTTCTTCTACGGCCTCTACCAGCTGCGCGACGCGACGCGCGAGGATGTCACCACCGAGGGCACGCGTTTCTCCCGCTCCTACTCCAGCGACCCGTTCTGGGGCGCCAAGATCGACATCCTGCCCTTCGACGGCCACCGCCTCGAGTACACCGGCTTCCGAGACGAGCGCCGCAGCACCGGCGAGAGCATGAACTACACGATGGCCACCGGCGCCATCAGCGGCACGCCCTCGATCTCCTACGCCGACCGCGGCGGCACGACCCACATCGGCCGCTACACCGGCATCTTCTTCGAGAAGCTCACGCTCTCCGCGATGTACGGCACGAGCACCCAGAACCGCACCAGCTCGGGCACCGATGACGCCGTGCCCTTCATCTACGACGGCCGTTCCGGCAGCCTCGTTTACGTGCAAGGCAACCCCAACCTCACGGTTTCCACCGCAAGCGACGAGCGTAAGGCCATGCGCTTCGACGCCGAGTTCCCCTTCACCTTCCTCGGCTCCCACCGCATCCGGGCCGGCATCGACGGCGAGGACAACCTCTCCAAGGACAACACCAAGTACTCCGGGGATCTCTACTACCGCTACTACGCGATCCCGGCCAGCCGCACCATCAACGGCGCCCCCGTGCCCGCCGGCGCCACCGCCGCGGTGCGCACCCGCATCTACCGCAACGGCGGCTCCTTCCAGGTGAAATCCAACGCGTGGTACGCCGAGGACAACTGGACCACCATGGGCAACCGCCTGGTCATGCGCCTCGGCCTCCGCGGCGAGTCGTTCGAGAACCTCGACGCCCAGGACAAGGTCTTCATCAAGGTCACCAACCAGCTCGCCCCGCGCCTCGGCGCCTCCTTCGACCTCGGCGGCGACCAGAAGACCAAGCTCTTCGCGAACTGGGGCCGCTACCATCTGCCCGTCGCCTCCAACACCAACGTGCGCCTGGCCGGCGGCGAGTTCTTCACCGAGAAGTACAACGTCCTCACCTCCGCCGACGCCGGCGGCAAGAACCCCGTCCTCGGCGCCCAGATCGGCAACCTGACCACCTACTCCGACGGTTCGGTCAAAGACCGCCGCGAGATCGTCGACATGGAAGTCCGCCCGATGTACCAGGACGAGATCGCGCTCGGCATGCAGCGCGCGATGAGCAAGAACCTCTCGGTCGGTGCCCGCTATGTGAACCGCATGCTGGAAGGCACGGCGATGGACGACCTGATCGTCGACCACGCGCTCACCGCCTGGGCCAAGACCAACGGCTTCCCGCGGTTCGACGCCAGCGGCGTGCACGCCTACGTGCTCGCCAATCCCGGCCAGCCGATCCGCATGTACTGGGACTTCAACGGCAACGGCACCCTCGACTCCAACGAGCAGGCGCTGCTGACGCCGCAGCAACTGCAGTACCCGTCGGCCGTCCGCAAATACCACGCCGTCGAGCTCTTCGCCGAGCGCATGTGGGATGGCAAGTGGTCGGGCCAGATCTCGTACACCTGGGCCCATTCCTACGGCAATTACGAGGGCTGGGTACTCTCGGACAACGGCCAGGCCGACGCCGGCATCACGCAGATGTTCGATTCGCCGCTCCTCACCCGGAACACCTACGGGAACCTGCCGAACGACCGCCGGCACCAGATCAAGGCCTTCGGCGCCGTGGCCCTCACCAGGGACCTCACCCTCGGGCTCAACCAGTATGTCTCCTCCGGCCGCCCCAAGAACCGGATCGGCACCGCGATCGACGCCATCGCCGGCAACTACGGCTCCGCCTACCTGCTCGAGCCCCGCGGCTCGCTCGGCACCACCGACTCCATCTGGCGGACGGACGTGGCCCTCACCTACCGCCCGAAGTGGTGGTCGAAGGCCCGTAGCCTCACATTCCAGCTCGATGTCTTCAACCTGTTCAACCGCCGCGGCGTGACCGAGGTGTTTGAGAACGCGGAGAACGCCGCCGGCGGCATCGAGCGCAAGTAAGGCCTGCCCACCTCCTGGCAGCCGTCGCGCTCCACGCGCCTCGCGGTCGGGATCGAGTTCTGATCCCGGCCCCGGAGCCCCGGTATCCGACCCCCGCCTCACCGCGGGGGTCTTTTTTTGCCGCGGCGCGGAGCCCACTACGGCCACGAGGAGAAACGCTTGCGCGCTCCTCCTCGCGAAAACACAAAACTCCCCGCCGCGAGAAGGGGCTGATCCCGTCCGCGGCCACCCCACCATGAGCCACCCCGTCCGCCGGTCCGCCGGCCTCCTGCGCCTTTTCGTTGCCACGTTTCTCGCCGGCGCGGCGATCCTGGTTTCCGCGAAAGCCCAGCCCGCCGCCGACGGCATCATCACCGGCCGCGTGCTCGGCGAGACGAGCGGTCAGTACCTCAACAACGCCCGCCTCGCGGTGCGCGGCACCGGCCTCGTGGCCTTCACCGACGAAACGGGCTCTTTCCGCCTCGATGGCGTGCCGCGCGACGCCGTCACACTCGACGTCTTTTACACGGGCACCGAGCCCGCGCAGATGATGGTCGACCTGCGCGCCAGCCGCACCGCCGAACGGGAGATCCGCCTCGCCGGCGCGGGACGCGCCGCCGGCGACCGTGGTGTCGTGAAGCTCGAGTCGCTCGTCATTTCCGCCTCGCGCGAGATGGACGGCGCGGCGCTCGCGATCAACGAGCAGCGCTTCGCGGCAAACATCGTCAACGTGGTGGCGGCCGACGAATTCGGCATCGTGCCCGACGGCAACATCGGCGAGTTCCTGAAGATGCTGCCGGGGATCACGATGGATTACCGCGGCGGCGATCCGCGCGAAATCTCGATGAACGGCGTCCCTTCGGCCTACGTGCCGGTGACGATCGGCGGCTTCAGCCTGGCGACCTCGGAAGTCTCGGGCACGGGCCGCAACGTCGAGCTGAACGCGGTCTCGATCAACAACATGTCCCGCGTGGAGGCGGTGCATTCACCCACCCCGGAGTCACCCGGCTCCGCGCTGGCCGGCTCGGTGAACATGGTGCCGCGCAGCGCGTTCGAGCGGGCGCGGCCGCAGTTCAACGGCAGCGTGTACCTCGCGATGCGCGACAGCACGAGGGAGCTCCACCGCACGCCGGGCCCGCAGAAGGATCCGACCCACAAGGTGCGACCGGGCTTCGAGTTCTCCTGGGTGGTACCGGTCAACAAACGCTTCGGCTTCACCGTCTCCGGCGGCGCCTCGACGCTGTACACCGAGGGGCCCCTGCTCACCAACACCTGGCGGGGCGCCGGCGCGGCCACCAACGGCGGCACGCTGCCCGACACCACCCCCGACAAGCCGTACCTCAGCGACTTCCTCGTCCGCACCGAGTCGAAGATCGCCGACCGCTCCTCCTTCGCCACCACGCTCGACTACCGCCTCGGCGCCGCGAGCCGCCTCTCGTTCTCATTCCAGCACGGCACGTTCCACACCAACTTCAACCAGCGCTCCCTCACCTTCACCGTGAACCGCGTGCTGCCGGGTGATTTCTCGCCGACCTTCACCCGCGGCTTTGCCGGCGCCGGCGAGGTGCGGATCTCCAACGGCGGCAACCACCGTTACAGCCGCACCACCATGCCGACGCTGTCGTTCCGTCACGACGGGCCAGTGTGGCGCGCGGAGGCCGGCCTCGGCGTGTCTGAGGCGCAGAACCGCTTCCGCAACATCGACCAGGACCGCTTCGCCTCGACCCTCGCCCGCCGCACGGGCGTGACGGTCTCCTTCGCCGACATCTTCTACCTGCGCCCGAACCGCATCACCGTGACCGACGGCGCGACCGGCGCGCCGGTGAACCCCTACGACATCAACACCTACGCGCTCAGCACTGCCGGGGCCTCGCCGCAGACCTCGCGCAACGTGCAGCAGACGGCCTTCGCCAACCTCCGCCGCTCGTTCGGAGGCGCGCTGCCGCTCACGCTCAAGGCGGGTCTCGATGTGCGCCGCTCCCGCAGCGACAACCGCACCGTCAACTACTCGTACAATTTCGTCGGCCCCGACGGCCGCGCGAGCACCACTCCGGTCGGGAGCGACGACGGCGCGGGCGCCGTTTACGACCCCCATTTTTCCCAGCGCGCCGGCTTGTTCGGCATCCCGCGCGTGCAGTGGGTGAGCAACGAGGCGGTGCTGGACCTGTTCCGGGCCCGTCCGGCTCACTTCACCGGCGACGACAACACCGTCTACCGCTCGGGCATCAACAACTCGAAGCTCTCGCGGGAGACGATCTCCGCCGCCTATCTTCGCGGCGACCTCGCGTTCCTCGACCGCCGCCTGAAGCTCACCGGCGGTGTCCGCGCCGAGCAGACCAACATCGAGGCCCGCGGCCCGCTGAACGATCCCACCCGTAATTACCAGCGCGACACCTCGGGCCGGGTCATCCTCGGCGCCAACGGCCGCCCCGCGCCGATCACTTCGGACCCGCTCGGCATCGCGCGGCTCACCCTCATCGACCGTGGGGCCCGGGTGCAGAAGGAGTACCTGCGCTGGTTCCCCAGCATCAACGCGAGCTACGAGCTCCGCGAGAACCTGATCGCGCGCGCGTCGTGGTACACCTCGGTCGGCCGGCCCAATTTCAACCAGTACTCGGGCGGCATCACCCTTCCCGATCTCGAGGCGCCGCCGAGCGTCTCGAACCGCATCTCGGTCAACAACGCCGGCATCAAGGCATGGAGCGCGCGCACCACGAAGGTCAGCCTCGAGCGGTATTTCGAGCGCGTCGGCCTCCTTTCCGTGGGCGCGTTCCGCCGCGACTTCGCGAACTTCTTCGGCACGACGACCTTCGACGCCACACCGGAGTTCCTGTCGCTGTACGGGCTCGACCCGGTGCTCTACGACGCGTTCGAGGTCTCGACGCAGTACAATCTCACCTCCCGCGTGCGCGCCGAGGGTTTCGACGTGAACTACCGCCAGGCCCTCACGTTCCTGCCGCGCTGGGCGCGGGGGGTGCAGGTCTTCGCCAACGGCAGTTCGCAACGCATGATCGGGACGGGCTCGGGCAACTTCACGGGATACTACCCCAAGAGCGGCAACTGGGGCGTGAGCGTGAGCCGCGAGACCTGGAACGCGCGCCTCAACTGGAACTACCTCGGTCGCCAGCGCCGCGGCGCCGTGAGCGGCCGCAGCATCGAGCCCGGCACCTTCACCTGGGGCCAGAAGCGCTCGTACATCGACCTCACCGGCGAGTACTCCGTCCGCCGCAACTTCTCCGTGTTCGCCAATCTCCGGAACGTGAACGACCCGACCGACGACGTGGAGATCACCGGGCCCAACACCCCGACCGAGGCCCAGTTCCGCCAGCGCGCGGAGTTCGGCTCCCTCTGGACCTTCGGGATCAAGGGCACGTTCTGAGCCGGGACGGCGCCGGGAAAGGGCAACCACGGATGGACACGGATAAACACGGAGGCGGAGCCGGGCCCGATCCGGGAATCAGGGACAGCCCCTTCGTTTATCCGCGCCATCCGCGAAATCCGCGGTGAAAAGTCCGGGGACTTCAGAACCGACTTCGGCCGTCCAGCCCACGACATGGTCCGGGGTCGGCGACCCCGGCTACACCAAGCCCGGCTTGTCCGTGTCCATCTGTGTTTATCCGTGGTTGAACCCTCGTGAAGCTGTTCGGCAACGCCTTAAGATGCCATGGACGGTTAGCCCGAACGACACCTCGGTTGCGGCGGATCCGCGCTGTGCTCATTGGTGTGCGTCCGCCGTTACCCTCGCGCGGAGCGGTGCGAAGGCGCCTCAGGACTCAAAGGCTGGTGACGGCAAACGACGCTTCGGTTTCGGCGGCGTCGCGCTGGGCCCATCCGTGGTCGGCCTTCGCCTCCTCGCCGTCGCGCTTTTCATTTCCGCCGGCGTCACGCTTTCGTGCGGCGGTGAGGCACGGCCGGAGAAGAAGCTCCCGCTGCCGGGCGAGGCGTGGCGGATCGACGGCCACACCGCGTTCCTCATCCCCGCCGCGGAGCCGCCGCCCGCAGGCCGGCCGAAGCCGTGGGTCTGGTACGCGCCGACGCTGCCTCCCTACCCGGGCGAAGCGGAACGCTGGATGTTTGACCGCTTCACCCGCGCCGGCGTCGCCATCGCCGGCATCGACGTCGGGGAATCCTACGGCAGCCCCTCGGGTCGCGCCGGTTTCTCGGCCCTTTATGCCGAGCTCACCAACCACCGCGGCTACTCCTCGCAGCCGGTGCTGCTCGGTCGCAGCCGCGGTGGACTCCAGTTGATCAACTGGGCGGCCGATCATCCCGCGCAGGTCGCGGCCTTCGCCGGCATCTACCCGGTGTGCAACCTCGCCAGCTACCCGGGCCTCGCGAAGGCCGCCCCCGCCTACGGGCTGACGTTGGAAAAACTCACGGCCGGGCTCAGCCTTCACAATCCCATCGACCGTCTCGCTCCACTCGCCGCGGCCCGCATCCCGCTCTTCGCGATCCACGGCGACGTTGATCGGCTCGTGCCCCTCGAGGCCAACTCCGGCTTGCTGCGCGAGCGCTACACCGCCCTCGGCGGAACGATGAAGCTGGTCGTCCCGCCGGGACAGGGCCACTCGATGTGGACCGGCTTCTTTCAAAGCGAGGAACTCGTCGCCTTTGTCCTGCACCACGCCTTTCCCTCCCCAACCCCATGACCCCGCTGCTCCGTCTGCTCATCCTTCCGCTTGCCCTCGCCGTCTTCGCACCGGTCCATCGCGCCGCCGAAACACCCGCCGCAGTGTCCGGCCGCGTGCAGAACGCCGTCACCGGCCAGTACCTGCCCAACGCCCGCGTCACCCTCCGCGGCACCGACCGCGTCGCATTCACCGACGACGCCGGCATCTTCCGGCTCACCGGCTTGGCCCCCGGCGCGGTGACGCTCGAGGTCTTCTACACGGGACTCGATCCGCAGGAACTGAAACTGGACCTCGCGCCCGGCTCGACCGTGACCCGCGAGGTCGCGCTGACGAACGTCGCCCGTTACGGCCGCGACACCGCCGCGGTGCGGCTCGACTCGTTCGTGGTCGCCACGTCGCGCGACACCGAGGGCGAGGCGCTCGCGACCAACGAGCAGCGCTTCGCGCCCAACCTCAAGGCGGTGATCTCGACCGACTCCTTCGGCGACATGGCCGAGGGCAACGTCGGCGAGTTCCTCAAGTTCCTGCCGGGCATCACGGGCGATCACGATGACGCGCAGATCAACACCGTCTCCCTGCGCGGGTTTTCCACGAACCTCACCACCGTGCTCGCCGACGGCGCGCAGCTCGCCAACGCCAACTTCAACGGCAACTCGCGCACCTTCCAGTTCTCGCAGCTCGCGATCAACAACGTCTCCCGCATCGAGGTTGCGAAGGTCCCCACCCCCGCGACCCCCGCCGACTCGGTCTCGGGCTCGATCAACATGGTGAGCAAGAGTGCGTTCGAGCGCAGCCGCGCCGAGTTCCGCTACCGCCTCTATGCGGCGGGCAACGGCGACTACCCCACGCTTTCGCCCCAGCCGCACTCCTACGAGCGTCGCCAGCGCAAGGTGATGCCCGGGATCGATTTCGACGCCACGCTTCCCGTGAGCCGCGACTTCGGCGTCGTCGTCACCGGCAGCCGCTCGCTGTCCGCCGGCGAGGAGGACCACTCCACGCTCACCTACAACGCCGCCGGCACCTCCACCGGCGCCTCGGCATCGCGGCCCTACCTCCAGCAATACGGGGTCAACGACGGTTCGAAGGACATCACCCGCAACTCGCTCAGCGTGAAGGCCGACTGGCGCCCCACGCCCAACGGGGTGCTCTCCGCCAACGCCATGATCAACCAGTACCAGGCTTACTGGGGCCACCAGAGCATGGACTTCAACGCCGGCACCAACGGCACGCCGGCCATCGCGGCCAACCTCGGCGGTGTGCCGCTCGCGTTCGGGCCCGACTTCACCTCCGGCGCCACCGGGCGCGGCGCCGTGACCCTCGGGAGCGGCAACTTCATGACGCGCTACGAGGAGGTGCGGGCCGCCGGCCTGAGGTACCGTTTCGACAACGGCGCATGGCGCATCGACTCCAGCCTCACGCTTTCCGTATCCTCCAATGCCTTCCGCAGCACCGACGAGGGCAACTTCGCCGGGATGAACGTCACCCTCGTGCCGGCGGTGCGGATCGTGATGACGGGCATCACCGACATCCAGCCGGCCTCGATCAAGGCCTTCGACAACAACGGGCGCGAGGTCGACCTCTACGACATCGGCAATTATCGGGTGAACAACGCGACGGCGCTGTCGCGTGACGTCTCCGAGGACATGCGCGCCGCCGATCTCAACGTGCGCCGCCGCATCGGGTTCCTGCCGTTCCCCGCCTCGGTGCAGGCCGGCGGGCTCATCCGCCGCCAGACGCGCGACAGCCGAAAGGAGAGCGCGACCTATACCCACAACGGCGTGAATGGGAATCTCGCGGCGGCGCCCTACCGCAACGAGGTCTACACCGGCCGCAATTCGCACTTCGGCCTGCCGGGACTGGTGCCGCCGTGGACGTCGAAACACCGCGCCTACGCGGCCTGGCGCCAAAACCCCTCGCTCTTCACCACGACCCCGGCGCAAGCGGTCGCGGCCGAGCAATTCCACATCACCAACTCCGAGTGGATCCAGGAGACCGTGGGAGCGTCTTACGCGCAGACCGAATTCCGGCTCTTCTCCAACCGGCTCAACGTGTTGACCGGCGTGCGCTGGGAACACACCCACGACGAGGGCGTCGGCCCCGTCTTCGAGCCCGGCAATGTCTTCGTGCGCCGGGCCGACGGCACCTTCGCCCGCGATGCGCGCGGCCAGCGGATCCGGCGGCCCGAGGCCGGCGCGGTGGGATCGATGGAGGAACTGCGACTCACCCGCGAGGAGCGCGGTTACCGCGCCGAAAGATCCTACGCCGGCTTCTACCCCAGCCTGCACCTCACTTGGAACCTCACGGAAAACCTGCAGGCCCGCGCCGCCTACGCCCGCACCTACGGCCGGCCCGACTTCAGCGAGATCATCCCCAACTCGACCATCAGCGAACGCGACCTGGACGAGACCCAGCTCGGCGATCCCAACGTGATCCGCGGCACGATCGACATCCGCAACACCGGCCTGAAGCCATGGACGGCCGACAACTACGATTTGTCGCTCGAGTACTACACCGCGCAGGGCGGCATGTTCACCGCCGGCGCCTTCACCAAGGAGATCCGGGATTTCTTCGCCAACGACGTGCGCGTCGCGACCGCCGCCGACCTCGAGGCGCTCGGGCTCGAGGCGCAGTACGTCGGCTGGCAACTCTCGACGAAGTATAACTCGGGCGCGGCCCGGGTGCGCGGGGCGGAATTCAGCGCGCGCCACCCGCTCGGGGTGCTCGGCGCGTGGGGCAAACCGTTCACCGTTTTCTTCAACGCGACCCGCCTCGAGCTCAGCGGCGACCGGCAGGCTGATTTCTCCGGCTTCATCCCGTGGAACATGAACTGGGGCGTCACCTTCTCCCGCCGCCCGTTCACCCTCAACGCCAAGTGGAACCACCGCGGCGAACAGAAGCTCGCTGCGCAGCCGGCGTTCGGCGCCGACGCCTTCAATTACACCGCCGCCCGCACCACGCTGGACCTCGGCGCCGACGTGCAGGTGAGCCGACGGCTGTCCCTGAACGCCAACATCCGCAACCTGTTCAACGCCTACCTCTCCAGCACGCGCTACGGCTCGCTGACCCCAGCGTACGCGATCCCGCGCCAGCACCGTCACTTCGGCGTGTACGTTTCCGTCGGCCTGAAGGGCACGTTCTGACCCGCCCGCCGCCTTCCCTTAGCCATGAAAAACACCGCCCGCCTCGCCGCCCTGCTGCTCGCCCTCGCCGCCCCCGCCGTCTCCGCGGCCGAGAAGAGCAGCTTCAAGTACCCGCCTTCGTTCAACGGCGCCCGCACCGAGGTCTACAAGACCGTCGGCGACGTGAAGCTCACCCTCAGCATCTTCGAGCCGGCGTCAGGCCCCAAGTCGGGTCGCCCGGCCATCGTGTTCTTCTTCGGCGGCGGCTGGTCCAGCGGGTCGCCCGCCCAGTTCGAGCAGCAATGCCGCCACCTCGCCGAACGGGGCATGGTCGCCATCACCGCCGATTACCGCGTGGCCTCGCGGCATCAGGTGAAACCCGTCGCCTGCGTCGCCGACGCGAAGTCGGCGATGCGCTGGGTGCGCGCCAACGCCACGCGGCTGGGCATCGACCCGCGCCGCATCGCGGCCGGCGGCGGCTCCGCCGGCGGCCATCTCGCCGCCGCCACCGCCACGCTGCCCGGTCTCGACGAACCGGGCGAGGACACCCGCGTGAGCGCCGTGCCCGACGCCGCCGTGCTGTTCAACCCCGCCCTCGTGCTGGCGCCGATGGAAGGCCTCGCGCTCGAGGGCTTCGGCACCCGCGTGCCGGAGGAGCGGCTCGGCACCAAGCCCGAGAACCTGTCCCCCGCCCACCACGTGAAGCGCGGCGCGCCGCCGACGATTATCTTCCATGGCACGGCCGACACCACCGTGCCCTTCGCCACGGCCGAGGCCTTCGCGCGCGTGATGAAGGCCGCCGGCAACCGCTGCGAACTCGTCGCCTACGACGGCCAGCCGCACGGCTTCTTCAACTTCGGCCGCCAGGGCGGCAAATACCCCGAGACCCTCGCCGCCACGGACGCGTTCCTCGTGTCACTCGGCTGGCTCCCGGCGAAGTGAGGCATCGCGGAAAAATTGTGGTAATGCGCACCCACCGCCGGCCTTCACGACCTTCCCGGCCTTCCTGCTAGAATCCGCCCGTTTGCTCCGGTCAGTCGGACACGCTGAAAGCCTCCCGGGTTTTATCCGCGCCATCGGCGAAAACCGCGGTTAAAACGCGGAGCGGATCGGGAGAGCCTTCGGCCGTCGCAGATCCAAAATGGGTCCGCGGCTGGCAGCCGCGGCTACAGCAACCCATGGCCTCCTTATCCATCCGTGGTTACTCACCCGCGAAGCGCTTCGGGAGCGCATTACGACCTTTCGGCCTGGCTCTCCGCACGTTCCGCGTCCCCGGGTTGGGACTAGTTCCGGCGCGGCGTGACGCGCGTCAGTACGTGAGCTTCACGCCCATCGCGTAGAGCGTGCCCTGCTTCTGGGCGTTGTACTTCAAGCCGCCCTCACGCACGAACGTCTGGGCGAACTCGTTGGTGAGGTTCATCACCTCGAGATACAGCTCCGCGCGGCGGTTGATCCGGTACTGGCCCTTGAAATCGACGATCAGACGGGGGTCGCTGTAGACCGCCGCGTTGCCCTCACCGCTCCGGTAATAGCGGTCGTTCCAGTTCGCCAGCAGGCGCAGTTGTGCGCCGAAACCCACGTAGGACAGACCGGCGTTGGCCGCGCGCGGCCGCTGGTTGGCGATGCGATTCTGCACGACGAGGCCTCCGAAGTCGCCCTCCGCCTGGGTGTACGTGAAGTTGGCGAAGGAGCCGAAGCCGCGCCAGTACCCGGGCAGGAACGTGTACTGCTGCTGGTAGCTCACCTCGACGCCGCGGATCCGCGCGCTCCCGACGTTGCGGGTCTGCCGCAGGGTGTAGCCCGCGAACTGGCCTTCGAAGCCATTGTCCTCCCCGGTCGCGACGATGCCGTCGATCGACCGCGTGTAATTCGTGATCTGCTTCAGGAAAGCGCTCACCTCGACCAGCCCGACCGGCTCGAAATACCGCTGCACCGCGGCCTCGAAGTTGTCCGAGGTGTAGGGCCGCAGGTCCGGGTTGCCGGTGGTGATCAGACGCGAGTCGTCGTTGACGTTCGTCGTCGGCAGCAGGCTGGCGACGGGCGGACGCGTGATCGACTTGTTGTAGCTTACGCGCAGCTGCAGGCGCGGTCGCGGTTCCGCGACCACGTGCACCCCGGGGAACACATTCGCATAGTCGCCTCCCGTCGTGAACTTGCCCGCCGCGAACTGCGCCGCCGCGCGGGCGGCGTTCTGCGCCGGCGGCAGCGAGGTCACCGAGGTCGTGCCGCCCGAAGCCGAAGTCTTGCGACGGTACGCGCGCCCCTCGTTTTCCGTCCGCTCCACGCGCAGGCCGGCGAGTACCCGCACCGGCCCGAATCTCACGCCGCCCTGGCCGTAGGCGGCCCCGATCGTCTCGATGAAGCTCGCGTCGCCCTGCAACGAACTCGTCACGCTGTTGTAGGCGTCGGCCGCGCTTTGCGTCCAGAGATCCGTCCGCGTCGTGATGTCGCCCGGTCCGCCGGCACCGGGCGCGAGCAGGAAAGGAAACGGCCCGTAGTTGCCGGACGCCTGGACGAACTGCGCCCCGAGGAACGGACCGATGCCGCGCGGTCCGTTGTAGGTGTAGTTCTGGACGTCGGTGTTCTGGCTGCGCCAGTCGCGTTCCCAACGCGCGCCCACCTTCCAGTGGGCGGGCAACGCGGTCGCGAGGTTGCGCCGGAAGTCGAGCCGCAGGCCGGCCCGCTCGTTGGGGGCGCGGTAGCTGCGCCGGATGTAGGCGCGCGGCGTGTAATTCGCCGGGTCGTAGATCGAGGGTCCCGAAGTCTGGCGAAACGCCGGGTACCAGGCGGGCTGGCCGCGGCGGTCGATCTCCCAGCCGATGCCGGAGACGTTGGCCGTGAGGTCGGCGTTGATGGGATACCAGGTGGTCGCGCGCGAGTAGTTGGCGTCGACGTTCAGCAAGCCGGCTCCGCCCGCGAGGCGGTGCTCGAGACCGCCCGACACCGCGTAGGTGGACGCCTTCTTCCGCGACTGGCCCGAGAAAACCTCGGAGACCGAACCCGTGATGGGCAGCGCCCGCTGGAAATCGTAGGTGCTACCCGCCTCGAAACTCGCCGCCGCCGCGGTGGTCGACGTCGATTGGCGGTAGATTTTCGAGGTCTCCGGCGTGACATTCAGGTTCAGGGTGTTGCGCCAGTAGAGGGCGGTGCGCTCGCCCAGCTTGTAGTCAAGATTGAGCCCCACGTTCTGCTTGTGTGTCGGCGCGTACGTCTCGCCCGAGCCGATCGCGCGGAGCAGCGGCGTCGACAGGCCGTTGGTCGCAGTCGGCAGCACATGCCCCGCGCCCGCGGCCGCCGCCCCGATGCCGCCCACCGCGTCGGTGAGCGTGGGCGCCGAACGGTGGCTCACATTGAACGCCACCCCCAGGTTGCGGCTCCCGCCGAACGCGCCGAGCACGTCGGAGTAGTTAAGGGTGACGAGGTCGAGGCGCGCAGGGTCCCTCGAGGGGCTCCGGCTCTCGTACAGATCGGTCCACCTCGTGCCGAAGGTGATATCCACGCGGCGCCCGCGCCGGTCGAAACCGCGACGCGAGACCAGGTTGAGGTAGCCGGCGATCGCGTTGGCGGGCATGTCGGGCGTCGGCGCCCGCACGATCTCCGCCGTCTCGATGTTGCCGGTGTCGAGCGCCGTGAGCTGGAAGTCCCGGCTCGACGAGGTGCCGACCGAGGAGGCGAGGTTGTTACCGTCCGTCATGAGCGAGATGAAGCTCGTGCCCATCCCGCGCAGGAAGATCTCCACCGCCTCGCCTGAGGTGTAGTTCACCGCCACGCCGGGCAGGCGCATCAGCAGTTCGCCGGGATTGGCCGCGGGGTTGCCGAAGGAATCCGCCGCCGCGACCGTCTTGGCGTTATCCGCCTGGCTTTGCCGCTGGATGGCGAGCGCCTGGCCCTCGCGCAGACCGCTCACCGTGAATTTCTCCAGCCGGTAGATGACCGCGGTCAACGCCGCGTCGACGCGCATCTGGCCGCCGGCGGGCACCTCGACCGGGCGACGCCACGTCTCAAGTCCGGCGAAGGAGACCACCAGCGTCGCCGGACCCGCGGCGGCGGGCAGCGCGAAGGATCCGTCGCGTTCGCTCTCCGTCTCGGCCGGAGCGCCCTCGATCCGCACCCGCGCGCCGGCCAGCAGGTCACCGGTCGCCTCGTTGGTGACGATCCCCGTCACGACGCCGCGCGGCTCGGCGGCAGAAAGCGGGGCGCAGGAGAACCAGACGGCAAGCAGGACGCGTGAAAGCGGGTTCGCGGGAGACATGGGGAAGGCGGGCTTTCGAGCACACGCCGAACCGGGCTCGCGACAAACCGATTCCGCAGCCGGAGGGAAGCCCGCGCGGTTGCCCCCGGCACCACGGTCACGCACGCTCCGTCCATGCCTCGCCCCGCCGCCTCCCGAATGGTCTTCCACAACGGCATCGTCGTTCTGCCCGACCGCGTGCTGGAAAACGCGTTCGTCGAATGCGCCGGCGGCCGGATCCGCCGCATCGGCCGCGGCCGGCCGCCCAGGGGCGGTGAACTCGTCGACGCGCGCGGCGGCTATATCACGCCGGGGTTCGTCGACATCCACGTCCACGGCGGAGACGGCGCGGACTTCATGGACGGCGACCCGGCGGCGGTGCGGACCGCCTGCCGGGCGCACTCGCGCCACGGCACGACCACGATTTTCCCCACGACCACGACGGGAGCCCCGGCGCGGATCACCGCGATGCTGCGCGCGTGCGCGGAAGTGAAGCAGGCCGGGTCGACCGCCGACGGCGCGCGGATCGAGGGGGTGCACTTCTACGGTCCGTACTTCGCGCCCGACAAGGTGGGCTGCCATCCGGCGGAGGGGCGACGTGATCCCGACGCACGCGAATACCGGCGGCACTTCGCCACCGGCGTCATCCGCATCGCGACCTGCGCGGCGGAGCTGCCCGGCGCGGAGGCTTTTTACCGCGCGGCCCGGCGACTCGGCTGCCTCGTGACCTGCGGCCATTCCAACGCCACCTGGGCCGAGATGGATCGGGCGTTCCGCGCCGGCATGCGGCACGTCGACCACTTCTGGTGTGCGATGAGCTCGGTGGCGTCGCTGCGCCAGCGCTGCGGCACGCCCATGCAGGCGAGCATGGAGCAATTCGTGCTCGCGCGGCCGGAGATGAGCACCGAGGTGATCGCCGACGGGCATCATCTCTCGTCCGAACTCCTCGAATTCGCCTGGCGCCAGCTCGGCCCGCGCCGGCTCTGCCTCGTGACCGACGCCAACCGCGCCCTCGACCAGCCGCCGGGCCGCTACCGCTTCGGCTGCGCCGAGGACGGGGAGTGGATCGAGAGCGACGGCAAGGTCGGATTCGTGCCCGGGGGCGGCGCGCTCGCCAGCTCCGTGGTGGGCCTCGACACCATGGTGCGCAACATGGCGAGGCTGACGCCGGCCCCGCTCGCCGACGTGGTGCGCATGGCGAGCCTCACGCCGGCGGAACGCGCCGGCATCGCCGCGGAGACCGGCAGTCTGGAGAAGGGAAAACGCGCCGACCTCCTGGTGCTCGACCGCCGGCTGCGCGTGCGGCGGGTGTTTATCGGCGGCGCGGAGTTCGCCGGCTGAGCTCGCCGGGGCATTTGCCGGAAGAGGAGCCCCTCGCATCATATCGGCCATGATACCCGTGCCCCGCGGACGCCTCATCCCCGGCTCCCACCTGCCGCTGTTTCTGCTGCTACTCGCCACCACGGTGCGCATGGAAGCGGATCCGCGTGCCGGGCTCGCGAAGGAAACCGCGGCCGCGCTCGAGGCCGCGCTCGCCGCCGACCCGCTGCGAGGCGTGCGCCTGCTGCGCGCGGAGCTCCACGGCTCGCGCCTCGAACTGGATTTCAGTGATGCACTCGCCGCGCTTGAACCGGGAAGCGCGGCCTTCGAGGCCTTCTCGCGCCGCATCCATCGCGCGACGGGCGACGTGCTCGACCGCGCGCTGGTCTCCTACGAGGTGCGCACCTCCATCGCCGGCACCCCGTTGCATCAATTACTGGCGTCCTCTGACACTGCGCTCCGCCAGCGTCCGCTCCGCGACGCGCCGGAACCCACCACTCCCTCCGCCGCCGCGCTCGCGCTCCGCCGGATCGTGGTGAGCCCGGGCCACGGCTATTACCAGAACGCCGCCGGCGCCTGGGTGCTCCAACGCGGCTACTGGCAGGGCATCGTCGAGGACTTCGTGAACCACGAAATGATCACGCTCGTGCGCGACGAACTGCAGGCCGCCGGCGCCGAGGTGCTGTCCACCCGCAATCTCGACCGCGCGGCCGGCAACGGGGAAAGCGGCTTCCCGCGCTGGCAGGAGGCCGCCCGCTATCACCTCAAGGCCATCGGCGCGCCCGCCTCGGTCTGGAGCTCCACCGGCACCGATCATCTCAGCCAGGACATCCGCTGCCGCCCGCTCTGGGCCAACCAGACCAACGCCGACGTGCTCGTGAGCCTCCACAACAACGGCGGCGGCGGCACCGGCACCGAGACACTCTACGACACCGACAACGGCTTCGGCCCCGAGAGCAAGCGGCTGGCCGACGCCGTGCACAACCGCGTGATCGCCGCGATCCGCCGCGAGTACAACGCGACGTGGTCCGACCGGCGCGTGAAGGGCTTCAACGGCGACTACGGCGAGAACCGCCTCGCCACCCGACCCGCGATCCTGCTCGAGATCGCGTTTATGGACCGTCCGACGCCCGACAACGCGGCGCTCCAGGATGCCGGCTTCCACCGCCTCGTCGCCCGCGCGATCCGCGAGGGGGTCGAGGAGTACTTCGCCACCTCGCCGGCGATCGCACCCGCGGCACCTTCCACGCTGCTCGCCGCCACGGCGGCGGGAGGCGTGAACCTCACCTGGAAGGACGAGACTTCCAACGAGACCGGCTTTCGCGTCGAGCGCCGCACCGCCAACGCGCCCGATTGGCAGACCCTCGCGACCTTGCCGGCCAACGCCACCTCCTACGCCGATACCTCCGCCCCGGCCGGGACGACGCTCGTCTACCGTGTCGCCCCGTTCAACGCGGCGGGCAGCGGGCCGCAGGCCTCCAACGAGGCCACGGTCGGTCCGGCGATCGCCCCGCCCGCCGCCACCCCGCGCACCGGCGCGTGGCTCGCCAACCTCTCGCTCCGCACGACTCTCGCGGCGAACCAGCCGGTGACCGTCGGCTTCGTGGTCAGCGGCGGAGCCCGCGACCTGCTCGTGCGCGCGGCGGGGCCCACGCTCGCGGCGTTCGGTGTGGCCACCGCGATGCCCGATCCTCGCCTCGAGGTCTACCGGGGCGCGGTCCGCGCCGCCGCCAACAACGACTGGCCGGCGGCGCTCGCGCCGGTGATGGCGGCGCAGGGCGCGTTCCCGTTCACCACCGCCAGCCGCGACGCCGCCCTGTTCCAGACGATCGACGGCGCCGCCACCACGCAGGCCTCCGGACCCGCCGGCGGCACGGTCCTCATCGAGGCCTACGACACCGGCGGCACCCGCGACGGCCGCATCGTGAACCTTTCCGCCCGCAACCACGTGGGCGCCGGCGGCGATATCCTCATCGCCGGCCTTTACGTCGCCGGCACCGGCACGCGCCGCGTCCTGATCCGCGGGGTAGGTCCGGGTCTCGCCGCACTCGGCGTCGAGGGCGCACTCGCCAACCCCCGCCTCGAGGTGTTCGCGGTGGACGGCACCCGGATCGCCGACAACGACGACTGGGATCCCGCGCTCGCCGCGACGTTCCGGACGGTGGCGGCGTTTTCGCTCCCCGACCGCAGCCGGGACGCCGCGCTGGTGGTCGAGCTGCCGGCCGGGCGCGGCTACACCGCGCAGGTATCGGGCGTGGGCGGCGCCACCGGCGAGGCGCTCGTCGAGGTTTACGAATTACCCTAGCGCGACCCGCCATGAGCCGCAAACCGCGTCCACCCTCCGAAGCGCCGGGAGGGAGGAGTGCAGGCGAGAGGGATTGAGGGATCGGAAAAGCAGCGTGACCCGGCAGGCGTTTTCGGAACCAACATGATCTTCGGACACCGAACCATGAAATCCCTGCTTTCCCTCACCGTGGTGGCTCTGCTGGTCGCGCCCGATGCGCCGGCCGCCGCCCCCGCGGCCCGGCCCAACATCGTCTGGCTGATCGCCGACGACCTTTCACCGGAACTCGGCGCCTACGGCTATCCGCACGTGCGCACGCCGCACATCGACCAGCTCGCCGCCGAGGGCGTGCGCTTCAACCGCGCCTTCACGACCGCGCCGATCTGCTCCACCTCGCGCTCCGCCTTCATCACCGGTCTCCACCAGACCAGTATCGCCTGCCAGCACCACCGCACCGAGGACCCGCGTCCGTTGCCGCAGGGCGTGCGCACGCTGCCGGAGATCCTGCGCGCCGCGGGCTATTTCGCGACGAACGGCCAGGGGCCGGAAAGCACCCGCTGGGGCAAGGCCGACTACAATTTCCTCTTCGAGCCGCGGGCGATGTACGACGGTCCCGACTGGCGGAAACGCCGCCCGGGCCAGCCCTTTTTCGCGCAAGTGCAGTTGAAGTACCCGCACCGGCCGTTCGGCCGTGAACCGGTCACGGAGTCCCGCCATCGCGAAGCGCCGGTGCCGCCGATCTACCCCGACCATCCGCTCGCGCGCCGCGACTGGGCGGGCTACCTGAAGAACATCGAGGCGCTCGACGCCATGGTCGGCGAGGTGCTCGCGGAACTGGAGCGTGCAGGCGTGGCGCAGGACACGATCGTGATGTTCTTCGGGGACAACGGCCGGCCGCATGTGCGGGACAAGCAATGGGTCTACAACGGCGGCCTTCACGTGCCGTTGATCGTGCGCTGGCCGGGCCGGATCGCGGCCGGTTCGGTGCGGGAGGAGCTGGTCAGCATGGTCGACCTGGCGCCGACCTGCCTGCGCCTAACCGGGCTGGACGTTCCGCCGATGATGCAGGGCATCGCCTTCCTGCCGGAGCAGAATCCGCGACGCACGTTCGTGGTGGGCGCGCGCGACCGGGCCGGGGACGCCGACGACCGCATCCGCTCCGTGCGCACCGCGCGCTTCAATTACATCCGAAATTTCCGCCCGGAGCTGCCCTACGCGCAGCACAGCAGCTACAAGGAGGTGCAGTACCCGGTGCTACCGCTGATGCGCCTTCTGCAAGCCGAGGGAAAACTCACCCCCGTCCAGGCCGCGTTCCTCGCGCCCCGGCGCCCAGCCGAGGAGCTTTACGACCTCGAGGCCGATCCTTGGGAGACCCGGAACCTCGCCACGCTACCCGAGCACGCCGCCACGCTGCGCGATCTCCGCGCCAAGCTGGAGGAATGGATGCGCGCCACCCAGGATCAGGGCGGCACGCCCGAGACGAATCCGACCCTCGCCGAAATCATCGCCGACACGCGCCTGAAGACCTACGAGCGCCCGCTCCAGCAGCGCGGCCTTTCCCCAAACCCCACCGACGCCGAGATGGTCCGCTGGTGGCAGTCGCACTACCGCTGAGGCACGACCCGGGGCATTGCGTCCCGGAACACGCGGCGTTGGGCTCGACGCGTGCCCACCGTGATCCTCCTCGCGCCGCTCTTCGTGCTGTTCGAGCTCTGGCAGCTGGTGCTGGGCGAACGCTACCTCGGGGTGAAACAGATCTCGCGCGGCGTCGATCCCCGCGCCCTCGGGCTGGGTGAAGCCACCGCGTTCGGTTGGAGCACGATGCTGGTGCTGTACTGGATCTGGATGCTGCTGCTGCTCGTGCCCCCTTTCTGCCGCGTGCACGGCGCGGCCCTGCTGCTCGTCAGCATGTTCGGCTTCTCCCTGCGCCGCGGCTGCCCGCTGAAACGCGTGCTGGTCATCCTCACCTTCGAGGGCGCGATCCGCATCGGTCTGCTCGTCTCGCTCGCCGCGATGGCCTGGCGGCGGTTCCTCGCCTGAACCGGGAACGGCGCATCCGCGGGATATCCGGCGCCGTCGGAAAAGCCTCCGGCCGGTCTGCATGCCGGGAATCTCCGCGGCTCCAGCCGCGGCCACATCGGACGAGGATCACCGCGAAAATCGCCCCGGTGTGGCCGAGGGTGTTCACCCGCCCAAGGCGGGCTCCCTCGGATCTTCCGGAATTCCTTCCGCCTGGCCTGGCCGGAGCAGGCCTCAGGGCAGCGAGGTGCGCTCGAGGGCAGTCAGCGTGCGCAGTTGTTCCAGCGCTGCGGTGTGGCCCATGGTCTCGAGGAACTCCCAGGCGGCGAGCACGCGGCGGTAAAAAAGGATGCGCGCGGCCGCGGTACGCTGGTCCAGCGCGTCGGCCGGCGGGCGGGAGTTGGCCGCGGAAGCGACCCGGCCCGCTGCGGGCGCTCCGCCGGGCAGCCGCATGCGCGTGGCGGCCTCGCGCACGGAGGAGTCGGCCGAGGCATGCGCCCAGGCCCCGACCTTCTCGCGACGCATCGCACCCCATGAGGTGACCGCCTCCGCCTTCGCGACATCGAGGGTGGCCGGCCGAGCGTAGCCCGAACGCCAGAACATCTCGTTGAGCAGCGCGTCGCCGCCGCGGGAGGTCATGAAGTTTCTCCCTTGGTCCTCGAGCTCGAGCAACCGCTGCTCGAACCCGAGCGCGGCAGCGGCGAGCCCGGGGATCTCACCGGCGAGGACGGCCTTCTTCCAGGCGGGCCGCACCACCTCGTTCCACGCGCGGCGGGCTTCATCCGGTCCGCCGCGGGAACGCCCGGACCCGCCGCCCCGGCCGCCCGCCGGGAAGTCTCCCTCCAGCCCGGCCCGGGTCCCGGCGACGAGCCTTGGTCCGGCGGAGGGCGCCTGCTCGGTGATACGCCGGGTGAAGCGCGCGTACTGAACCTCGCGTTCGCGCAACGCCGGTGAAGCGGCGGCGATCCGACCGGTGTCCACCGACCACCGGTAGGCGGTGACCGCGGCCGCGGCCCGGGGAGTCAGCGCGGGATCCTCGGCGATGCGCTCGATGGCGCGCGCCCAGGTTTCGAGGAAATGTTCCGACGTGGAGCGCGGCTTGTCGATGGTGGCGTCGACGAGGGTGGCAGCCTCGTGGGCCTCGGCCAGGGAACGGCGGCCGGAACCCGTCTCCGCGAGTGTGAACAGATCATAGCCCAGCAAGGCCTCGGGAACGTAGCGCTCGTAGCCGGCCCAGGTGTCGGGATCAGGCGCCGGGTCGCAACCGGCGGCCGGCGAGGCCTGGTCGGTGGCGGTGAAGCCGGCGGCGGAAAGCGCCGGCGCCGCCGCGGGGGGCCTGAGCCAAGCGGGACGGCGGTCGAACCATTCCACCGGCGGCGCGACCTCGCGGGGCGATCCGAGCTCGTGGAAGCCGCCGGAATGGCATTGCGTCATCACGAAAACCACGCGGCCGCGGCCGATGCCCTCCGCGAGCACGCGGCGCAACTCGGCGACCCCCAGCGTCTCCGCATTGTCGGTCGACCAGGAGTCGCGCCCCTCGGCCTTCCGGAGCTGCCACATCGTGATGACGCTCTCCTTGTTGTCGCCGCGCGACTCGGTGCCGTGGTCGCCTACGAACAGGTAAAGCGTCCCCCCGCCCCGGACCATGGGAAGGACCTCGTCCCGGAGGGCGCCAAGGAAGCTGGCGCGCGTGGCGGGACGGTTGTCACGCAGGGGCCCGGGCAGCCACGACTCGACGAGGCGGCCGTCGCGGCGCACCTGCCGGCGCACATCCGCGAGGATCGGCGCCTCGCCCTCCCGGTTGCCGACGCCGAAGAAAACCCAGTGCGGGCGATCGGCGTAGCGCCGCTGGAAGTAGGTGGCGAAAGCCTTGGCCTGCAGGTATTGCGAGTAGTTGTTCGAAAGCGGGGTGCCGCCCCCCGAGAGCAGCACGAAGGCGTCGCGCGCCGGCTCGCGGACGACTGGACCCGAAGCGCAACCCGCCAGCGCGAGCAGAGCCCCGGCGAGGACGAGGGACGGGGAGAGACGCGGGGTCACGGGGCGCAAGCCACGGCGGGAAGGCCCACCGTGGCAATCCCGCGGTCAGGATTTCGGTAGCACGGTGACGCGGCTCACGCGGTCGCGCCCAAGGTAACGCCGGGCGAGCTCGGAAAGCTCGGCGGCGGTGATCGCCTCGATGTCGGCCGTGCGCGAACGCGCCCATTCGAGCACCTCGGGTTTCTCCTGGGAGCGGTTGAGCACCGACTGGAGCCAATAGGAGTTGGTGCGGAGCGATTCGCGGGTCGCGGTGCGGGCCGGGAGACGGGCGCGCTCGAGCTCCTCGGCCGTGACCCCGTGGCGCGCGAGATCGTCGGCCAGGTCCACGACGGCCTCGCGCACCTTGGCGGCGGTGGCCGGGTCGACGTCGATGCTGGACGTGATGTAACCGTAACCCGTGAAGGTATCGCTGGTGCTGCTGCCCGCCCGCGGGCTGTAGGTGCCACCCATCTCCTCGCGGATCTTCACCCGCAACCGGTCGCTGAAAACGCTCGCGAGCATGGTGAGACGCCGGGTGCGGCGGATGTCGGAGGCGTCGGCCGTGGGCCAGTAGAGGGAAACCACGCCCTTGGGGATCTCGGAACTGATGCGGTATTCGCGCGTGAACGGCTCCTTCGGGAAGGAGACGCGCCGCAGGTCCGCGAGGTCAGGCCGCGGGTCGCGCGGCGGGAGCGCGCCGAGGGTACGGGCGACGGCGTCGATCGTGGCGTCGACGTCGAGATCGCCGATGACCGCGACCTCGATCGGGCCGCGCGCCAGCTGGGGAGCGAGCCACTCGCGCACCTCGTTCAGATTGCGACCGAGCAGGACGTCGCGGGACGGCACACCGAAGCGGTGGTCACCCCCGGCGATGAGGTTGGCGACCTCCATGGACATCGGGCCGTTGGGCGTGTGCTCGAAGCCGGTGTACATCTGTTCCATGCCGGTGCGGACTTGGCGGAGCGCCTCGGGCCGGTAACCGGGATCGGTGAGGTGGGCGGTGAGCAGCTGGAGCGTGAGGAGGAGATCGGCGCGCGTCGTGCCGCCGGGTCCGCCCCGGGCGCCGCCGGCGTTGCCGAGCTCCAGCGCGTCGGAGCCGATCCGGAAGCCAATGGAGGCGTTGCGCCCCGCGAGCAGCCGGCGCAGGTCGTCAAGGCTGTGGCGGCCGAGGCCGCCCGCGGTGAAGGAGCTGTTCGCGAGCATCGCGAGCCCGCGGCGATCGGCCGGTTCGGTGAGGCCGCCGGTGCCGACGCGCGCGCTGACCCGGATACCGGCCTCGAAATCGGTGCGTTTGAGATTCAGGCGCACGCCGTTGGCGAAGGTGACGAGGGTGAGGTCGAGGTCGGCGACCTGCTCGCGTTTGACCACCTTGCCCGGGGCGCCGAAGTCGGTGTAGGCCCACTTGGCCTCGGTCTCGGCCGCGGGCGCGGCGACGGGGACCTTGGCGGAGGCGACGTGCGCGGCGAGGATCGCCGCGGAGGCGTCGCCGGGGATCGCGGTGTTGCCGCTGACCATGAGGTAAAGACCGTTGCCCGAGAAGGCCTCACGCAGGGCGGCAAGGCATTCGGCCGGGGTGATGCGCTCGATGACGGGCAGGTAGAGGTCGCGGTTGGCGACGGGATGCGTGAACACCCGCTCGTCCAGGATCGACTGCGAGATCTCGCCCGCGAGATTGCCGGAGCGGCGCGTGGCGGCGCCGCGGACGGCCTGCTCAAGGGAGTTGCGGTAGGAGGCCTTGGTCTCGGCGAGTTCGCCGGCCTGGAACCCGTGCTCCAGCGCGCGCCGCAGCTCCTGCTCCCCGACCGCGAGGGCGGCCGCCCACTGGTCGGGCTTGCAGGTGAGGTCGACGGTGGCTTCGCGGAAGAGCTTGTAGCCCTGGGTGACGGAGACGCGCGCGGAGCTGAACGCGGCCCCCTCGCGCTTCGCGAGCACGGAGAGACGGCGGTTGAGCATGGACAGCGCGAACTGCCGCGGAAGCCGCTGCACGCGGCTGGCGGCGTTGTCGGGCTCCCGCTGGTCGGGCGCCATGACCGCGAGCGAGACGCTCGTGGCGGGGGACTCCGCCTCGGGATGGAAACGGGCGCGCACGCCCTCGAAGCGGGTCACCCGGCCGAGGTCGGGCTCCGCGGGGGCGGGGCCGCGGCCGGCGAGCGGGGAAAAGGCCGCGCGCAGCAGCCGCTCGGCGAGATCGGGATCGACGTCACCGACGATGACGGCGGCCATGCGCTCCGGACGGTACCATTTGTCCCAGAACTCGACGAAACGCTCGCGCGGGGCGCCCTGAATGACCTCGGCGACGCCGATCGGCATGCGACGCGGCAGGATCGTGTCGCCGAGCATGAACTCGAATTGCGCGACGGCGGTGCGGAAACCCACGTTGTCCCGCGCGCGCTTCTCGCTCATGATGATGCCGCGCTCGCGGTCGATCTCGGCGGGAGCGAGCAGCAGGCCGGAGGCATAGTCGCCGAAGACGCGGAGGCCCTCGGCGAGAGTGGCCTCGGAGGTCTCGGGCAGCTCCAGCAGGTAGAGGGTGCGGTCGAAACCGGTGGAGGCGTTGGTGTCGCCGCCAAAGCTCATGCCCATGCGCTGGAAGAACTCGACGAGCGTGCCGGGGGCGAAGTTGCGGCTGCCGTTGAAGGCCATGTGCTCCAGGAAGTGGGCGACGCCGCGCTGGCTTTCCTCCTCGTGCATGCTGCCCGCCAGGATGAGGAGTCGGAGGGACGCGCGCCCCTTGGGCTCCGCGTTGCGCTGCACGACGTAGCGCAGGCCGTTGTCGAGCTTGCCGAAGCGCGCGGAAGGATCGGGCTTCAGGTCGCTGCCCTCGTGGGCGAAACGCGGAGCGGACGCGGAAAGGGAAAGGGCGCCCAGAAGGAGCGCCGCGAGCAGACGTGGACGGAGGGGGTGCATGGGCGGCAGGAAAGGCATCCCGGGCCGAAAAGCTAGCGCCGACCGCACTCCCCGCCGCGAGCGCGCTTGTTACCGCGTGAAACCCTCCGCAGCCTTCCGCCAACCCTCGCCTTTCATGCGCACTGCACCCCGCCGCGCCTCCGGCGCGCTTGTCCTCCTCGCGGCCCTCGCCGCGCCGGCCCCCGGCCAACCGGCCCCCGCGGCCGCTTCGCCGAAGGAAGCAGAAGCCCCCGTCACACTGACTCCGTTCGAAGTCACCGCCGGCGGCGACCTCGGGTACGAGTCGTCCACCGCCATGAGCGGCACCCGCACCAACGAGTCGCTGGCCAATCTGCCCAACTCGATCTCGGTGCTGAACTCCGAGTTCCTCTCCGACCTCGGTATCACGGACTTCTTCCAGGCGGCGGAGTTCGCGCTCGGGGCCGACAACGTCTACAACGACAACATGCAGGTCGGCGCCCCCGTGGGAGCGCGCTCCGGCAACCAGATCAATTTCCGCGGGCTTCCGTCGGTGCGTCAGCTCAAGGACGGCTTCCCCACCTACACCCCGCAGGACACGTTCAACACCGAGCGCATCGAGATCTCCCGCGGCCCCGGCGGCATCGCGTACGGCGACACCGACGCGACCGGCGTGATCAATCTCACCACCAAGCGCGGGCGCTTCCGCAACGAGGCCGAGGCCGCCGCGCGGGTCGACGACCGCGGTTCGCGGCGTCTCAGCGCCGACCTCAGCCGGGTCCTCGTCGAACGCCGCCTCGCCCTCCGCCTCAACCTGCTCGATTCCGACCTCGAGGGCTGGCACGAGAACACCGCGCGCAACCTCCGCGCCATCGCGGGCGCCGTCCGCTGGCAGCCGTTCGGGTCACCGCAGACCGTGGTCGACGCCACCCACGAGGACGGCCGGCTCACCAGCTACATCAGCCACACCGCGCTGAACCACGTGGCCGCGGCCTATGTGCGCGGCACCGGCACCGTCGCCCGCGACGCCAACCCGAATCTTGCCGGAGTCCAGACCAACGGCATCGGCATGGCCCGCCTCGCCGCCCCGCCCACGGCAACCGCCGATAACCACGCGATGACCCTGATCGCCGGGCGGCTCTATAACCTGCAGACCATGGGCGCGACGGACGCCTTTCCCGTCTACCGCGCCAACACCATCGTCCAGGGCGCCGCCGCGACCAGCGCCACCGACCCGCAGAACCCCCTGCGTATCCCGTGGCTGCCGATCCCCGTCTCGCTCTTCCCCCTGCAGCAGGACTGGGCCGGCCCCGACGCCCGCGTGCGGTACAAGTACGACGCCTCGAACTTCTCCGTGCAGCACACCTTCTCGCCCCGGACCAGCGCGTGGCTCGCCTGGAACCGGCAACGGGAGCTCACCGACCAGAACCTCACCCGCAACGGCAACCTCGCCGGCTCCAACGCGCGCTCCGTCTTCATCGACGTCAATCCGCGCCTGCCCGATCCGGCCTTCCCCGGCGATCCCACGCGGACGATCCCCAATCCCAACTTCGAGCAGTACTTCCTCCCCGCGACGATCCAGCGGCGGCTCGAGTGGCACGACATCGAGTCGGTGCGCCTGATCGGCATCCACCGCCTCGACCTCGGCTCCACCAACCACCGCGTGATCCTGAGCGCCAACCACCGCGACGAGACTTACCGCATTAAAAACATGCTGTTCGGCCTGACCAAGGAGGAGATCGCGCGCCGCGGCTTCACCGGGATCGGGGCGCGGCTCGCCAACAACGTCGTCACGCCATGGCACTACTTCCGCGACGGGAACGGCGAGGCGCTGCGGGTGCCGGCGCAGCCCGGCGTGATGGACTACTTCATCAACGGCTCCGCGGGACTGCAGTACTTCGACCAGTCGCTCAGCACCGCGGTCTTCCAGCACCTCGGGACCTTTTTCAAGGGACGGCTTCGCACCAGTCTCGGCGTGAGCCGCGACCACTGGCTGCAGGCGCGGAACCTGCCCACCCGGTCCTTCGGCGACGCGCAGGAATGGCGCTTCGTCGACGCCGCGGGCAACCCGCTGGACGCCGACGCCGCCGCGGTGCCGACCGCGCGCAACGCCGATACCTGGCGCACCAACACGAGCTACGGCGCCGTCTACCACCTGACCGGCTGGCTGGGCCTCACCGCCTCCTATCAGGAAACGGCGCTGTTCACGGACAACGTGGGCACCGACCTTTACGGCCGGCCCCGCGCGCCGAACACCGGCTCGGGCTTCGACCTCGGGCTGCGCCTGCAACTCCTCGACGGCCGCGTGAACGCGTCGCTCGTCCGCTACGACAACACCGCGGAGAACAACCGCACCACCATCGGCGCCGCGCTGCGCACCGAGGTGAACGCCGCGCTCAACACCGGCCGCGCCAACCCGTCTCCCGACGAAATCATCGGCTCGGACGACTCGAACGACCGCCAGACCGAAGGCTGGGAGCTCGAGCTCACCGCCAACCTCACACGCGCGTGGACCACCCGCCTCGGCCTTTCCACGACCCAGAACCGCCGCTCGGCGTCGGTGCCGCAGCTGCGGGCCAAGGTGCTGGCCGCCGAGGCGCACCTGCGTTCGCTCGGGCGCTCCGCCGCGGAGATCCAGACCGCGCTCGCCGCCACGCAGGAGTTTCTCTCCGACCAGGCCGCCGAGGACCTGCAGCCCAAGCAGTACCGCGGAAGCATCGTCACCCGCTACGATCTGCGCTCCGGCCCGCTCACCGGGCTCGGCCTCGGCGGCTCCCTGCGCTGGGCCCGCGGCCGCGTGCGTGATCCCGGCGGGCTGTACATCACCGGTGTGCTGGTCATCCCCGAGCGCCGCAACGCCGACGAGGTGGTCTTCAGCCCCTTCCTCAAGTATTCGGGCAAAACCGGGCGCTTCCGCTGGACCACGCAGCTCAACGTCGACAACGCGTTCAACAACGTCACCAACCAGGGCCGGATCGCCCGCTACCCGCGCTACACGGATCCGCGCCTCATCACCCTCACCCAAACCTTCCGGTTCTGACCCCGGTCCCACCCGCCCCATGACCACCCGCGCCCTGCTGGGCCTTTTCCTTGTTCTCCTCGCGTTCGCCACAGCCACCCGCGCCGCGGCCGCCGAGGCCGCCGGCGCGGTCGCGGGCCGCGTCCTCAACCCCGCCACCGGCGAGTACGTCGCCAACGCCGAGGTGCGCGTCGCCGGCACCACGCTGCTCGCCCTGACCGAGCCCGACGGCAGCTACCGGATCGAGCGCGTGCCCGCCGGGCCGCGCACGCTCACCCTCTCCTACACGGGCTCGGCGCAGCAGGCGGTGGCGGTCGAGGTGCCCGCCGGCGGCGTGGCGACGCGCGACTTCGAGCTGGCGCCGCGCGGGACCACGGCCGTGCAGCGCATGGAGGCGCTGGTCATCCGGTCCGAGCGCGAGGGCAACGCCAAGGCCATCATGGAGCAACGCCGCTCGATGAACCTCACCAACAGCGTGTCGTCGGACTTCTTCGGCGACGTCGCGGAAGGCAGCGTGGGCGAGTTCCTGAAGAACGTGCCGGGCGTCGACGTGGATTACGTCGGACCCGACGCCCGCGGCCCGCGGCTGCGCGGCCTGGACCCGCAGTACGTGGGGGTGAGCGTGGACGGCATGAAGATGGCGAGCGCCGACGGCTCCCAGGGCGTGGGCGGCGGCGCGCGCTCGTTCAGCTTCGACCAGGTTTCGGTGAACAGCCTCGACCGGATCGAGGTCAACTACACGACGGCGGCCGACCAGGACGCCGACGCGCCCGCCGGCACGATCAACCTCAAGACCAAACGCGCGTTCGAGCGGAAGGGCCGCCGGATCTCGTGGCAGACGCATTTCATGGCCAACGGGGACAACTTCACGTGGCGCCGGGAGCACGGGCCGAGCGACATCCGCACGAGCAAGTTCCGCCCGGGCGCCATCGTGGAGTACTCCGATGTGTACCTCGGCGGCCGGCTGGGGCTGGTGTTCAACCTGAGCCAGTCGAGCCAGTACGTGGTGCAGAGCCGCCTCGACCAGAGCTACAACGCGACGCCGACCGCGGCCGACCCCCGGCCGCGCGTGCTCACCGGCGTGAACTTCATCAGCAACCCGCGCCTCACCGAGCGCTTCACCCCGTCGCTCACGGCGGATTTCCGCGCCTCGCCCTCGCTGGTGCTCTCGCTGAGCGCGATGTACAACCTCTTCGACGCGTTCATCGACAACCGGCAGGTCAACGTGAGCACGACCGGGCGCGCGGCGGTGGCGGGCGACGGGCTGACCGACCTCGTGATCGACAACGGCGCCGCCAGCGTGGCGCTGAGCACCAACCACGAGCACAAGTTCGCGCAGACGCGCACCGTGACGCCCCGGTTCGAGTTCCGCCGCGGCGCCTGGCTGGCCGACGGCGGCCTGCACTACAGCGTCTCGACCAACCAGTACGTGGCGCTGCCGCGCGTCGGCCCGCAGACCGTGCCCGTCGCCGCCCTGTCGGGCCTCTCGCTGCGCCTCCGCCGCTCGTCCCCGCAGGCGACCGACTGGCGGGTGACGCAGACGGGCGGCCGCGACCTCGCCGACCTCACCAACTTCACGAATCCCCGCATCGGCGATGACATGCGTTTCTCGGAGCAGGAGATTCTGCAGGCCCAGGGGAACATGCGCTGGACGCCGGGCTGGCGGTTACCGGTCTGGCTGAAGGCGGGCGGCAAGGTGACGGAGAACTACCACCGCTTCCGCAATCCCAACGCCTGGCTCACCTGGCGCTACGACGGGCCGGGGGGCGGCGCGACGGGCAGCTTCGCGTCGCTGGCGTTCCCGGAGAACACGTGGCAACTGCGCAACGGCGCCGGCATCACCTCGATCAGCGGCGGCAACCCGGTGTTCCCGAACCGCACGGAGCTCGGCCGCCTGTTCCGGGAGCGGCCCGAGTACTTCACCAGCCTCGCCACCCCGGCGAACTACTTCACGGCGTTCATCGACACCCCGAGCTACGTGAAGGAACGGCTCGTGGCGGGCTACGGGCTCGCCAACGCCCGCCTCGGCCGTCTGCAGCTGCAGGGCGGGCTGCGGTGGGAAGACACGCTGTTCGCGAGCCGGGAGTTCGACGCGCTTTCCGCGGCGGAGGTGCGCGCCGCCGGCTTCGCGGTCACGCCCGCCAACGGCCGCGCGACGACGATCCCGGGCCTGACTTACCAGTTCATGAGCCGGCCGAAAATCTCGCGCACCAGCGGGTACGAGAACCTGTTCCCCTCGGCCAGCGCCAAGTACAGCCTTGGCGAGAACCTGCAGGCGCACCTCGGCTACAGCTCAACGATCTCCCGCCCCTCGATCGGCAACCTCGGCGGCGTGTGGGTCTTCAACGAGACCAACCAGACCGTCTCGGTGCCCAACCGCGACCTGCTGCCCGAGCGCTCGCGTAACCTCTCGGGTCGCGTCGCCTACTACTTCGAGCCGGTGGGCAGCGCCGCCGTCACCCTGTTCCAGAACCGCATCAGCAACAGCGTGGTCTCGCGCGAGTTCCCCGCCGAGGCCTTCGGGTATGGCGAAGACCCGCTCTACTCGGGATACCGGTTCCTCTCGGTCGGCAACCGCGCCGGCACCGCGCAGGTGCGCGGCATGACCCTCGAGTACAGCCAGGCGTTGTCGTTCCTCCCCGGCGCGCTCCGCGGCCTCAACGCGTCCGCGAGCTACACCCGCAGCTACGCCTCGACGCCCCGCGCCGCGATGGTGCCGCACATGCTCGGCGGCACCCTCAGCTATCGTCTCGGCCGGCTCTCCCTCGGCGGCAGCGGCAAATGGACCGACCACACGCCCATGTCCTCCGCGGGCGTCATCACCTGGCGCAAGGCGCGCACCATGATCGATTTTAACGGCGGCTGGCAGCTCTCGCCACGCCTCGGCGCTTTCTTCCAGGTGCGGAACCTCTTCAACGTTTCCGAGTACCGCTACCAGGTCGACCCGGCCTACATGCTGTCCGACATGATCGTGGGCACGTTTTGGACGTTCGGGCTCAAGGGCGTGTTCTGAGCGGCGCCGGAGGTTGGGCCGTCCGGTGGAGAATGCCTTGCCTGATCCGCGCGACCGCGGGTTACTCGCCCGCATGAACGCGCCTACCCCTCTCCGCCGCGCGGCCGCCTTCCTCGCGCCGCTGCTCTGCCTCGTTTTCGCCCCGCTCACCGCCGCACCGGCGACCTCCTGGCGAGCCGGCACCGCCCGTGAAAACATCACCCCGCCCGCCGGGCTCTGGATGACCGGTTACGCTTCGCGCGACAAACCCGCCGAGGGCACCGCCCAGGAGCTCTGGGCGAAGGCGCTCGCCGTCGCCGACCCCGCCGGCAACCGCGGTGTGATCATCACCCTCGACCAATGCGGCATCTCCCGCCAATCGACCGACCGCGTCGCCGCCGAGCTGGTGCGCCGCCACGGCCTGCCTCGCAGCGCCGTCATGGTGAACGTCTCGCACACGCATTGCTCGCCGCAGCTCGCGGGCAACCTGAACGGTATCCAGATCCTGCCGCCCGACGGCCTCGCCAAGGCCGTCGCCTATCCCCCCGACCTCGAACAGCGCATGATCCGCGTGGCCGACGCCGCGCTCGCCGCGCTGGCCCCCGCGAGGATCGCCTGGGGCGTCGATGAGGCCCACTTCGGCTTCAACCGCCGCGAGAATCCGGAAAAGGACGTCGTCGCCCTGCGCGCCGCCGGCCAGCTTAAGGGCCCCTTCGATCCCCGCGTGCCCGTGCTCGCCGTGCGCGGCGCCGACGGCGCCCTCCGCGCGCTCCTCGTCTCCTACGCCTGCCACAGCACCACGCTCGGCATCTTCAAATGGCATGGCGACTACGCCGGCAGCGCCATGCTGGAACTGGAACGCCGCCACCCCGGCGCCAACGTGCTTTTCACCATCGGTTGCGGCGCCGACATCAACCCCGGCCCGCGCCGCGAGGAGCGGCTCGCCGACGAGCACGGCCGCGCCTTGGCCGACGCCGCCGACCGCGCCCTCGCCCGCCCCCTCACCCAGGTCGAAGGCGGCTTCGCCTCGGCCTGGGGGGACGTCACCCTGAAGTTCTCACGCCGCCCGACCGAGGAGCAACTGCGCGAGGCGGAGACGAAGCAGCAGCCCAACCAGGGCATGCACCGCGCTTGGGCGGCTTCGGTGCGGGAACTGATCCGCACCCGGGGCGACAAGCTTCTGGAATACGACTACCCCGTGCAGGCATGGCGCCTCGGCGGGCTCTCCTGGGTCGCGCTCGGCGGCGAGGTCGTGATCGATTACGCGCTGCGTCTGCGCCGCGAAGCGGGCGACAACCTCTGGGTCTTCGGCTACTCCAACGACGTGATGGCCTACATCCCGAGCGAACGCGTGCTCAAGGAAGGCCGCTACGAGGGCGACACCTCGATGGTCCCCTACGGTCAGCCGGGCCCGTGGTCCCCGGGCCTCGAGGACCGCATCATCTCCAAAACCCGCGAACTGCTCACCCGCACCGCCCCCCCCCGCTGACCTCCCGTCCCAAGGGGTCAGGGCGTTTTTTGTTTAACCGGCCCCTCAAACAAAAAACGCCCTGACCCCATCGGCCTTGCCCCGTCCCCCGGGGCGGTTCCACTCTCAGCTCCCCCATGTCCAACGCGAAGATCCCGAAGTTTCCCCGCATCCTCACGACCACGGTCGGCTCCTACCCGATCCCCGACTGGCTCGCCGCGCTCCCCAGCGAACAGGCGGTGATCGACGCCACCCGCGTCGTGTTCGACCTGCAACGGCAGGCAGGGATCGATCTTCCCACCGACGGCGAGCTCTACCGCTTCGACGTCAATCACCCCGACACCAACGGGATGATCGAGTACTTCATCCGCCCGATGGCCGGGGTGTCCTCGGTCGTGGGGCGCTCCGTCACCGACGAGTTCTCGCGGCACCATCCGATGGGCTTCCGCCGGAAGCCGGCCGGCGTGGTCGTCGACCGCCTCGGCGAGGGTTCGCTTAACCTTTTGGCCGACTGCCAGCGCGCCGCCGCGGTCGCCGGAGGGCCATTCAAGTTCACCGTCACCAGCCCGTACATGCTGGCCCGCACGCTGCTCGACCACCACTACCGCGACTTCGACCGTCTCACCATGGCGCTCGGCGAGGTGCTCGCCGAGCAGGTCAAGGGCCTGCCGGCCCAGTGCGTGCAGGTCGACGAGGCCAACATCCCCGGCAACCCGGCCGACGCCCCCCTCGCGGCCGCGTCGATGAACCTCGTGCTCGACGCGATCGACGCCGGCACCGAACGCGCCGTGCACTTCTGCTTCGGCAACTACGGCGGGCAGACGATCCAGAAGGGCAACTGGAAGAAACTGCTCGGCTTCCTGAACGCGCTGCACACCGACCATCTCGTGCTCGAGCTCGCCCACCGGCCGGCCGCCGACCTGGACGCCCTGAAGGGCATCGACAAGCGCATCGCCCTCGGTGTCGGCGTCATCGACATCAAGGTGAACCACATCGAGACGCCCGACGAGGTCGCCGCGCGCATCGAAGCCGTCGAGCGCAAGGTCGGCGCGGGCCGCGTACGGTGGGTTCACCCCGACTGCGGTTTCTGGATGGTGAAACGCTCGATCGCCGACCGGAAGATCGAGGCGCTCGTCAAAGGGCGCGACAAGTACCTCGGCCGCTGAGGAAATCGGCCCGGCCTTTGTCGCCCCGCCTTCTGGCGGGGCGATTTTTAGTCCCCTGTAGCCGGCCACCGGCCATCTCCGGCGGGGTATTCGCCGGAGCGTCCCTTCGTGCTCTTTGGCGGCCATTCTTGGTTCCTCTCCCGCGCCGGGCGCTCTTCGACGATCCGTGTCCGTCCGCGTTCCTCCGTCGTTTAAAAGCCGTGCTTCGTTCAGGCAACGCCACCGCCCCATCCGGCACAGGTTGCCTTTGACTCGGCCGCGGTCGCGGTCGAGTGATTGGGACCCTTTTCCCGATGCAAACCCCCGCTGCTTCCCTGCCCGTCATCCGCCGGGTTTTCCATCCCGCCGCCGGCTCGCCCGGTGAAGCCACGGCCGCCTATGAACTGGCCAAGCTCACGGGCGCCACGGCCGCGCCATCAGCCGGCGCGGCGCCCGGCGGCGTCGCCGTCGCGCTCGCGTCACGCGGCTGGGTGGCGGCGGCAAAACTCCCGGCCAAGGCGAAGGAATCCACGGCCTGGATGTGGCTGCGGGTGACGGAGGACGGCTCAGGCGAGATCATCGCGACGCACGGCTCATTCCTTTTCGCGGCGGTGCGGCTGCTGGCGAACGGCGCGGGGCCGCTCGCGCGGGAAAAACTCGCCGCGGGTGTGCTGCTGCCGGCGACGTTCGGCTGGCACCGGCCGCATTGGGACGCCTGCTACGCGCAATACTGGCGCTCGGCGCGCGGGTTCGATCCCGAGCAATACGTGGCCGCGCTGGCCGAGGCGGGTTTCACGCACTGCGAGGTGAACAGCCTCCAGGGGCAGATGCCGCACGAGGATCTCGTCGCGTTCGAGTATTACCCGCAGTTCTACTCCTACCTGCCCGGCTTCAACCACTTCGTGGCGACGGAGCTGACGAAGGGCCTCTGGCCGGCGATGTACCTCGACGCGAATCTCAACCAGCTCGCGAAGCTGGCCGAGCTCGGGCGCAAGTACGGCCTGCGTCCCGGGGTGTGCATGTTCGAGCCGCGCACCTTCCCCGAGCGTTTCTTCCAGAAATATCCCACGCTCCGCGGCGCGCGCGTCGACCATCCGTTCCGCTCCCGCCTGCCGCGCTACACGCTCGCGCAGGACCACCCGATCACCCGCCGCCACTTCCGCGAGGCCCTGCAGGGATTGCTGCGACGGGTGCCCGACCTCTCGTACCTCTCGATCTGGACCAACGACAGCGGTTCGGGCTTCGAGCACACCGCGTCGCTCTACGTCGGCCGCAACGGCGGGCCCTACATGATCCGCGAGTGGCGCAGCCACGAGAAGGTGGCCGAGGCCGCGGGCAAGAGCATAGCGCGGTTCCTGCACAACCTGCGCGACGCCGCGGCGCCGCTGAACCCCGACTTCGACGTCATCCTCCGCATCGAGCCCTTCAAGGTGGAGCACGACCACATCAAGGCGGGCATGGGCCCGCACGTCGCCTACGAGGCGCCCTCGTTGCTCGTGCGCGGCTACTCGCTTCCGTATCCGCATCCCAAGTACCCGGATAACCTGGGCGTCGCCGGCAGCATCTTCCACACCACGATGGATCCCGCCGAGGCCGGCGTGCTCGCGCAGTCCCGGGCGCAGGGCATCGAGCCGGTCCTGCACTACTCGCCGTGCGGCGTCTGGAACCAGGAACCGCTCCTCGGGGTGCCGTTCCCGCGCGCCGTCCACGCCAAGCTGCTCGCCGCGCGCGCCACCGGGATCAACCGCCTGAGCGCGCTCGGCGGCCTCGCCCACACCACCGCCACGCCGTACTGGCCCAATCCGGTCGCCCTGCAGGCGGCGCAATTCCTGCCCGATCAGCCGGTCGAGGAAGCGCTGGGCGCCTTCGCCCGGCGGCTCGTCGGTCCCGCGCACGCGACCGACCTCGTCACGGCGTGGAATGACTTCGAGGAAGCGGTGATGTGGCAGCCCTTCATCCCGCTCTTCAGCGTCTTCGGTTTCTGCTGGCAGCGCTCGTGGGACCGGCCGTTCGTGCCGGACCTCGAGGCCGTGCCCGCCGCCGAACGCGAGTACTACGCGCGCCACGGCTGCTTCCAGTTCAACAACCCCGGCCTGAACGACCTCGGGAAGGACGTGCTCTTCGACCTCATCACCCGCGATTCCGGGGCGAAGATGGCCGCCGACATGGACCGCGAGGTGCTCCCGCGCATGCGCGCGCTTATCGCCCGGCTCGAGGCGCCCGCCGCCGGCGAGCCGGTGTTCCGCGACCTGCGCGACCGCGCCCGGGCGTTCCTCGCGTGGGCCACCACCATGCGGAACTTCTGCGTGTGGTGCGAGACGGTCTACGGTTGGCTTGACCCCAAATCGGACGCCGCCGCACGGTCCGCGTGCGACCGGAAGCTCCAGGCCGCCATCGACCTCGAGCTCGCGAATACCCGCGACCTGCTCGACCTCGTGGAGAACTCCCGGACCGAGACGATCGCCATCTCCACCATCTCCGAAACCACGTTTGTGTACGGCGAGAACCTCGCCGACCACCTGCGCACGAAGCTCCGGCTCACGGAAAAATACCGCCACCACCCGCCGCGGATCGACCGCCACATCTACTGGCGGCCCGCGCCCGGCACGCATTGGCCCGACGGTTGGTCGACCGAGGAGTGATCCTAGCGCTTCCCATACCGGCATCCGCGGGGCCATGCTCCAAGGCATGAAGCAGACCTACCGCGCCGTCCTCGCCGGCACCGGCGGCATCGGCGACACCCACGTCCGGGCGGTGCATGCGACCCGCGGTCGGGTGGAACTGGTGGGGGCGATGGACGTCGACGCCGCCCGCGCCGCCGCCTTCACCGCCAAGTGGTGCATTCCGCGCACCTTCACCGATTACACCGAGATGCTCGCGGCCACGCGGCCCGACCTTGTGATCATAGCCTCCCCGCCCGCGCTGCACCTCGGTATGAGCGTCGCCGCGATGGAGGCCGGCGCGTGGGTCTGGTGCGAGAAGCCTCTCTGCGGTTCGCTGGCCGAACTCGCGACGCTCGCCGCGGCCGAGGCTCGCACGGGCCGTTTCACCGACTGCGTTTTCCAAATGCGCTTCGCCTCCTCGACCGCGCACCTGCGCGCGCTGATGGCGACGGGCACCGTTGGCCGCCCACTCGTCGCGGTGGCGAACACGCTGTGGTTCCGCGATGCCGTCTACTACGCCGTCCCGTGGCGCTCGACCTGGGCGAGCGCGTTCGGCGGGCCGACCATGGGGCTCGGCATCCACACGATGGACCATCTGCTTCACATCCTCGGGGACTGGACCGAGGTGCGCGCCGTCGCGGCCACGCTGGACCGCGCCGTCGAGGTCGAGGATGTCTCGGCCGCCCTGATCACCTTCGCCAATGGCGCGATCGCCACTGTTACCAACAGCGCTCTCAGCCCGCGCCAGGAAACCTACCTGCGGCTCGACTTCCAGCACGCGACCGTCGAGCTCACGCATCTCTACTCCTACACCGGGGAAAACTGGCGCTTCACCCCCGCCCCGGCCGCCCCCCCCAGCCTCGCCGAGGCATGGCGCGCCGCGCCGCCCGACGTCGGCTCGACGCACGAGGCCCAGCTTGCCGCGCTGGTCGCGAGCATGGACGCCGGCACGCGCCCGGCCGTGTCCGGCGAGGAAAGCCGCCGCACGCTCGACCTGCTCTCCTCGATCTATAAATCCGCTTTCACCGGCGAGATCGTGCGCGCCCGTTCGATCCTGCCCGGCGACCGTTTCCACCGCGCCGTCAACGGCGGCGGCCGGCACGCCTGAGCCCACCGCGAAATCTTTCCCGCCATGAAAGCCCGCCTGTTGTTCCTCGCCATCCTCGCGGCCGCCAGCGCCGCCCTCGCCCAGGAGACGTTTCCCGGGCTGCAAAAGGTGCTCTCCGCCGCCGAGTGGAAACGCGCCGGCCTCGACCGGCTCAGCGCCGACCAGATCGGAGTGCTCGACGCGGCGTTGATCCGCCATCTCGCCTCCCGTCCCGCACCCGCACCGGCATGGACCGGCCCCGACACTCCTGATGCGCCGCCGGGCGCCTCGCCCGCCGAGGCCGCGGTCATCCGCTCCCGTTTCTGGGAAAAATTCGGCCTGCAGAAAATTTCCGGGGACTGGCGCTCACAGCCGCCCATGAAGGCGAAGGTCACCGCGTGGCAGGGCGCGAACCGCTTCGCACTCGACACCGGGCAGGTTTGGGAAGGCACCGAATCAATCCCGTTCGAACTGTTGGGGCAGGAGGTCACCATCGAGGCTCGGCCGCTGGGGGCCTACGAGCTGCGGCTGAATGAGAACTCGATGGCCGTCCGCGTGCGCCGTCTGCAGTGAGCGGACCGAGCCAGGGCCACCACGGATGACCACGGATCGGCACGGCTTCGGGGAATCGGCGCCGGAACTCCCGGCTGCTTTTCCGAAGCTATCGCGAAAAAAGAATGGTCGTGTGGTGGCCGTCTGTCCGCGCCGGTATCCGTCCGCCTCCATCCGTGGTTCAGCTGAATTGACCGGCTGAACCGACCCATGCTGCGCCTCGCCAATCGCAACTTGCAGGTCGAGCTGCTCGACCCGGCCGACGACGCCGCGCGCCGCGGTCCGCGCTACTGCCGCGGCGGCTACATCTGGCAGGTGCATGATGTGGCGCGAGGCCCGTTGGTCAGCGGACCCGAGTACCCGCATCCGGATCCGACGCCGTTCAACGGCCAGGGATTACCCGAGTCGTTGCGCCATCGCACCCGCGACGGGCGCCCGCTGACGTGGCGCGGCGCGGAGGGGCTGGGCATCGGCATCGGAAAGCTCAGCGCGGGCGCCGGCAACGACGTGAAGCTCGAGGAGCCGTGCTCGTGGGCAGTCAGCGGCGACTCCACGCAACTCGTCTTTCAGACGCGCCAGGAGGCCGCCGGATTCGCCTGCGAGTTGAGCCGCAAGGTTGAGTTGCGCGACCGCGCGGTCGTTTCGGCCACGCAACTCACCAACGTCGGCCCCACCGCCCTCAACCTGCAGTGGTTCGCGCATCCCTTCTGGGCCCTGAGCGGAGGCCGCGCGCGGGTGAATCTGCCCGACGGCACGACGTTGCCGGAAAATCCGGGCTTCGCCGTCGACGCCGCGGGCGTCCTCACCTTCCGCCGCCCGTTTGTCACGCCCAAGGATGACCAGTTCGCCCTGCTTTCGCTGCCCCCGGGACGCCCGCTCGCGGTGACACTCGATCATCCCTTCCTGCCAGGAGTTGCCTTCTCCACCGACTTTGCCCCCGACGAGTGTCCCGTCTGGGCCAACGCCCGCACCATCTCCGTAGAGCCCTACCTCAACCTCGCTATCCCGCCGGGCGAAACCCGCCACTGGTCGGCCGAGCACCGCTTCCTCCCCGTCTGAAGCCTCCCCCCCAAAGGGGTCAGGGCGTTGAACGTTTGCCGCGCGCCTCGTAAAGACGGCCCTGCAAACAGAAAACGCCCTGACCCCTCTTTCGGGGGCCGTATCAACCCGTGTCGATCCGTGGTTGCTCTCCGCAGTCCACTTCGGAATCGCCTTCCGCCGCGACGGCGGAGCAGGTTCACCACTTTAACCCCGCCCCTCGTGAAAACTTCCCGTCTGTTGCTGGCCTCGTTCCTGATCCCCGCCGTCCTCGTTCCTGCGCTCTCCGCCGCTTCCGCGCCGCCTTCGGTTCCCGGCCCCGCCGATCTCATGTTCGCGGAATACTTCCGCGCCGAGACCGCACGCCTCGCGGACGCCTCGCTCGCCGATGTTCGCACCCTCGATGACTGGAAGGCTCGCCGGGCGACCTACCGCGACCAGTTGCTGGAGATGCTCGGCCTCTCGCCGCTGCCCGAGCGGACCGACCTCAAACCGGTCGTGACCGGGCGCGTCGAGCACGCGGATTTCACCGTCGAGAAGCTGCATTTCCAATCGCTGCCCGGGCTGTACGTGACGGCCAACCTCTACGTGCCACGCTTGCCCGGGGGCAAAAGAGCGCCCGCGATCCTCTACGCCTGCGGCCATGCCGTGGTGAAGGACGGCGAGACCGTGCTAGGCAACAAGACGGGTTACCAACACCACGGCGCGTGGTTTGCGCGTCACGGCTACGTCTGCCTCGCGATCGACACGATTCAACTCGGCGAGCTTGAGGGCGTGCACCACGGCACACGGCGCTTCGGCATGTACTGGTGGAATTCCCGCGGCTACACGCCCGCCGGCGTCGAGGCGTGGAACGGCATGCGCGCAGTCGACTACCTGCAATCCCGGCCCGAGGTCGACCCCGAGCGCATCGGCATGACCGGCCGTTCCGGAGGCGGCGCCTACACCTGGTACACCGCGGCGCTCGACGAGCGTATCCGCGTGGCCGTGCCGGTCGCGGGCATCACGGACCTGCACAACCACGTCATCGACGGCGTGGTCAAGGGCCACTGCGACTGCATGTACCTGGTGAACACGCACCGCTGGGACTACGGCCACCTCGCCGCCCTGCTCGCGCCGCGCCCGCTCCTGATCGCCAACACCGACAAGGATCCGATCTTCCCCCTCGACGGCGTGGTGCGCGTGCATGCGGCCGCCGCACGGATCTACGCGCTGCACAAGGCGTCGGACCGCCTCGGGCTCCTCGTCACCGAAGGCCCGCACAAGGACACGCAGGACCTGCAGGTGCCGGCGTTCCGCTGGTTCAATCGTTTTCTGAAACGCGAGGAGCCGCTGATCACCACGCCGGCCGAGAAACTTTTCGAGCCCCGCGACCTGCGGGTCTTCGCGCCGGGTACCAAACCCGCCGACGAGCGCACGACGAAGATCCACGAGAGCTTCGTCCCGGAGGCCAGGCCCGCGCTCCCGGCCGACAATGCCGCGTGGGCGGCGGCGCGCGACGGCTGGCGGCGCGATCTCCGCGCGAAATCATTCGCCGGCTGGCCCGCCGCGCAGGAACCGCTGCGGTTATCCCGGCTCGGCGGCGACGCCTCGGGGGAGCGCTGGGAATTCACGACCCAGGGTCCGGTGCGCCTTCCCTTGCTCGTTCGTCCGGCCGCCGGCGGCGCACGTCCCACCGAGGTGATCCTGCGCGTCGTCGACCGCGAAGAACCGATGTCAACCGTGCCGGCCGGCGCCGCCGTGGTGACTTTCTTCCCGCGCGGTTTGGGGCCGACGGCCTCCACGTTGAACGCCGCCGACCAGAACGAGGTTCGCCGCCGCTACCTGCTGCTCGGCCAGACGGTCGACGGCATGCGGGTATGGGACATCTACCGCGCGATCGCCGCGCTGCGTTCACCGGAGCTTTTCGGCAACACGCCGATACGTCTGGTCGGCCATCGCGATCAAGCGGTGAACGCGGCCTACGCTTCCCTGTTCATCGACGGACTGGCCGCGGTCGAGCTGCGAGACGCGCCCGCATCGCACCGCGAGGGACCGGATTACCTCAACGTGCTTCGTTTCCTCGATGTGCCCCAGGCGGTCGCGATGGCCGCGGAACGCCAGCCCGTCAGCCTGCCCGGTGCCGACCGCGACGCATGGTCCTGGACCGCGGAAACCGCCCGCCGCCTCCGCTGGCCCGCGGACCGGCTGAAATTCTGAAGGTCCGTCCGAAGAGGACCCGAAAGTTCACCGCGAAAAACTCGAGGGCCACGAAACCGGATTGAGCCCACGGAACACCCGGAAAACGCGGAAAGGGGAACCCCGCGGGGCAGCGTTGGTATCGAGGACGGAGAGAGTCCGGAAATCAGGAACTCCGAGCTTCGGCGCGAGGTGGCTCGAATACGCCGCAAAGCGGGCTCGCGGAAAACGCGGAAAGACTCGGTGCCTCCGACCTGTTCCGTGGCTTCCGCGCGCTCCGTGGGCCACCTCTTTTCGGCCGCGCCCACTTCCTCCCCACTCCCTCTCGCCTTCCCTTATCCCTCCCGGCGCGGCTCCGGCACGAGGCGCCACACGGCGTAGGAGACCACCATCGTCGCGAGGAAGGTGATCACCGCGGTGGAAAACGAGTCGTCCGCCGCCAGGGAGTAGACGAGCGCGACGAGGAAGTTCGGGACCAGCGTGACCAGCACGATGCGGCGCACGGGAATACCCATCGCCGCCGCGATGATCACCGAGGCTTCGGCCAGCACCGGCACGCTGCGCAGGCACGCGAGGGTGAGGCCGAGCCGGCGTTGCAGCGAGCCGCGCAGCCGCGCGATCTCGGCGTCCGGGAAAAATCTCGGCGCGATCCGTCCGACCGCCACGCGGCCGAGCCATGCGGCCGCGAGTACGCCGGCGCTCATGCCGATGGTGCCGCCGATGACACCCGCCAACCAGCCGGCCTTCGCCGCAAGGTACATGATTACCAACGTGGCCGGCACCGGGGCGACCGAGTCAACCGCCAGCAGCGCGACCGCGATCACGGTGAGCGCACCCACCTGCTGTTCCCGCGTCTTCAGGAGCGGCAGCACGAACTCCTCGCCGAACACCGCGAACGGCAGGCAGACGAGCGTGAGCACGAACAGGAGGAAGAGTCCGGCGCGGACGGTCTGGCGGGAAGGAAGCGGCACGGCGGAAGGCTACTCGTTGATGCGGCCCGTGACCCGGGCGAGGAACTTGATCGCGTAGAAGTAGGCGCGTTCACGCACGAGCATCGGGTCGCCGGCCGAACCCTCGACGCCGAGCTCCGAGATGTCGTCGAGCACGGGGCCCTCGAGCGGGTGCAGCGCGATGTACGTGAGGACCTTCCTGAGGTTCTCGCGCGGGTAGGTGTCGAGCAGGTGCTGGTAGACCAGCCGCGGCAGGTAGCGCTCCACCGGCAGCTGGATCGAGTCGGGCACGGCGGCGACATAGAGCAGGTTGCGGATACAGTAGAGCTCGTCGCCGTCGGCTCCGGGCGACCAGGTGGCCATGCGCTCCTTCACCTTGTCGACCTGTTCCTTCACGAAATCATCCATCTCCTCGTCGGGCGCCGCCATCGGCGAAACCACCCCGTGGTCGGGCGGGACACGATAGTCCAGGCCCTCCCAGTCGGCGGCCGTGATCTTCATCCAGACCGGGTCGGGCTTCTTCGGCGCCGGCGGCGCCACGGGGGCGGGAGCAGGAGCGACCGCGACCGGGGCCAGCAGGGCCGGCGACGGCGTGGGCGCGACGGCGGGATTTGCCGGCGCGGTTTTCGGCGACACCGCGGGCGGCGGCTCGGCGTCGGCGGGCACCGCGATGCGGCCCCGGATCTCGGCGAGCAGGCCGACGGCGAGCCACGTGGCGAACGCGGGCAGCAGCCAGACCTTGCCGGGCAGCCGCGCGAACCGCTGCTGGGCGTCCCAACGGAAAAGCCGCGCCCCGGCCACACATCCCGCCGCGCCCGTGAGGAAGAGCGCCAGCAGGCTGAAGCGCAGCCCCGGCAAACCCGGGCCGGTCACGCAACCCTGGATGGCCTCGACCGCGTAACGTCCCGGGAAAAACGCCGAGACGTGCTGCGCCCACTCCGGCAGCGCGGCGAGCCGCACCGCCACGCCGCCGATAATCAGCATCGGCAGGAAGATGCATTGGCCGAGCGCCTGCACCGCCGGGACGTTGTCCGCGAGCGCCGCGATCACGAGGCCGAGCCCGATGAACGCGAACGCCACGAGTGAGAACGCCACCCACAGTGAAAGGGGATGCTCGGGAAACGTCATCCCCAGCGCCAGCGCCGCACCCAGTTGGAGCAGGCCCGCCGTGAGGATGATCAGGTAGCGAGCGAGCACCGTGCTCGTGATCACCACCCAAACCGGCACCGGCGCCAGCCGGTATCGGCGCCACACGCCGCGCTCGCGTTCGCTCACGAGGGTCGTGGGCAGCCCGAAGCAGGCGCCTCCCAGCACCGCGACGGTCAGCAATTCACCCATGTGGCGCAGCAGCGGCACGCGCTCGTGGCGGTACAACACCCAGAACGCCACGAGGAAAATCAGCGGGAAAAGATAACCGTAGAGCAGCGCGAGGCGGTTGCGGAAATGCAGCCGCAGCGAGATCCGCAGGTGCTCGGCCAAGGCGTTCATGCCGCCACCTCCTCGCCACGCGTCAGGCCGAGATAAACATCCTCCAGCGTCGCGCGCCGCACCCGCAGGTCGACCAGCGCGTTGCCGCTCGCCGCCAAAGTCGCCCCGAGCGCAGCCACCGCCGCGGTCGCGTCGGCCGCCGCGAACCTCCAATCCGTCCCGTCCCCTCGCAGATCAGAAACCCCGGGCAGCCGCGCCAGCACCGCCGCCTCCAGCGGGGCCGCCACCCGCAGCGCCACCGCGTGCGGCGCCCCGGCCGCCGCGACGAGATCGCGCGGTCGGCCCGACGCCGTGATGCGGCCCCGGTCGACGATCGCCACGCGGTCGCAGAGTTCCTCCGCCTCGTCCAAGTGATGCGTCGTCAACAGCACCGTGCAGCCGTCGGCCTTCATCCGCCCGATCGCCGCCAGCAATTCCCGGCGCGCCTGCGGGTCCAATCCGGTCGTGGGCTCATCGAGCACCACCAGCTCGGGCCGGTTCACGAACGCGAGCGCGAGCGCCAGACGCTGGCGCTGTCCGCCGGAAAGGGTGTCGAGCGCCGCGTCCGCCTTTGCCCCGAGGTCAAAGCGCGCCAGCAACTCATCGGCGGGCACCCCGCCGCCGTAAAGGGCCCCGAAGAGCCGCAGCGCCTCGCGCGGCGTGATCTTGTCCTGCAGCGAGGTCGACTGCAGCGCCACGCCGATCCGGCGTTTCACCTCGCGCGGCTGACGACGGGCGTCGAGACCGCACACGAACAGGTCACCGGCGTCGGGTTCACGCAGCCCCACCAGGCACTCGACGATCGTCGTCTTGCCCGCGCCGTTGGGTCCCAGCAGGCCGAAGATCTCGCCGCGGCCGACCGTGAAGTCCACCCCGCGCACCGCCTCCAATCCGCCGTAGGCCTTACGCAGACCGCGGACCTCGATCGACAGGGGGGCGGGATCGGACATGCGGGACGAGTAGACGGGGGTGACGGCCGCGCAAGCGCTCAGGTTGAGCTCAGGTGGTTAGCCCCAGCAGACCGCGGGTGAGCTGGAAGTCGACCGCGCCGTTGCGCTGCACCGCGACTTGGCGCTCACCACCCGCGACGGCGCCGATCCATTCGGCGAGCAGCGCGGCGGCCGCGGCCGGGGCGGCGGGCAGGAAAGCGTCGATATCCTCCGCCACGACCGTGCCGCGCTGATCCGCTGCCGCGAACTGGATCACCGGCATCATCGGGTGGCCCTGGCGCGCGTGATCGCGCACCAGTCCGGCCGCCACCTGCGCGCCGCAGGCGCAGAGCCCCGTGAGGTTTTCGACCCAGTGGTCGGTTTCGGTGGCAACAAGATGCAGCCCCGGCACGGCGAACGGCTCGCCGTAAGCGAGTGTGGCGCGGGGCGCGACTTCACCTAGAAGCGCCGCGCGGAACGGCCCCACGGCCAGCAGCGGGTCACTTTCGGGCAACACCACCGAGCCACCGGCGGCGAGCACGGCGCGCGCGACGGCGGCGAACGCCCGCGATGAGGCGTCGTCAACCGGACCGGCGGAAAGCAGCGCGAGGTTTGGCGCGCCTTGGGGAACCAGGGCCGCCGCGGCAGGCGCCGCCGCGAGGCGCTCCTCGAACCATGCCTCCACTCGGCCCAGAGCGCGCTCGATGCCGCCGTCGAGCTGCACACTCGCCCAACCGAAACGCGCGGGGTCGACCCCGGCGGCGGCAAGGTGGTGGCGCATGACATCGTTGGGCACTTTCTCGCACCCGTGCTCCAGCAGGAGCGCGGAAGCCACGTTCGGATGCGTGAGATAACCGCGATAGGTTCGGTGCAACAGCTGGTACATCGTCTCGCCACCGAACCCGCACCCCTCGGTGTGCAGGAAACCGAGGAAGCGCGAGAGCCCGGTCCCCTTGGCCAGCCCGCGGGCGTTAAGCCGCTCGGCGGCCAGCCGAGCGATCTGCGTGGAGCAGAGACTGGTGGGGAGAATCAAGCCGAGGCGCTCCGTCGCACCGCGTCCACCGGAACCGGCGATGAGGCGGAGCGGCGGCAGCGTCACCGGCGGCACATCCGCGACATTAACAACCGGCAGCGGACGCCCGTCCGGAGCCACGCGCGCGCGCAGTTCAACGAGGCGCGAGGTGTCGGTCTGCCGCCAATTGCGCCACACCGAGACCTGGGCGTGACCGGCGTGCTCACCGCGCGTCCGGCGGCCGCCCGCCGTATCCACCGCCAACTCGAAATACTCGGCGGCCAGCGCCTCCATCGGCTCGCCGTCGAGGTAGCGCCCGGCGTTGATGTCCATCTCGTGCCGGAGCAACTCGTGACGGCGCGTCGTGGTGGTGACCTTGAGGGTCGGCACGAACGGGAAGTTAGTGATCGAGCCGTTGCCCGTGGCGAAGAGGATGAGATTGCAACCCGCACCCACCTGGCCGGCGATGCCCTCGAGATCGTTGCCGGGCCCGTTCATGAACGTGAAACCCGGGTCCGCGAGATCGCGCAGGGGCTGGGCGTACTCGATCAGGCTCTGGAGCGGCGTGCGGGGATCCTTCTTGTGCACGGCGCCGAGTGATTTCAGCGCGATGTTGTAGAGCCCGCGGAAGCGGTTGCCGGCCGAGGGGTTGCTTTCGGCGGTGAGTCCGTGCCAGGCGAGTTTCTCCCGGAAGCGGTCGAGCATCGCCGTGAACGCGCGCGCGGTCGCGAGGTCGCGCACGTTAGCCAGCAGGTAGTCCTCGGCGCCCATCGACTCGTCGGTCTCCGTGAGCACACCGGTGGCGCCATGCCGGATCGCCTCGTGCACCAACGCGCCGGCCAGCGGATTGCCCGACACGCCCGAGAACGCATCGGATCCGCCGCATTGCAGCGCGATCCGGAGGCCAGACAGCGGTTCCGCGGTGCGCGCGCAGGCAGCCGCCGCCGGCAACCAGCCGCGCACCAGCCGCTCACCCTCCGCGAGGCCCGCCGCCAGACCCCGGCCAAGGCTCAGGAACGCATGTGGCACGTGATCAAGCGGGTAGCTTTGCTCGCGCAGAAAGGAGTCGAGCCGGCGGTTGTTGAGAGGTTCCGGCCCTTGGTCGACGGCGAGCACCGCGGCGATGTTGGGGTGCACCATGAAGCCGCCGAGCGCCCGCAGGACCTCGAGGCCGTTGTTACCGTCCTCCGGCGCGCCGCCCTCGGTGTGCGCCACGGCCACGATGCCGTCGATCCCAGGGGTCACCCGCGCCAACGGCTGCAGCCGCGCGGTGAGCTGCCGCGCGAAACTCGCGGCGCGGGACGAGGTGCCTAGAATGACGACGCAGTTGCGCGTGCCTGTGCCGCGGTTGCCGGGCCGGCGGTAGCCTTGGAATGTGCGCGCCGGCGAAGCGCGCGGGACGGGCGGCGCCGGATGAATCCGCGATTCGTCGAGACGGAAAGGCTCCAGGCCGTCCTCGAAATTGGCCGCCTCGGGTAATCGCGCGCCATCGATGCGGCGGACCGCCAACGACGCGAGCATGGCGGCGTTGGCGACGTAGTCCCCGGGGGCGATCGCGCGAATCGCGCGCCCGAACGGCAGCCCCCACGATAGCAACGACGCGCCGGATACGATTGGCGCCACCGCGAACCGGTGCCCCTCGAGCACGGTGTGCGGCAAAGCCCGCGCGCCCGACGGCAACGCGATTTTCTCCCCGGCCTCGATCCGGCGGATCGCGATCGCGACATTGTCCCCCGGCGCGGGCAGACGGCAGACGGCTTGAAGCGGCAACGGCACACCCGGAGCGAAACGCCCGCCCCCGCCGGGCGCGAGTGCGCAGTCGGGGCCGGATAGCAGATCATCCGCGGCAAGCGGCCGCGGCTACCCCGCAGGCACTTCGACACGAAGGTCCGCCTGCGCGGGAGGCATGCCGCATCCCTACCCCTTCAGTCCCTGGCGCACCATCGCCACGGCGATGGCGGCGAGGAGCATTGAGATGATCTTGGAGATTGCGCGCAGGCCGGTGGCGCCGATGCGGCGGGCGAGGATGTCGCTGTAGGCGAAGGCGAGCACCACGAGGACGAGGTTCACGACCAGCGCGGCCAACGTGAGCGGCATGCCGTGGGTCTGCGTCAAGAGCAGCAGCGTCGCGATGAGCGCGGGGCCGGCGATCAGCGGCATCCCGAGCGGCACCACGCCGAAGTCGTCGGAGAGTTTTTCGGGCTCGCCGCCCGATTGGACGAGGTCACGCGCGGCGAGCATGAACAGGATCAACCCGCCGGCCACCTGGAAGTCCGTCACCGAGATGCCCAGCGCGCGGAAGATGCTAGCGCCGAGGAAGAGAAACAGCAGCGCCACGCCGCCGCCGGTCAGCGTCGCCTGCCGCGCGATCTTTTGCCGACGCTCCGCGGCAACGCCCTGCCCCAGCCCGAGGAAGATCGCGGCCAGCCCCACAGGGTCGATGGCCACGAAAAGCGGGATGAAGGCCTGCAGGAAGCGGGAGAAGAGGTCGGCGATGTGGCGAACCTAGCCTTGCCGGGCCCGGCGGCAAGCGAGGGCCCGGACCCGAACGCGGGCTTGCGCCTCCGCAGTCGAAGGTTCCCCTTTTTAGCCATGGCCGAAAAGAAACGCCCCGCCCCCACCACCGCTGAACGCCCGCCGCGCAGCAGCGCCGATCGCAAGTCCAACGCCGGCAACACGCCCGAGCCTTGGGAGATGTGCGCCCGCCTCGAGTACGGCGGCGACCGAAGCTTTGCGTGGAGCGTCCGCGAACAGGTGATAGACTCGGGACCCGAGGATCGCGCCCGAATCGAGGACCAACTCCTCAAGGCGCTCGCCCTGCCCGGATGCACCGATGCCGGCCGGGCTTTCCTTTGCCAGATGCTGGCGCTCGTCGCATCGGTGAAGAGCGTACCCGCGCTCGCGGCTCTCCTGAAGGACGGGAAGTCGGCCGATGAGGCCCGCTACGCGGTCCAGCAGATCGCTGGGCCCGAAGCGGCGGCTGCGCTCCGCGACGCCTTGGGTTCCCTCTCCGGCGCGCCCAAGGCCGGCGTGATCGGCAGCATCGCCCACCGCCGTGACACCACCGCCCGCGCGGTGCTCGCCGGCATCCGTGAAAATCCCTCCGAGGCTCCCGTCGTCCGTGAAGCCGCGGCCCGCGCCCTCGCCCACCTCTCCTGAGCCCCCGCCCATGAATCTCCCCGCTCTCCCCCTCAGCCGCCGTCGTTTTCTCCGCTCCTCCGGGCTCGCCACCGCGGCCGCCGCGGCTCCGCTCATCCTGCCCTCCGGCCTGCGCGGCCAGAATGCCCCCAGCCGCAAGATCACCGTGGGCATCGTGGGCTCCGGCAACATCGCCGACAGCCATTACGGCGCCCTGCTGGGCGACGAGAACGTGCGCATCCTCGGGGTGTGCGACGTCGACCGTGAGCGCCGCGATGAAGGCGCCGAGCGCGTCAACAAGGCCTACGGCAACAAGGACTGCCGCGCCTACGCCGACTTCCGCGAACTTAACCGCCGAACCGACATCGACACGGTGTTCGTCTGCACGCCCGACCACTGGCACGCGCTCGTGGCGATCGACGCGATGCGCAACGGCAAGGACGTCTACATCGAGAAGCCGATGACCCTCACCATCGAGGAGGGCCGGGCGGTCGTGGCGGCGGCGCGCAAGCACAACCGCGTCGCACAGCACGGCACCCAGCACCGCTCGATGAAGCGCTTCCACGACGTCGCCGAGTACGTGCGCAACGGCGGCCTTGGGAAACTACACCGCATCGAGTGCTTCATCCCGCCGAACAACCGGCACTGCGGCGCCACGTGGAAAACGGAGGCCGTGCCGGAGGGTCTCGACTGGGACATGTGGCTCGGGCCGGCGCCGTGGCGCCCGTACTCGTCGCTCGGTTGCCACTACAACTTCCGCTTCATCTCCGACGCCGCCTACGGCCAGGTGACCAACTGGGGCGCACACTACCTCGACATCGGCCAGTGGGCGATGGATGCCGACGCCGGCGGTCCCGTCTCCGTCGAGGGTCGCGGCGAGTTCCCGAGCTCGGGCCTGTTCACGAACGCGACGAAGGTCGACTTCACCGTGCGCTACGCGAACGGCGTGCCGATGCACTGCCGCACGCGTTACGAAGGTGGCGGCACGTCGCGCTTTGTGGGCGAGCGCGGCTGGCTGGACATCGCGCGTAACAAGATGAGCGCGTCGAATCCTGATCTGCTCCGCGAGATGCAGGCGCCCGGGAAAAAGATCCAGCTCGAGCTGAGCAACAACCACCACGACAACTTCTTCGCCTGCGTGCGCTCGCGCGGTAAGCCGATCGCGGACGTCGAGATCGGCCACCGCACGACGACCGTGTGCAACCTCGGCCAGATCGCGATGGTGCTCGGCCGTCCTCTCAAGTGGGACCCGGTCAAGGAGGAGTTTGTCGGCGACGACATGGCGAACCGTCTGCGCGGCCGCGCGATGCGATCGCCCTGGTCGCTCGCCTAAGGACCCATCCCCAAGGGGTCAGGGCGTTTTTTGTTTATGCCCAACCCTTAAACGTTCAACGCCCTGACCCCATAACCAAGGGGTCAGGGCGTTGGGCGTTTAGCGATCGAAGTGAACGGACCGGGTCCGGTTAAGCGCACTTACGTAAAGCCTTGTTGGCTATGTTTATGGACGCTGCACGGCGGGGCGCCACTTCTTGAGCTCGGCGTTCGGATGGCAAGGGGGCAAAGCCGCATAAACCCAATGCTGCAAAACGTTCAACGCCCTGACCCCTTGGGGCGGGGCGGGCTGGGTCACTCGATTCGTCCCTCGTCGAAATCCATGAGATCGGGGACGCTCTTGATGTCTTCGACCCGGTCGGTGCAGCCCATCGCGGTGAGCGCCTCGCGCAGGAAGTCGCGGCCCGCGACGGTCATGCCCATCTGTACGTAGCGCCGGTTCCATTGCGGCGCGCGCGGATCGGCCGGCAACAGGGCGCGCAGCCCCGCTTCCACCGCCGCGTCGTCAGGCGCTTCGAAGACGACCCGCTCGACTGCGTTGGGCTCGATCCCGAGATGCTGGCAAAGGAAACGATCGCACCCGCGCTTGTAATTCTTGGCGTAGCTTGCCGGAAGCGCGCCGTGAGCTTTCACGTGCCGACACTTCGCGAGAAAACGCGGCAGGTGCAGGAGACCGGTGGAGGGATGCGGCAGGTAGGGCGAAGGCAGCGAGGCAAGGATCTCACCGCTGGAGCCGGGAATGGGCCGGGAGGGCATATCGGAAAAGGCACACCCGCCGCGCCGGATCGCCAGCCGGAAACGCGAATGAGGCAGGCGGAGGCGGGGCCCCACGAAACACGCGAAAGGCACGAACCCATGAAGGTCTGACTTTCCATGGCTTGAACCGTAAGGTCGGGAAGACCGTGAAGGATCGGACGGCATTCGCGCGCTCATTCGTATCCGATTTCTTCGCACGATCTGCGGAGAAAAATCCGCCCCCGTCGGAACCGTATTCAGTGGCCCGGACCTTGGTGATATCCGCGGCGGGCGGCCGCGGCCACACCTTACCTCATTTGTGACGAATCGCCGGACACTTCGTCGTCACGAAAACCGTGCGCTGTAGCCGAGGACGTTTACCCGCCTGAGGCGGGCTCCCCCGGATTTCAGGGATCTCCTCCCATTTCACTTATCCCGCCTGATCCACGCACGCCGCAGCGCTATGATCGAAACCCGGGTCTTCTCGGCACAACTTCCCTCGGTCACGCCGGCGGCGCATTTTCTGCGCGGTCTGCGCCGTCCACGGCTCAAGTTCGCGAAACCGGGAACGACTTTCGGCCGTCCGATCGCCGGCATAGTCCGGGGTCGCCGGACCCCGGCTACAGACGAATCGCATTTATCCGTGTCGATTCGGGTCCATCCTTAATTGACCCCTCGCAAGGGTATCCGGAGACGCCCCCCGCCGGGTACGCGGCTCTACGGTGCGCCCGCGCGGATTTTTTCCAGCAGCGCCTTCATCTCGGCGAACTTCGCGGGCTCCTTGGTCGACAGGTCCTGGGTTTCGCCGAGATCGCGGGCGAGGTTGACCAGCATCGGCGGGCCGCCCGCCTTGCCCTTGGCCTTCGCCTTGGCGCCCGCTTCGCCGCGGGTGTCGGCCGCGCGGATCGGCTGCGCGACCTGCAGGTATTTCCAATCGCCGGCGATCAGCGCGAACGGTCCTTCGGTGCCGCCGTTGTGAGCGACAAAATGCGGACGCACCGGTGCGGCGGTTTTTTCCCCCACCAACGCGGGCAGGATACTGTAGCTGTCGCGGCACTGCCCGGCCGGCACAGGTGTGCCCGTGATCGCGGCGAAAGTCGCGGGCATGTCGAGGTGGGCGATGAGCACGTCGGATGTCGCGCCGCGCGGGACGCGCCCGGGCCAACGCGCGAGGAAAGGCACCCGGTGTCCACCCTCCCAGAGGGATCCCTTGTAGCCGCGCAGCGGGTGGTTCGGGTGGTAATCGAAACGGCCGACATCCTCGTAGCCGTCGTCCATCACGCCGCCGTTGTCGCTGGTGAAGATGACGAGGGTGTTATCCGCCAGCTTCAGCCGGTCCAGCGTGGCGAGGACCTTTGCGACCAGATCATCGAGTTCCTCGATCGCATCCCCCCGCGTGCCGCCGGCGCTGCGGCCCGCGAAACGCGGATGCGGCACGCGGGGCACATGGATGCCGTGGGTGGCGAGGTAGAGAAAGAAGGGGGCGCCCGCGCTCCGCTCGATGAAAGACACCGCGCGCGCGGCGAAGGTGTCGGACATGTCCTCGTCCTTCCAAAGCGCGGCCTTGCCGCCGGTCATCCAGCCAATGCGGCCGACGCCGTTGATGATGGTGAAGTCGTGGCCATGGGTGTGGCGCAGGCGGAGCAGTTCCGGATTCTCACGGCCGGTGGGCTCGTTGCCGACTTTCTCGCGGTAGCTCACGCGGATCGGGTCGCGGGGATCGAGGCCCACGACGCGGCGATCCTCGACGTAGACGCAGGGCACGCGGTCGCCGGTGGCCGGCAGGAGAAAGGCATGGTCGAAGCCGATCTCGAGCGGGCCGGGCTTGATCTGGCCGTTCCAGTCGGGACCGCCCTCGGGCCCGAGGCCGAGGTGCCACTTGCCGACCACGCCGGTGCGGTAGCCGGCTGACTTGAGCAAGGAGGCGACGGTGGTCGTGCCGGGCGGGATGCTCAGCGGGGAGTCACCGGGCGCGATGGCGGAACCGGGCCGCTGCCGCCACGAGTAGGTGCCCGTGAGGAAAGCGCGTCGGGTGGGCGTGCAAGTCGACGCCGGCGAATGCGCGTTCGTGAAACGGATGCCGTCGCGAGCGAGCGAGTCGAGCGCCGGCGTGCGTGCGTGTTTACCGCCGGTGCACGAGAGGTCGGCGTAGCCGATGTCGTCGGCGAGGATGAAGATGATGTTGGGCCGGCCGGCAGGCGCGGACGAAGCCATGGTCACGGCGAAGAAGGCGAGGACGGCGACGAGCAGCGGACGGGGTGCGGAGATCATGGGGAGAACGGGGGAAAGAGACGCCGCCACGGAAGAAGCGGTAACCGGTTGAAACCCTTGCGGCTCAGACGCCGAGGCGCGGCAGCGCGAGATGGAACAAGCCGACGTGGGAAGCCTGGGAAAAACTTCCGTCGCGGATCAACCCGTGCACGGCGGAAATAGGGAATAAGCCGCACTCGATCGCCTCGGTGTCGTCGAGTTCCAGCGATCCCGTGACAGTGACATCCTCGGCGAGGAAGCAGTGCACGCGATTGGTCTGGCGCGCGGGGTTGGGATGCAGGGCGGCGACGAAGCTCCAGCGCGGAGCGGTCGCGCCGGTCTCCTCGCGCAACTCGCGTTGCGCCGCCGCCAGCGGCTCCTCGCCGGCATTGATCCAGCCGCCCGGCAATTCCCAGGTGAAGACGTCCGCCGGGTATCGGTACTGGCGCACGAGCAGGATCTCCCGCGCGGCGCTGACGGCGACGGTGTGCACCCAGTCGGGCTCCTCCATGACGTAGAACGGGTCGAGGACGACACCCGGCTTCAGCTCGCAACGGTCGGCGCGCAGCCGCAGCCAGCGGTCGCGCACGACGTCGCGGCGAGAGAGGGTCTTCCAACGCTGGGGCTTCATCGGGGAAAAATCGGGGAGGGCCGGTTTCACGCACCGCCTGCACGTCTAGCGTGAGCCGGACCGGAAGGTGCCGCCGGCTCAGGCCTTCGCCACCGGAGTCGTGTAACCCCCGCCCGCCGGGCCGCCCGCGGGGATCAGCGGGGTGTGTTTGCCGATGGGCCCCAGATAGGCCGCAGCGCCCGCTGCCATCAGGCCAAGTTCGGTCGGTCCCATGAGGAATTGAAATCCGGCGGCGCGGTGCCGCTCAACGTCAGCGGGGGTGATGGCCGGCCGGCCGATAAACTTCCCGTGGCGACGGGCCGCATCGGCGATGCGCTTCACCGCCGCCTCGAGCTCGGGCACGTCCTGCCGGCCGCGGAAGCCGAGCGAGAAAGAGAGGTCGCTCGTGCCGATAAAGATGACGTCGATGCCGGGGGTCGCGGCGATTTCTTCCGCGTTCCGCAGGCCCTCGGCGTCCTCGACGACGGCGACGGCGAGCACGGCATCGTCGGCGAAGTCGTGGTATCCCTCCGGGGCCTGCCAGCGGATCGCGGCCAGGTCGGAACCACAGCCCCGCAGGCCCCGCGGCGGGTAACGGCAGCCGTCGGCCAAGCGGCGGGCATCCTCCGGCGTGCGGGTGAACGGCGTGATGATGCCGAGCACGCCCGTGTCGAGGAAACGTTTGATGGTCCAAAGCTCGTTCACCGCCGGGCGGGCGAAAGGCACGGCGGGCAGACCACGCGTCGCGAGCACGATCTGCCGCAGCGTCTCGTGCGAAACCGGCGAGTGTTCCATCTCCACCCAAAGAAAATCGAAGCCGAGCTGCGCGCCGAGCGCGGCGGTCTCCACGTTGCCCGACCACACCATCATGCCGACGACCGCCTCGCCGCGGCGCATCTTTTCCTTCACGGCGTTGACCATGCGGGGGGCGGGGGAAGGCGGGGTATTCATGGCGGGGGGGAGGCTCGGCGTCGCACCCTCGCAACTCAAGCGTCGATCAGCAGGGAGTCCGCGGGCCATGCCGGTTTTGATCCGCCGCTCAGCGCGTGATACGTGTGAGGCGGAAACGGGGTTTAAACAGAGCGGCCGGGAATATCGGAAAGGATCACGGTCCATGAGCCGCGTCCGCGTGATCCCCGCTAAGACATCCGCGGAAGAACCCGCGATGTCCGGAAGGGCCTTCGGCGGTCGGTTGCGCGGGCGGACCCAGGGCTGCAGCCTCGGCTACACCAAAGCTGTGTTTCCCGAAAGGGTTTCGGTTGCGGCGGAGCAGCGCGGGAACTTCCGCGATCAAAATCCGCCAGCAGGTTCGCCGGATTCGTGCGCCTTGGTGTCCATTCGTGATTCATGCCCAGGACGATCGCGGGGGCTTCGCCACATCGGTCCCTGGCGGGTTCCGGGCTGCTTCGCGGCCATGCCCGGAGTTGGCCACGAAAAGGCGGAGGAGGCGCAAAACAGCGGGCGGAGCCTTGGACGGTAAGACTCTGGAGTTTGGAAAGGATCACCGCTTTCGCCCCATCCGTGTTTATCCGCGTCCATCCGTGGTTCAGTTCAACCCGGCTCGGGAGGTTCGGCATCAACGCGTGGAGTCCCCACGGTACCGACCGCGGCGGCAGCGACCTCATTCCGGCCGAGACCTTCGTCCGCCCCTTTCCGTGGTCTCCCTGTTTTCTTTTCCCGCTTTTCAGGCGCGAGCGGCGCGCCAGATGGCGAGGCAGCGGCGCACGAGCGCGGGGAGCTCCGCGAGCGGGATCATGTTGGGACCGTCGCTGATCGCGCGATCGGGGTCGGGATGGGTCTCGACGAAGAGGCCGTCGGCGCCGGCCGCGAGCGCGGCGAGCGCGAGCGTGGGCACGAATTCCCGCTGGCCGGAGCTGCGGCCGCCGCCGGCGCCCGGGAGCTGCACGGCGTGAGTGGCGTCGAAGACGGTCGGGTAACCGTTGCGCGCCATGATCGGGAAGGCGCGCATGTCGACCACGAGATTCTGGTAGCCGAAGGTCGTGCCGCGCTCGGTCTGCCAGACCTCGCGCGCGCCGCCCTCGCGCAGCTTGGCGGTGACGTGAGCCATCTCGGGGGGCGAAAGGAACTGGCCCTTCTTCACGTTGACGACGCGCCCCGTGGCGGCGGCCGAAAGCAGCAGGTCGGTCTGCCGGCAGAGGAAGGCCGGGATCTGAATCACGTCGCACACCTCCGCCACGCGCGCCATCTGCGCGGTCTCGTGCACGTCGGTGAGCACCGGAAAACCGTGCTCGCGCTTCACCTGCGCGAGGAGCTCAAGGCCGGCCTCGAGACCGGTGCCGCGCTCGCCGGCGAGCGACGTGCGGTTGGCTTTGTCGAAGGAACCCTTGAAGACGAGATTCAGCTCCGGGCACTCGCGGCGGAGCTCGGCGAGCACACCGGCCACCGCGCGGCAAATGCCCTCATTCTCGAGCGAGCAAGGACCGGCGATCAGCAGAAGACGGCGCGGATCGAAGAGCATCGGCGAGGCGGGTGCGGCGCTCACTGGCGCGCGCGGCGGGCCGGGCGCTTCCGCGTCCCGCGCAGCGCGGCGCCGATGAAGGCGGCGAAGAGCGGGTGGGCCTTGCTCGGCTTGGACTGGAACTCGGGGTGGGCCTGCGTGGCGACGAACCACGGGTGGCCCTTGAGCTCGATGACCTCGACGAGGTTGCGGCGCGGATTGACGCCACTGACGACCATCCCGGCGCGCTTCAGGCGGTCGACGTAGGCGTTGTTGACCTCGAAACGGTGCCGGTGGCGCTCGCGCACGCTGTCGGCGCCGTAGGCCCGGTGCGCGAGCGTGCCGGGCGTGAGCGCGCACTCGTAGCTGCCGAGCCGCATGGTCGCGCCCTTGTCGATGACCTTCTTCTGCTCCTCCATCATGTTGATGACGGGATCGGCGCAGGCGGGATCAAACTCGGTGCTATTGGCGCCCTTCAGGCGGAGGACGTTGCGGGCGAACTCGATCACCGCGATCTGGAGCCCGAGACAGAGACCGAAGTAGGGCACGCCGTTCTCGCGCGCGTAGCGGGCGGCGGCGATCTTACCCTCGGTGCCGCGATCGCCGAAACCGCCGGGCACGAGGACGCCATCGAGCCCGCGCAGCAGCGAGAGTCCGTTCCGCTTCTCCAGATCCTCCGCGTCGATGCGGCGGATGTTCACCTTGCAGTGGTGGGCGATGCCGGCGTGCGTGATCGACTCGTAGACGGATTTGTAGGCGTCCTGCAGCTCGATGTACTTGCCCACGACGCCGATGGTGACCTCGTGGCGCGGGTTGAGGATGCGGCGGACGATCTCCTCCCAGAGATTCCGCTTCGGCGGCGGGTTTTTCAGTCCGAACAAGTCGAGCACGAGCTGGTCCATGCCCTCCCGCTGCAAGGCCAGGGGCAACTCGTAGATCGAGTGGGCCACATCGCGGCACTCGATCACGGCCTTCACCGGGACGTTGCAGAACATCGAGAGCTTGTCGCGCAGGTCGTGATCCAGCGGATGGTCCGTGCGGCAGACCAGCACGTGCGGCTGGATGCCGATCTCGCGCAGCTTGGCGACCGACTGCTGCGTGGGCTTCGTCTTAAGCTCGCCGGCCGCGTTGAGGTACGGAACGAGCGTGACGTGGATGAAGACGGCGTCTTTGGGCCCCACCTCGAGCGCGAACTGCCGCATGGCCTCGAGGAACGGCAGGCCCTCGATGTCGCCGGTCGTGCCGCCGATCTCGGTGATGAGGACATCCGCATCTTTTCCGCCGGCGTAGATGCGCTCCTTGATCTCGTTGGTGACGTGGGGGATGACCTGCACCGTCTTGCCGAGATACGCGCCGCGGCGCTCCTTCTGGATAACCGCCTCGTAAACTTGGCCCGAGGAGAGGCTGTTGAGGCGCGAGAGTTTGCCGCTGGTGAAGCGCTCGTAGTGGCCGAGGTCGAGGTCGGTCTCCGCGCCGTCCTCCAACACGTAGACTTCGCCGTGCTGGAACGGGCTCATCGTGCCCGGATCCACGTTCAGGTAGGGATCGAACTTCTGGATGCGCACCACCAGCCCGCGCATCTCAAGCAGCGCGCCCAGCGACGCTGCCGTCAGTCCTTTGCCCAAGGAGGATACCACCCCGCCCGTGACGAAAATGTATTTCACGGGTCGCGAGGCTGGCGGGCTCCGTCAGCCGCCGGCAAGACAAAGCTCGGCGAGCGGTGATAAAAACCGCGCGGCCGAGGCTAACGCACCAGCTCCCAGGCGACCCAGGCCAGTCCGCCGAGCATGACGGCGACGATGAGCAGCCAGAGGGTCCACTTCAGGACCTTCATCAGGAGCCAGAGCGCGACCGCGGCGACGGCGGTGCCGGCGAGGATGACCGCCCAGCGCGGATAGGTGCTCAGGTCGAGGGAGAAGGCGCGGACGACAACCTCGGCGAGCGGCATGCCGCCGAGGCAAACGCAGCCGGCGGCCGGTCCAAGAAAAATCATTTGCGCCGGCGTCCGGCCGGCCCCCTCCTCCGCGGGTGCAATCCAAACCCCAGCTGCTCGCGTGGCTCACGTGCGACGGCGTCCACATCGACCCCGGCTCGGGCAAGCACACGATTCTCGGGACCTTCTCGAACATCCAGGGGCGAAAGTTCCCGGTCACGCACCCGTTCATGGTGTGGTTCCTCACCATCACCGACTGTTCCCCGGGCGAGCACAAGCTGCGCATCTCCATGGGGGTCCATCCCACCGCCATGCAGCCGCTGCTCGAGCGGCCGTTCCAGACCCAGAGCCCGCTCCATCGCATCAATCTGATCAACGAGATCCGGGACCTCAGCTTCCCGCAGCCCGGGGAATACTCGCTGCTGATCGAGATCGACGACGAGCCGCTGCTGGCGACCTGCCTCACGGTCACCGGAATTTCCTGAACCATGGCCACCTTCGACCTTATCGGCGTCGGCTCGCCCATCATGGACCTGCTGGCCCGGGTGCCGGACGACTTCCTCCGCCGCCATGTGGCCGGTGACAAGGGAGGCATGGTGCTGGTCGAAGCCGAGGAAATGGCGCGCATCGTCTCGCTCCTCGGGGAGGCTCCTGCGCACGCCACGGGCGGCTCGGCCGCCAACGCCACCTTCAACGCCGCGCGCCTCGGGCTGCGCAGCACATTCCTCGGGAAACTCGGCCACGACGAGGCCGCTGAAATCTACCGCCGCACATTCGAGGCCGCCGGCGTCGACGGACGCCGCTTCAAGCGCGGTCCGCATGCCAACGCCCGGTGCCTCGCCCTCGTCACGCCCGACGCGCAGCGCACCATGCGCACGTGCCTGGGTGCCGCCCTGACGCTCGCGCCGGAGGAGATCTCCGCCGCCGACTTCGCCGGGTGCCGCCACGCCCACATCGAGGGCTACCTCGTCTTCAACCAGGCTCTGGCCGACACCGTGCTCGCCGCGGCCCGCGCGGCCGGCTGCACCACCAGCCTCGATCTCTCGTCGTTCGAGGTGGTGAACGCCTCACGCGCCTGGCTGTTCGGACAGTTCCGCCGCGGAATCGACATCGTCTTCGCCAACGAGGACGAGATCCGCGCGCTGTTCGAGGACAACTCCTCGCCCTTCGACACGCTGACCCGCCGCCTCGCCGGTCACGGCGTGCTGGCGGCGGTGAAGGTCGGCAAGGATGGCGCTTGGATCGGACAGGGGGAAAAACTCCACCGGGTCGAACCGCGGCGCGTGGCCGAGGTGGTCGACACCAACGGCGCCGGCGACGCCTGGGCGGCCGGCTTCCTTTTCGCGCACCTCAGCGGCTGGCCCCTCCCCGCCTGCGGCGAACTCGCCTCCCTGATGGGCGCGGAGACGGTCAGCCACCTCGGCCCGATCATACCCGCCACCCGCTGGCCGGACGTGCACGCGGCGGCGCGCACCCTCGGGCCGAAGTCCTAGCGGGCCTGACCCGGGGACACCGGGCCGACGCCAAAAGCCGGAGATCACTACCGGACCGTCCGACGAGAATCCGGCTGGCCCGAACGGCGTCACCTTGAGGACGTGCGGCGGGCTGTTCATCCTGCCATTCCCTTGCGCGGTTCCGCCGCGCGTAACCTGCATCCAACCCGATGAAACCCTCCCTCGCTTCGCTTCGTCTCCTGGCCGCGTCGCTGGCGCCCCTTCGCGGCCTGCTCGCCACGCTGCTGCTCGCCTCACTGTCCGTCTTCGCCCAAGGCACCGGCGCCATCTCCGGCGTCGTTCTCGACTCGTCGGGAAAGTACCTGGAGGGCGCCGAGGTGACGATCGCCGGCACCACCCTGGCCACCACCACGGAGCGCGAAGGCGTCTTCCGTCTCGCGGGCGTCGCCCCGGGCGCACAGACCGTGCGCGTCGCTTACCCGGGAATGGCCCCCGCCTCCCAGGCGGTGAGCGTCTCCGCCGGCCAGACCGCCGCCGTGCGTGTGCAGTTGAGGTCTGACACCATTGTGCTCGAGGCCTTCACCGTGAGCACGTCAAAGGAGGGCATGGCGCAGGCGATCGCGCTGCAGAAGGCATCGTTCAACCAGAAGCTCGTCGCGGCCGCCGACCAGTTCGGCGACATCAGCGAGGGTAACGTCGGCGAGTACCTGAAGTTCCTGCCCGGCATCGGCATCGACTACACGGCCAACGACGCCCGCGCGGTCAGCCTGCGCGGCATGAACCCGATCTTCACCAACGTGACCGTCGACGGCGGGCGCATGGCCTCGGGCAGTTCCTCGGGCGACAGCCGCCGCTTCGAGCTCGAGCAGGTCGCGATCAACAACGTCGAGACCATCGAGGTCTTCAAGACGATGACCCCAGACATGTCGGCCGACAACACCGGCGGGCAGGTGAACCTCGTCACCAAGAGCGCGTTCGACCGCGAGGGAAAGACGTCGTTCAGCTACAACGTCTCCCTAACCGCGAACGCGGAAAACTTCACGCTCGACCGCCGCGGAGCCTTCAAGGAGGGCCCGCAGCTGCTGATCCGCCCGAGCGCCGACCTGAACTACTCTCACCGGCTCACGCCCAACGTCGGCGTCAACGTGAGCTACCGCCTCTCCGAGATCACGCACGACTACCCGCGCGCGGGGTATTCATGGAATTTCACCGCCAACGGCGCGACCGCCGCCAACCCGTACCTCGCTTCCCTGCAGATGTACGACGAGCAGAAGATCACCCGCCGCGAGTCCCTCTCGACCAAGGTCGACTACCGTCCCGCGCCGCGCACCAAGCTCTCCTTCACCGGTCAGTGGAACTGGTACGACCTCACCTTCAACGGCCGCTCCATCACGTTCAACTCCGGCACCCCGGTCGCAGGCTTCACGCAGAACCGCGTGGTGAGCACCGCCGGCACGGGCAACGTCACGACGGACGTCTCGCAGCGGAACAAGTACGGCCCGACCTACGTCCTCGGGGCCCAGTTCACGCAGGAGCTCGGCGCGGGCAAACTCTGGGGCGGGTACAGCTGGTCCCAGGCCGAGAACAAGTACCGCGACACCACCCGCGGCTACCTCACCAGCATCGGGCTCAACCTCCTGCGCCCGACCGGCAGCAACACCATCGTCACGATGGACAACATCCTCGGCGGCCTGCTGCCGGCGATCAGCGTGACCCAGAACGGCGCCACCCCGGCCTACCGCGACCTCGCGAGCTACAGTATCGCCGCCAACTCCTGGCGCTCGCGCCCCTTCACCTCGCGTGAGCTGAAGCAGGGTTTCAACCTCGACTACCGCCACAGCTTCCGCGGCGGCTTCCCCTTCTTCGTGCAGACCGGCCTCCGCCGCGACGATCTCGGGCGTAAAATCAACCGTTTCGGCGTCGCCCACGCGCACCCCGCGCTGTCCGGCAGCGAGCTGCGCGCGTACCGGGATGACGACTACAGCGGGCAGGATATCGGCTTCGGTTTCGGCGCGGTCGATTGGCTCAGCCCGTACAAGACGTTCCGCGCGTTCCCGAGCCCCTCCGCCACGCTCACCGAGTGGGTCGTGCGCAACATCGAGGAGGTTAATGACGCCGCCTACCTGCGCGTCGACCTGCCGCTCACCAAGGAACTCACGGTCGTCACCGGCGCGCGCTACGAGAAAAAGGCCCTCGACGCCGGCGCGCAGGACCTCCGCGTCGTCCGTCAGCGCTTCAGCACCGCCGGCCTGGAGTACGACGGCTGGTACCCCTCCCTGAACCTCAAGTACACGCCGCGGAATGACGTCGTCGTGCGCGCCGGCGTGAGCCGCACCATCGGCCATCCGGAGTTCGGCGACATCATCCCCACCGTCACCGACTTCGACTCCGCCTCAGCGACCAGCACCGGCTCCATCAGCGTGCCCAACCCCGCGATCCAGCCGTACAAGGTGCTCAACCTCGACCTCACCGGCGAGTGGTACCTGCCCAACTCGGGCGTCGTCTCGGTCTCGGTGTTCCAGAAGAACGTCGATGGATTCATCACCCGCGGCGCCGTCGGCCTGCTCAGCACGCTCGCCACCGGCCCGGAGCTCGCGGCCGAGTACGGCATCAATCCCGCCGACGCCAGCCGCTACAATGTCACCCTGGCGAGCAACGGCCTAGGCAGCACGGTGAAGGGCTTCGAGTTCAGCTACGCGCAGGGCCTCGCGTTCCTGCCGCGCCCGTTCAACACGATGAACGCGCAGTTCAACTTCACGCACGTGAGCGTCGGCGGGGACAACTTCACCACGAAGCTCGCCCAGCTGCAGGCCGCCACGACCCGCTCGGTCAACCTCGTGCTCGGCTGGCGCCTCGGCCGTTTCAATCTGCTCGGGACCGTAAGCCACACCGGCGACGTCGAGACCGGCTTCGGCGCCACCGCCACCGCACCCTCCACCTTCACCGAGGCCATCACCAAGGCCGACTTCACCGTGAACTACACGCTGAACTCCAAGGCCACGTTGTACGTCCAGGTGCGGAACCTTACCGGTGAGGGCCGCCGCGAGTTCCAGACGCCCAGCGACCCGACGCTCTTCAAGGCGCTCCGCGTGCCGAGCCGCGTCTCGGAGTTCGGCGACCCGATCTTCTACTTCGGTGTCCGCGGCCGGTTCTGAGGCTCGCCTCGCTGCGCGGAGCGGGCGTTTACGGGAGGGTCGAGCCAAGCCGAGGCGCAGCCCTCCCACTGCATGCCTCGCGGAATGATTCGCGATTGCCCGCCGTCGCCGAGCCTACGGAGGACAAGTCGGCGGGTGAACGACCGCGGGTGAACGGAATGCCCTTCGTCCCGAAGGGCCGTACCGACTGTTGTCAAGAAACGCGTGTGATGCAGCCGAGGGCGCTCCCTCGGATAATTCAGGCCATATCCCGGCGCAGCCTTTTCGGACCTTTGCCTTACCAGTTTATCCGCGGCTGCAGCCGCGGCTACAACAGAACAACCAGCCGGCTGACCGATCTTCCGTGTTTCCCGTGAATGCCGCGGGCCGCCGGTCCGGGTCGTCGGACTCCTCTCCCGAATTGCGGTTTGCCGCGTCCACGGCGTCCGCAAACGATCCGGCTCCGCCGCCGCCCGATGTCTTCCTCGCTCCACGTTCCCGCCGACGCCCTGCCGCCGCTTCCGTCCGAACCCCGTCCGGGCCGGTACCGTCATTACAAGGGCATGGAATACCTCGTGACCGGGGTCGCACGCCACTCGGAGACCCTCGAGCCGGTCGTCGTCTACCAGGCGCTGTACGGCGAGCGCGGAACTTGGGTGCGTCCCGCCGTCATGTTCACCGAGGTCGTCGAGGTCGCCGGCCGCCGGGTGCCGCGCTTCACGCGCATCGGCGACGCCTGACACCATGCGGGTTCTCCTCGCGTTCGACAAATTCAAGGACGCGCTCGGCGCCCCCGAGGCCTGCGCCGCCGCGGCGCGCGCGCTTGCGGCAGCCCGTCCGACTTGGGGCGTCGACGCCTGCCCGCTCGCCGACGGCGGCGAGGGATTCGGATCCATCCTCACACGTGCGGTTCAAGGCGAGACGGTGAACGCGGAGGTCTCCGGACCGCGCGGAAAACCGACGCCCGGGTCGTTCGGTCTCGTCGAGACCGGGCGGGTGCCTTTCCCCGCGCGCGAATTGCTGCACCTGCCGCCATCGGCGACGGGAAGCCCTATCGCGGTGATCGAGATGGCATGCGCCTCCGGACTCGCGTTGCTGACGCCCAGTGAACGCGACCTGTGGCATACGACCACCACCGGCACAGGGGAGCTTATCCGACTGGCCGCCGGACACGGCGCCGCCGCGATCGTGCTCGGGATCGGCGGCAGCGCGACCAACGATCTTGGCCTCGGTGCGCTCGAGGCGCTCGGCGTGGAGTTTCTCGCCGCCGGCGGCCGCCGGGTTTCGCCGCCGGTTCCCGCCCGCTGGCCCGAGATTGTCCGCCTTGGCGGCAAATTGATGCCTGGCCTGCCGCCGATCCGCATCGCCTGCGACGTCACCAACCCGCTGCTCGGCCCACGCGGCGCCGCCGCGACGTACGGCCCGCAAAAAGGCCTGCGCCCGGGCGACCTCGCCCGCCTCGATCATGAGGCCGCGCGCCTCGCGCTCATGCTTGGGGAAAAGTTCGGTCGATCTGATGATCTGATGGACCTTCCTGGGGCGGGAGCAGCCGGCGGCATCGCGTTCGGCCTGATGGCCGCGGCCGGCGCCGAGTTGCTGCCCGGTTTCGATCTCGTCTCCGCCTGGCTGGATCTCGAGGCGCGACTCGCGCGGGCCGACGTCGTCATCACCGGCGAGGGTCGTTTCGACGACAGCTCGCTGCAAGGCAAGGGCCCCGGCGCGGTGGCGGCCCGCGCACTCGCGCTCGGAAAAACCGTCCATGTCTTCGCCGGTCAGGCCACCGCCGCGCACCCTCCCGCCGGCCTGGCGCTTCACTCCATCACACCGGCGGACCTACCGCTGGAGCAAGCGCTGCCCCGCGCCGCCGAATTCCTCGCGAACTCCGTGCGCGAAGCCTTCGCGTGAGCCGCCAAGATCCTATCGCAAGTAAATGAGCAGGGATGACGTTCGAGGCAGAAAAGGCTTGGGCGATGGAAACAGGCACACGGAGCCGCGGCACCGAGTACGGAGTGAATCTGGAAGTCAGGAACTCAGGGCTCCGGTAAACCTTGGCTAGTGTCGGTGCCTTCGGGGAATGCCGGTGAGGTAGCCGGGAGGGCCCCCCGCGGATCGGTCGGGATGAAACAATGCGAAGCCTATTCTCCCTGCCCTGCTGACTGATCCGCGGCTTCAGCCGCGCCTGCACCGACCACGCTTTGCCACCACATTCCTCCTGTGACCTGTAAACGGTGCCTGAGTGGCCGGATCACGTGTCCGACCAAACCGGAATTTTTCCGCGTTTTCCGTGGGCCCAACACCCCAGCGTCATCCACGATTTCCCTAACGCCCGGCGCGGCGTAATTCGGCGGCGCGCTCGAGCTGAATCAAGGCCTCCGCCCTGCGACCGAGCGCAGTCAGCACTTGCCCGAACTGCTCGTGGAGCGCGGCGTCCCCGGGCTTCAGCCGCA
>CAIUOU010000084.1 GCA_903900845.1 uncultured Opitutia bacterium
CGGCGCCGGATTTATGAAGCCTTCTCTCCAGCTTCCACCGAACCCGATCAACAGGAAGCCCGCGGTGGCCGCAACCACAGCCCTGGTAACGAGACCGCGGCGGCTTCTCAAGCTGCGCCTCGGCTGGCACTTCGTTAGGACACGACAGCAGGAGCCGTCCGGTAATGGCCCAGCCTCGCAGGGGCCTCCCCATTCCTTCGGCCGGGTGCATCTCCAAGTGCCCTTTTTCTCGGAGGGCTTAACGTCCAGCACGGGGCTGCATTCCGACGAAGCACGGCATTCCCCGGAAGGGCTCGGCCCGATCCGACAAGGGCAACCGTCGCAAGCGTTTCCGCAAATCCAGTCCTTGTTGGGACGCTCGTAGCGCGTGGAGTCGAACTCCGGCGAAGGCATGCGTCCTTCACTCATCGGGTACCTCCCGAAAAAGTGTACACCACCACCACATGCGCGACGCTTGCGAGAAGGAGGCCGTATGTGAGTGGGATGTGAACAAAGAGCCATCCTTTCAGCACCAGTTGAAGGGATCTTTGATAATCGACGGCATCCTTCTGGCGGACCAGGTCGGCCAACTGGTCCAGCGAGGCATTCTCCTCCGCATTCAGGAAGCGACGAACCTCACCTATCAAATTCAGCCGCCGATTCAGGGGGCGACGCGAGCCGCGCAGGTGAGCGGTGAAGTTCGCGGGGGCAGAAAAAAAATCCGCCAGTCGCTCGGTGTAGAAATCAGCCAACGTTGTCGCCCGAGCGGTTGGAATCGCCTGGAGCGCCACCTGCTCCGCACGCAGGCGAAGCGAGCGCAGCACTTCGGGAATCCGATCGAACGGGACCTCGCCACCAGCGATGGTCAGTCGTGAGGGCAGCACCCGGGAAATCCACCAACCGGCGATCCCGCTCGCGGTCACGGTCACAAAGAGCAGCGCGAGGGCTGTTTCAAACACTCCCGAAGGCCACCTCCATTCAATATGGAGCAAAAATAAGAACCCGGTGAACAGCCCCACGTAGATGTGAACCTGAAGCCAGATGCGGGAACTGATGAGCGGTATGAAGGGTAGCTTCTTCCTTCCGTTGTACGCGGTCAGGAAGAGCATCAGAAGAAAAAGAGCCCAACCGCTCAAATACGCGAAATACGGAAAAGCCAGCTGCCACTGCTCGCGGTAGGAACAGGTAAGAGCCACCGCGGCGGCCAGTACGGCTGCAAGTACGGCGCGACGTAGTGCCAATCGGCGTCTCATCGCTTCAACCACCCGGCCACATCTTCCAGCGTGTTCAGGTTCACACGCTCGAGGGCATCGTGGGGACAGGCGTTAACACAGGCCGGGCCACCGTATTGATCGAGACAGAGATCACATTTTGTGGCTTTGACGATGGGCTTGGCGTCACTGGCGATAAGGATACCGCCCGATTCATCCCGGGCCTCTACCATGCGGATGGACCCGTAGGGGCAATTGTTCGCGCAAACCGTGCAGCCGATGCAGGTAGCCGGATTGATGACAACTTCACCCTCGAAGGCATCACGATGGATCGCACCTGTCGGGCAGCCGATCATGCAAACGGGATCGGCGCAGTGCATGCAGGCCTGCGCCACCATGATATTCTCGTGCACCGGTCCGTGCCGAAGGAAACGCGGGTTGTTGTCGTGGGTGGAAGCACAGGCGCGCACGCAATCGTCACAGCGCGTGCAGCGGTCCATATCGATGAGCATGGCTTCCGTACCGTTGAAAAAACGGTTTTCCGTGAGGAATTCCATGAGGTCCGAGCCGACCTGCGCGCCTCCTGCGGACAGCATGCCATCAACTCCAGCCGGTTTGGAACCCGAGCCTTTCGCGAAAAGCCGCGAGCCGGGACCGGGCGCGCCTTGATCTCTCGCGGTGGAACGGCTCTCCACGGCTGAGAATGGTGCTTCGCCTGGATGGGGATGAAGCGGAGGAAAGTCCTCGGGCCTGAGCGCTGGCAGCACCACCTCTTCGAGGGTAGCCGTCGGTATGAACAAAACGTGGGTGTAGCCAATAACCCGGAGCGTGTGTTGCAACGGACGCGGATCCGCCGGGTGCCGCCAGTTATGGGCGATCTCCTCAAACCCGTAGACGCGGCCGGAGCCTAGATAACTAAGAGTGCGATGCCCGTTGCCGTGGCGTCGCGTCAAGCGGGCGAAGCCGGCCCGGATCATCACGATACCGTTCGGGTAGTCACCCTCCGCCGCGATCATCTGCTCTTTGGCGGCCAGGGCGCCGGATTGGATGAGCTTCTTGTACTCGCCGGACCAATCATAGTCGCCGTAGGTTTCAAATTGCGTGGCGGCCATCACCTTTTGCCGCGCTTCCTCCGGGAGCCCTTTCATGAAAGGGATTTCCGACAGGTACGTTGCCAACGCTCGCTCACGGTAAATCCCGTCGACGTAACGCCGCAGTTGCGCGTCATGCCGCATCAGGTCCCGCAATCCCTGCCAGCGAATCTCGAGCAATTCCGCGCCTTCCTCGCCGGCAAATACTGTGGCGGTACGCGGGATCCGGGACAGTGCGGCGATTTCGCCGAAGAAATCCCCGGCGGTCAGCGCCGCGGTTCGATGACTCCCCATGACTCGCGGGATGTCCTGCAGCACGATGCTGACATCGGACGCGTTTCCCGACCTCGCCCTCCCGGCGGAGCCGGCCCCGCCGGACTTCTTGCGCAAGACTTCGTCCTCCCGCGCATTCCCCCACCACTGCGCCACCGTTTTGAACCAGCCGCGTCCCGAAGGCTCCCTGCGACCCACGATTTCGGAAGGAAGACTGGGACTGAGAACCGCCTGCACTGTGCCCGATACGACCAGAAAAGCCGAAGTCCCATAGTCTCCCTCGCGCACCACGATCTCACCCTTCGCGTACCGCCTCACCCCAGCGTCGTTCTTGAGGATATCGTTCAGCGACGCCGAACGCGGAAAAGCAGCCGGGTTCATACGCCGGAACGGTTCAATGCCAAGCAGCCGCTCCACGGCTGCATCGCTCATTTCATCGCTGAAAGGGACACTCCAGCGACGAGGCCGATCTGGAGCGGCGGCGGCGTTGCTCATCTCAAGCATCGATTTCCAGGCGGCCCTTGGGCTTGCAGACGCAGGCAAGGCACGATCCCGCCTCCACGTCTGCCCCAGCGTCACTCAAGTGCTCGACCTCACCGGATTTGATGGCGACGAGGCACGAACCGCAATTACCCGCGCGGCATCCCGCCTCGATTCGAACGCCCTGTTCTTCGGCGAACTCCAGGAGCGATCCATGCTCACCGGTCCAGATCGCCTTGCTCCCGGATTTCGCGAATGTCACCTCCAAGCCTGCAACGGGAGCGCTTGCAACCGCCTCCTTTTTATCCGGCTTAACTGATCTTTTTACCGACGCGGGCCCGAACGCCTCGAAGTGCACTCGTGAGTCCGGCACTCCCCAAGCTCTCAAGCCCTCCGTGATGCTCTCCATGAAGGGGCCGGGACCACAAAGGAAATAATCGTAATTGGTGGAGGGCAGCAGTTCCTTCAGGAGGTCCGCGGTCACGCGGCCTTCGTGGTGATAGTCTCGCCCCTTCACATCCCCCGGAGCGGGCTTCGAGTAGCAGATTTGAGGGCGCACGTTCGCGTGGCGGGCAGCCAAAGCCTCAACGGCATCCTTGAACATATGCTCACGGCTATTCCGGGCTCCGAATAAAAACCATATCTCGCGGGTCGAGCCCGTCTCCACGAGCGCATTGGCCATGCTGATCATGGGCGTAACACCAACCCCGCCAGAAATCAGGACCACGGGGCGGTCCTTTTCCAAATCCAGAAAAAAGTGCCCGCTCGGGGCCTTCACGTCGAGGATATCACCCGCCTCGACCTTGTCGCAGAAATAGGAGGAGCAAACACCCGGTGGATGACTGGTATCGGGTGGAGGCGGACACCGTTTGATGGTGACGCGATAATGGGAACTCCGCGCGCAGTCTGAGAGTGAGTAGCAACGCGTGATCGCCTTCGCGGCGCCGGGCGGCGTCACCTGAAAGGTCAGATACTGACCGGGTTTGAACGGTGGAAGGGGTTTCCCGTCGTGAGGCTTCAGGTAGAATGAAAAGGTGTCGCCGCACTCCTGGATCTTCTGCGCCACCGTGAATTTCCGAATCCCGTTCCACGCGATCCTAGCCTGCTCCGCTGCCTGGACCTTAAGCCGGGCCGCCCTGATTTCCAGGGAAAGCCGTTCCACCTCGAGTCGGCCGCGTTTGGCATCGGCTCGCATCCGCCGGACGCCACCCGACACCAGCAGGCCTACTTGCAGCAGCAGCCCGCCCAAAAGAGTCCAACCAAGCACAGTGGTAGGATTCTCTCTGAACACCTCTAGGATATCGGATAGCATGGAGAGGGTGAGCGCCGCGGAGCTTGCCGCCGTCAAGAAGCGAACTCCATCGACTGGCTCGCCCAACAAGTAGGGGGTGAGTAAGGTTTGACCGCGCTAGCTCAACGACGACTAATCCCGGTCGTAAATAGAAATTAGCAAATGATCGGTGAAGGATTCACGTCGCGGTTGAACTGGCGTCACCTTGGCAGAAGCCTGCTGGTGATTGCTTTGATGGCATCCGAAATGTTCGGCGCGACCGACGGCGATTCCCTTGCGGCGAACTGCGTGAATCCCGTTTACGGAGCCCTGACCTGCTCCACGAGTTCTTGCCACGGGGGAGCAGCAGAGAAGAGCCGGCAGTACGTGATCTGGTCGCAGCGCGACGTGCATTCCAGATCTTACGCCACCTTGGGCACCGCCAGGTCCGCCCGTATGGCCGAAGCGCTGGGAATCAAGGACCCGCTTACTGAACGGCGCTGCACGACGTGCCACGCTCCGATCGCCACAGTCGAGACCGGCTTGGTCATGCCTGGAGCCAAAGCCAGCGAGGGAGTTTCCTGCGTGAGCTGCCACGGGCCGCTAGAGGGCTGGTTGCGCAACCATACGCGCCCCGACTATACCCACGCTGATCGAGTCGCCGCAGGCATGCGCGATCTCCGCGATCTGAATGCCCGCGCCAATGCCTGCGTCGCTTGTCATCAGAACATCGACCCAACCCTCGTTGAGATCGGCCGGCACCCCGCACTCATTTTCGAGCTGGATGGTCAGACCCAGGAGCAGCCGAAACATTGGCGGGAGCCTGAAGGCCGAAGTGGCGCCCAGGCATGGTTTGTGGGCCAAGCGGTGGCGTGGCGGGAGCTGAGCTGGGGACTCCGGCAGGGGCACCTGGACCCTAAGAGGGACCTGCCTCGTTGGCGGGCTTTGGGCTGGCTGCTTCAGCGCACCGATTTTGACCGCAAGATGGACGGATTCGGGTGGGCATCCCAAGAGGTCACGCCGGCTGAGTTGACCGCTGCAGAGGGAAACGCCCGCCGGCTCGCCCGGCAGGGAGCTGACGGTTGGGCGCCGCAGTACACCGTCCGGGTGCTCGCAAACTTGGCGGAAACCGCCGCCGATTTCCGATCTGTCGGCCCCGCGCTCATTCAGGCCAGCCGGGCGGAAAGGCTGGTCCTCGCGCTTGACCGGCTACTTGCCGCCTTACCCGCGGACCCACGCAGGACCGAGGCTTCATCCCAACTCGATCGCCTCTTCCGGCTCGCGCAATCAATCCCCGACTTCTCCCCTTCGGATTTCGCCCGAGAGCTGGAGATCTTCGCCCAGAAGCTGAAACCGCTGCTGAATTGAATCGCATATCCAGCACTCACCGTGCCGCCCCGACGGGCGCGACTCAGGGCAAAGCATAGATCTCGCCGAGCGCCTCCCCTCCTTCACCTTCCGCCGCGACCAACTGTACGGTGTACGCTCCGGGCATCAGGCTCACGAGAAGAACCGGATCCGAAGCGATCGCCGCCAACGGGAACGCGCCGATTGAGCGGGTCGCCGACTCGACCTCAAACGCGTTGGAACCGATCGCCCACGGGGCGCCTTCGGCGATCACCTCTCCCGCCGAGTTTCGCAACATGAGCATCGGGCGGGCCAGAGGAAGCTCAACGCCGTAGGCGGCGAGCGAAGGTCCGATTCCTCGGATGAGCAGATTGCGCGGGCCTCCTGGAGCGATCACGACGCCGGCGGTCAAAAGCCGCGATCCGAAGTCCACCCGCCCACGGACCGAAACGTTCGTCAAATCCGCCCTCCGGACATCGCCGCCGGCATCATAGATTTCGGCCACGACCGCACCGGACGAGCCATCGCGCCCCTCGAGCACCATCGTGTAGGATCCTCTCAAGGCGGGCACTAACAACGCGGCATCGGCGGAACCCTCGCGGAAGGGAAAGGCTCCGGCTCGTGCCATCGCGGCCCTGAGGCCAGCCGAGTCGCTGGCGTCGGACCAACCCGCATTGTCCGCCAACGCGCGTCCGGCGCCATCGTTGAGCGTGAGGACCGGCTTCGCCAAGGCATCCTCCACGTTGTGATCCAAGAGCGCCGGACCTGCGCCGCGGAGCAGCATGGCGGGGAGAACTGCACCTCCTTGCGCGGCGAAGCCAACGATCAGAGGGCTGTCTCCCGAAGCCCAACCCCGGGCCGAAAAATTGAGCATGCTTCCCGGAGGAAGGTCGCCGGATTCACTCGCGCTACGCCACGTCGAAGGTGCCAGCGCCGGACGCAATTCCGGGTCGCGGGGGAATTTTGCATAGGGTAGCCTCGCCGACAGGTATTCTTGGAAGTCCGCGCGAATCCCCGGCGCCGGCTGGAACCCCTCCGTTCCGGCCGCCCCGATGAGATCATCCTGATCGATGCCATCCCCGGAAATGCCGATCGCCCCGACCAGCACGCCGTTCCGGTAAAGCGGGAATCCGCCGGGAAAAACCGTGATCCCGTTCGGCAGGTTGGGATTCACCACCCCGGAGCCCGTCAGCACGGGCAAGGCGAAGCGCTCCTGCAGACCGAAGAATGGTCCCGGCGGCTGATTCTCCAAGCCCGGCGGATAGTTCTCCTGCGCGAGGAATCCCACCGTGCGCGAGGAATACGCTCGGGCGTGGTTGGAGAAAAAAACCGCGGTGCGCGCTTTCTGGACCGCGACGTCCCACGAAAAAACCGTGGCATCTGGGGTGCGAAACACGCCAAGTACCGCAGGCGGTTGCCCGTCCCGCGCTGGATTGCTGACGACCGCTATGAAAACCTGGGCCGGCTGGCCGGCCGGCAGACGAATACCAGCGCGGGTCACCCGCGCCCGAGCCGCCGCATGGGCCAGAATCGCGCGCACTTCCTCCGCCGTCAGGCGCGGTTGTCCGTTGATCAATCCGGCCGCGGGGTCGCCGCGGATGGGGGC
>CAIUOU010000085.1 GCA_903900845.1 uncultured Opitutia bacterium
GCGCATCGACGGGCACAGCTTCAGCGCCGCCGCCCACGCCTACGACATCTTCGAGCACGGGGGTGACTGGTGGCTGCGGGACAAACTGGAGCACGCCGCCTTCACCCACACATCCACGGAAATGGCGCGACGCGCCCTCATTGAGCGCGGCCTCCCTGCGGAAAAGATCGTTTGCATCCGCCGCGGCCTCGACCGGCTGCCCGCCTTGAAACCGCTGCGGCCCGGACGGCAACCGCTGCACTTGGTGAGCGTCGCCCGGCTGGTCGAGAAAAAGGGCCTCGACCACCAGCTGCGCATCCACGCCGCCCTGCGCGCCGCTGGAATCCCTTTCTCCGCGCGGATCATTGGTGACGGCCCTCTGCGCCAGGAACTGGAGAGCCTCGCGGGCCGTCTGGGCGTCGCCGCTGATGTCACCTTCACCGGCCACCTGCCCCAGCACGAGGTCTGGAACCAGCTGGCTTGGGCCGACGTGCTCCTCCACACCGGCGTGATCGCGCCAAGCGGCGATCGAGACGGCTTGCCCAACGTCCTTCCGGAGGCGATGTCGGCCGGCGTTCTCGTGGTCACCTCCCCGGCTGCCGCGACCACGGAGGCCGTCACCCAAGGCGTGACCGGTTTCGTCATCCCCGTGGAAAACACCGCCGACTGGGTGTCGGCGCTGCAACGTCTCGCGCTCGAGGACCCCTTGGCCGAGCGTCTGCGCGAAGCGGCCCGCCGCTGGGTCGAGTCGAATTTCGACGCCCACCGCAACGCGGCGCGCTTGCTCGCAAAATTCCACGAGCACGCCCCGCGGCGATCTCCGGGGCCGGCGGTCGCGACGCCGGTGCCATGATCTATCTCGACACGACAAAGTCGTCCGATGCGCGGCACCGCTCAGGGCTTACCCGCGTCACCTCCCGGCTCGCCGCAGCCCTGGGCGACTCAGCCCGGCCGGCACGCTGGGATGAGCGGAAGCGGGTCTTTGTCGACGAAGGGGGCGTGGTTCCAGGGCAGGATGACTGGCTGCTCACGGCCGAGCTTTTTTCGGAGGAAGAGCGTCCAGGACTAGGCGAGTTTCTCGCCGGACAGACCTGCCGAAAGGCGGCGATTTTCCACGACGCCATTCCGCTTCGCTTCCCGCACACCACCTGGCCCCGGAGCGTCTCCCGTCATCCCGGCTATCTGAAGTTATTGGCAGGTTTCGACCGGATCCGGGCGGTTTCGGGTGCGAGCCGGGACGAACTGACCGGCTACTGGCGCTGGCTGGGCCTCGAATCATCGCCGCCGGTCGGTGTGCTCGCACTGGGGGCGGATTTTGACGGCACCCCGCGCGTCACCTCGGCACGACCGCGCACGCGCAACCTCGTCTGCACCGGAATCATTGAGCCGCGCAAAAACCAAGGGTTCCTGCTCGAGGTGTGCGTGCGGCTCTGGCGGGAGGGTGTCGATTTCCAGCTCCACCTGGTAGGCCGGGTTAACCCTCACTTCGGGGAGCCTGTCCGGCGCCGCGCCCGGGAAGTCGCCCGCGAGTTCCCGGGCCGGCTCATCCATCATGAGGGACTCGCCGATGACGGCCTGGCCCGGTTGCTGGAGTCGGCGCGGGCGACGATATTCCCGACCCTCGCGGAAGGCTGCGGACTGCCTCTATTGGAATCCCTCTGGCGGGGCACACCCTGCGTGTGCAGCGACCTGCCGGTGCTGCGCGAGAACGCGGACCCCGGGGGCTGCATCCCGGTCACGGCCGGGGATCCGGAAGCCTGGACGCGGGCCCTGCGCCGTATCCTGACCGACGATGCGCACCACGAGGCCCTGGTGCGCGAGACGCTGGCGCGCCCCCTGCCCCGCTGGGACGAAGCCGCCTCGGACCTTCGCGCGGAACTTTCCGCGGGGACCCGAACGCCCTAGCGGGTCGTCACGCCCTTGACCGCGGCGCCCGCCGCTCCGGGAACGGCGCCGCGTTTACCCTCGAGCGTGGTGATGGCGCCCTCGCGAACCGCCTTAACCGCGGGCGAACTCTGCGGAATCTCGATATTGGTCTCCAACTTGGAGTCAGTGCCGATGTGCTCCGAGGCGACGGTGGCCAGCAGCGGCATCGCGGCCTCCATGCGGCCGGTGACGCCGCGGATGGCCACGCGAACGTCCCAGATCTCGGGCCCGGCGCTTTTCTCGAGGGAGCGAGTCGGGTTGGTGCGCGCCGAAAGCTGGAGGAAGGTTTCGCGGGAGGCGGCCTCGACGCGCGGGGTGGTGTCGACGCCGAAGCCCACCTCGATGAACAGATCCGGCGCGGCGTTACCGGGCGCCTCGAACATCCCGCGGCCCGCGAGCGCCGCGTCGACGCACGCCTTGATCACGGAGATTTGCTCCTGCGCGTTGGCGACCGCTGATTTTCGCGCGATCAGCCGGTAGGAAAGGCCGGATAACTTCTGCTCGAGGCCGGGGGCCGCGATCGCGTCGACGAGCACGCGATGCTTCGGCAGGAAGATGTTATTACAGCCAGCCAGCGGCAGCAGCACGAGGGCCACGCACCCCGCGCGGACCGCGAACGGAACGGGCAAGCGGGAGGCGATCGTCTTCATTCTCAGGCAACGGGGTAACGGCTTCCCGCGGTTTCGCAAACGTGGCCGGGCATGGGCTCAGTCGAGGCGCACGCGCGCCCGGTAGAACGCGTCGCACCGCGCGTAGATCTCAGCCGGCGAGGAAAGCCCCATGGCCTCCTCCGCCAGGGCGCGGGCGTCGGCCAGGGACATCGAACGGACCAGGTATTTGACCGACGGCAGCCAAGCGGGGGTCATGCTGAGGCTGTCAACCCCTAGCCCGAGTAGCAGCGGGGCGAAAACGGGGTCGCCGGCCATCTCCCCGCAAACCCCGACCGGCACCTTGTGACGGTGGGCCTCGGTGATGATGTGGCGGAGCGTGCGCAGCACGGCGGGATGGGTGGGCTCGTAGAGATGGGCGATCCGGTCATTGCCCCGATCGATCGCGAGCGTGTACTGGATGAGGTCGTTGGTGCCGATGCTGAAGAAGGCCGATTGCCGCGCGATCAGATCCGTGGTGTAGGCGGCGCTCGGGATCTCGATCATCGCGCCGACCTCGAGCGCGGGGTCGAAAGGAACGCCCCGCGCGCGCAGTTCCGAGCGGCACTCCTCGAGGATGGCGTTGGCCCGCGCCATCTCGTCGGCCCCGCTGATCATGGGGTACATCATCCTCACCTTGCCGAAGGCGCTCGCGCGCAGGATCGCCCGCAGCTGGTCCTTGAAAACTTCGCGGTTCTCGAGGCACCAGCGGATCGCGCGAAACCCCATGAACGGATTGCTCTCGTGCGGAAAGAGGGACGCGTTCCCGGCGATCGGCTTGTCGCCGCCAAGGTCGAGCGTGCGGATGACCACCGGGCTAGGCGCCAGCGACTCCACGACGCGCCGGTAATCCTCGAATTGCTCCTCCTCGGTGGGCGCGCGCCCGAGGTTCAGGAACAGAAACTCCGTGCGGTACAAACCCACGCCGTCGGCGTGCGCCTCGCGCACCTTACCCACCTCGTCGGACTTCTCGATGTTGGCCAGCAGCGTGATCCCCACCCCGTCGAGCGTGACCGCCGGCAGCCGCACGGCGTCCAGCAGGCGAGCCTCGAACGATTTTTTGCGCTCCTGGATCTTGCCGTAGCGGAACAGCGTGCTCTCGGACGGGTTGACGATCACCACCCCGTCGTAGCCGTCGATGAGGGCCCAAGCCCCGTCCCGCACCCGGCGCGTGAGGTCGCGCACGCCGACCACCGCCGGCACCTTCATCGAGCGGGCGACGATCACGGCGTGGCTGGTCTTGCTCCCGGAGTCGGTGACGAGCGCGAGCGCGGAGGAGCGATCGAGGGAGGCCGACTCGGATGGCGTGATGTCGGCGGCGACCACGATCCGCCGGTCGGCGAGCTTGTTCAGCGAGCTTTCCTCCTGCCCGAGCAGGTTGCGCAGGACTCGCTGGGTGACGTCGCGCAGGTCACCGGCGCGCTCCCGCAGATATTCGTCGTCGATCTCGGAGAAAGCCTGGACGTAACGCGTGGATACGCGGTGGAAGCAGGTCTCGATGTTGCGGCCGGTCGACTCAAACTCGCGGATCGTCTCCCCGATCAGCGCCTCGTCCTCGAGCACCATGAGGTGGGCGTCAAAGATCGCAGCCTCCTCGGGGCCGATGTTGCGCTCCACCTCGCTCTTGGTGCGCGCGACCTGCTGCCGCGTGAGCACCAGCGCGCGGTCGAACCGCGCGACCTCGTCGATCCGCTTCTCGACCTCGACCTGGTAGTCGGGGACCTGGACCTCGTTCTGGAGATACAGAAAAATCTGCCCATACGCGATCCCCTGCGAGGCGGCGATGCCTTGCACGGTGAACTCGTTTCTGGAGGCGGAGTCGGGCACAGGTTTGCAGCGACGAGGGGTAACCGCCGCCGGGACATAATAACCGTCCGTCTCCGAAACCGGTCAATGCCGATTCTGAAGTTCGCTTCCGCCGACCGTGATCCTCGCCTCTCGCACAAACGCCGATGCACCCCATTCCCGCCGCACGAGGGCCGCGGCCGGTGCGGCATCCACCGCCTCGGGCAGCAAAGCGAAGCATGCGCTGCCGCTCCCGCTCATCCCCGCCGCCCACCCGTATTCCGAGCGCAACCGCTCCAGCAGCAGCGGCAAAGCCGGAAATTTCCGAAAGGCCGGCGCCTCGAGACTGTTGAACAGCAGCCCCTCGGCGCCGATCTGGTCGTCGGCCGTCCAAGTCCTCAAGCGCTTCTCCGCCTCACGCGCCGACAGGTAGGATCCCGGCGCTCCCGCCGCCAGCCGGCCGTACGCCCAAGGGGTCGAGATGCCGAATCCGGGCTTGAACACCAGCACCCGGCGACCGGCCAGACGAGCGGTCGCGCGCGCCGGAAGCGCTTCCAGACACTCCCCTCGTCCGCGCATGACCAGGGGCCCGCCGGCGAGAAAGAGAGGACAATCCGAGCCCACCGTCGCCGCCGCCGCGGCGAGCCGGCTTCCGTCCAGCGCGAATTTCTCCCCGGCCAGACGATTGAGCGCGAGCAGCGCCGCCGCCGCGTCACTGCTTCCTCCGCCGAGACCGGCGCCCGCGGGGATGTGTTTGGAAAGGACAAACCTCGCACCGCCGCGCCAGCCGCTGGCGTCCGCGAAGGCGCGCGCGGCCTTGAGCACCAGATTGGACTCATCGGCGGGCACCGAAGGGTCGTCACACGAAAGCTCCATCCGCCCGGCCGGGGCGACTTGAAGCGTGTCGCCAAAGTCCAGCGTCACCACGACGGAGACCAAGTCATGAAAACCGTCCGACCGCCTTCCGGTCACGGCGAGGAATAGGTTGAGCTTGGCGGGAGCGGGGATCGCGAGCGGTTCCACGGCGTCTGGCAGGAAGCAGAAACGGCGAGCGGAAGCCAGTTCCGAGGCCTTCGCGCGAAACCGGACTTTTGTCTTCATTCGCGCCGTTTCCTAGGACTAAGTGATCGGGCATGGCTTGTGAACTGATCCTTGTTCTCGACGCCCAGTCGCCCCGTGAGGTCGCGCCGGTGCTACGGCAGCTCCAAGGGACGGTGACTTGGGTGAAAGTCGGCCTAGAGATGTACACGGCCTGCGGTCCCGACGCCGTGCGCGAGATCGCGGACCAGGGGTTTAAGGTGTTCCTCGACCTGAAGCTCCACGACATCCCCAACACCGTCGCCAAGTCCGTCGAGTCAGCCTCCAGGCTCCCTGTCGGCATGCTTACGCTGCACACCGGCGGCGGGCGCGAGATGATGCAGTGGGCCGTGAAGGCGCAACACACCCACGCCCCGGACCTGCTGCTGCTCGGGGTCACCGTGCTCACCTCGATGAGCGCCGCCGGCCTCGCCGAGACCGGCGTCACCGGATCCCCCGAGGACCAGGTCGTGCGGCTCGGCCGACTCGCGGCCGAATCCGGGCTTCGCGGCCTCGTCTGCTCGCCGCTTGAACTCGGCCCCCTGCGCGCCGTGCTGCCGCCCGACATGTCCCTCGTCACACCCGGCATCCGCCCCCGCGACGCCAAGGCCGACGACCAGACGCGCATCATGACACCCGGCGACGCGGCGCGCGCCGGCGCCCGCTACATCGTGGTGGGCCGGCCGATCTTCCGCGCCCCCGAGCCGGCGGCCGCGGCCCGAGCCATTCTCGCGGAACTGGCTGCGGCCGGCTGAAAATACCGCCTCTTCCATGGCCCGCACCGCCGCCATCCTCCTAGCCGCCGGCAGCGGCTCGCGCATGGGCGGCGCTGTGGCCGACAAGGTACTCGCGCGCCTGGGCGGCCTTCCCGTTTTCTCCTGGTCGGCGGCGGCCTTCATGCGCAGCGGGGTGGCGGATCTCTACGTCGTCGTCCACCGCGACCAGCGCCAGATGCTGGAGCTATCGGCCCTCGCGCCGACCCCGTGCCTGCTGGTGCGCGGCGGCAAGGACAGGCAGGACTCGGTGCTCAACGCCCTCCGCGCGCTGCCCGACGACATCGGCTTCGTGTTCATCCATGACTGTGCCCGGCCGCTCGTGCGTCCCGAACAGCTCGCGGCCTTGCACCGGATCGTCCGCCGCGAGCACGCGGTGGTGCTGGCGCACCGGGTGGTCGACACCATCAAGGAGCACCGTCTCACCTCCGGTGGCGGCAGCCGGCTGCGGACCCTCGATCGCTCGCGGCTCTGGGCGATGGAAACACCGCAGGTTTTCTCCCGTGACCTGATCACCCGCGCCTATGCGCGCGTTGCGGAGCGCGGCCGCCGCATCACCGATGACGCGCAGGCGGTCGAGGAACTGGGGCACGCCGTGGCGCTGCTGGAAAACGACCGCCCGAACCCGAAGCTCACGACGCCCGCGGACCTGCCGCACCTCGAGTTTCTGCTGGCCCGGGAGAAGAACCCCTGACGCGCCGCCGGCGCTTCGACTCCATGGATTTCCGCATCGGCCACGGCTACGATATCCACCGCCTCGTCGCGGGCCGCCCGCTTGTCCTCGGCGGCGTGAGGTTCGACACCGACTATGGTCTGGAAGGGCACAGCGACGCCGACTGCGCGACCCACGCCGTTTGCGACGCGCTGCTGGGGGCCGCAGGGCTGCCGGACATCGGCCATTTCTTTCCTAACACCGACCCGGCATACCGCGGCATCGACTCGCAGGTGCTGCTGGCCCGGGTCTGCGCCGAACTGCGGCAGCGCGGTTTCGAACCGTCCAATCTCGACGTGAGCATCATCGCAGAGAAACCGCGCATCCTGCCGCGGATCGCGGTAATGAAGGCGGCCCTTGCCCGCTCGACGGGCCTGTCGGCGGACCGCATCGGCCTGAAAGCCACCACCAACGAGGGCGTGGGCGAAATCGGGCGCGGCGCCGCGATCGCCGCCCACGCGGTCGCCCTGATCCAACGCGCATGAGCGGGCTGAAGCTCCGCCCGCGCGCCCTTCCCCTCGCCCTGCTCGCGCTGGTTTGGTGCGCAGGCAGCTGCGGACGCCGCGAGACCCCGGTCGAGGCCGGCAATCGCGCCCAGATCCTGCATCGGGGAATCGGGAACGAGGTGACCGAGCTGGATCCGCACCTGGTCACCGGCGTGGCGGAAGGGAACGTGCTCCGCGCCCTCTTCGAGGGCCTTGTCACCGAACACCCGGAGGACCTCCGCCCCGTGCCCGGCGTCGCCGAGCGCTGGGAGGTCTCGCCGGACGGACGCCAGTACACCTTCCACCTGAGGACCGGCGCCCGTTGGACCGACGGGCAGCCGGTGACCGCGGCGGACTTCGCGGCCTCTTTCCGCCGCATCCTCACCCCCGCGCTTTCGGCGGAATACGCCAACATGCTCTACGTGCTGCGCGGCGCGGAGGACTACCACAAGGGCCGCTCGACGGATTTCGGCACGGTGGGAGTACTCGCCCTTGATGCCCGCACCCTTCGCCTCACGCTGGAAAACCCGGCGCCTTACTTCCTCTCGCTGCTCACCAACCCGCCCTGGTACCCGGTGCCCCTCGCCGCGATCGCGCGTCACGGCGCCATCGATCGCCGCGGAAACCCGTGGACGCGACCGGAGGAGTTCGTCGGCAACGGACCATTCCTGCTGCGCGAGTGGCGTCCGCACCAGGTCATCATCGTGGCCAGGAATCCCGGCTACTGGGACGCCGCCACCGTGCGCCTGAACGGGATCCATTTCTACCCGATCGACAGCGTCGATGCCGAGGAGCGCGCCTTTCGTTCCGGGCAATTGCACCTCACGGAATTCACCCCCGTCGGCAAGATTGACTCCTATCTCCGGGCGGCGCCGCAGCTCCTCCGGCGTGATCCCTACCTCGGGACCTACTTCTACCGCTTCAACACCCGCCGAGCGCCGCTCAACGACGTCCGGGTGCGACGCGCCCTCGCGCTGGCCACCGACCGGGATACGATCGCCGCGCAGGTGGCGCGCGGCGGCCAGCGCCCGGCGACCAGCCTCACGCCACCCGGCACCGCCGGTTACTCTGCAACCGCCTCGCTCGCGCGCGACGTCGAGGCCGCCCGCCGGCTGCTGGCGGAGGCGGGCTTCCCCGGCGGCCGCGGGCTGCCGCCGATCGAACTGCTCTACAACACTTCCGAGAACCACCGCGCCATCGCGGAGGCCCTGCAGGAAATGTGGCGCCGGGAAATCGGCGTCGAGATTCGGTTGGTGAACCAGGAAATGAAGGTGGTGTTCGCCGCGCGCCGGGCCGGCGACTTCCAGATACTGCGCTCCGACTGGATCGGCGACTACCTGGATCCCGCGACGTTCCTCGACATCTTCCGCGGCGACAGCGGAAACAACTACACCGGCTGGAATAACCCGGACTACGACGCCCTGCTCGACGCCGCGGCCCGGACGCCCGACCCGGCGGTACGTCGTGCACTTTTCCGGAAGGCCGAGGCGATCCTGCTCGGCGAGGCGCCACTCATCCCCCTTTACCATCACACGCACGTGTTCCTGATCCAACCGTCGGTCAAAGGCTGGCACGCAAACCTGCTCGACCACCATCCGTACAAACATGTCTGGTTGGAGAACTAGCTGCTCGCTCCGCGCCCGCGCGCTGCTCGCGGCGACCGCCGCGTTTCTCACCGGCTGCGGGCGGGATCCGTCCTCCTCCCAAGCCTCCGCCCCCGCGGCGCCGGAACGCGTGCTGCGGGTCAGCCAGCGTAACGAGCCCGTGTCTCTGGACCCGGCGACCACCACCCTGCCGGACGAGCACGGTATCCTGCGGGCCCTGCTCGAGGGCCTGCTCGTGCCCGGGCCGGACGGCTCCGCGCCACGCCCCGGGGCGGCGGAGAGCTTCGAGGTCTCGCCGGACGGACTCGTCTACACGTTCCGCCTGCGGAAGGACGCCCGCTGGTCCGACGGCCGGCCCGTCACTGCCGACGATTTCACGGCCGCCTATCGACGTATCCTAAGGCCAGAGACGGCTTCGCCCAAGGTCACGATCTTCTTCGGCGTGCGCCGGGCGCGCGCCTTTTCCGGCGGCGAGGAGCGGGATTTCGCCGCCGTCGGTCTCCGCGCGGCCGACCCGCGGACGTTCGTCGTCACCCTCGAGGCGCCCAATCCGCGCTTTCCCCACGTGGTCGCCAGCGGGCCCTGGCTGCCCGTGCGGGCCGACCTCGCCCTCCGCCACGGCCGGCGTTGGACGGAGCCCGGCAACTTTGTCGGCAACGGACCCTTCACGCTGGAGGAGTGGCGGCCGGACCAGCACGTCGCGCTGCGCCGCAACCCCGCGTGGCACGGAGCCGCCTCCGTCGCGCTGGACGGCCTGCGGTTCGTGCGCTTCGACAGCAGCGACGCGGAAGAGCGCGCCTACCGCGCGGGTCAGCTTGATGTGACGATGGCGATCCCCGCCTCCAAGGTCGCCGGCTACGCACGGGACCGACCCGAGGAGCTGCACCGGACGGCGATGATCGAGACGCGGCACCTTGTGTTCAATCTGCGCCGTCCGGCACTCGGCGCGGAGGCTCGCCGCGCCCTGAGCCTAGCGATCGACCGCCGCCGCCTCGCCGAGCGCGTCCTGCTGGGCTCGCATGCACCTGCGGACACCTTTCTCCCGCCGCAGCTGGCGGGTGCGGACGAGCCACGGAAGAGCCGGGAAACCTTCGATCCCGGGGAAGCGCGGAGACTTCTGGCCGCGGGCGGGTTCCCGGGAGGGACGGGTTTTCCACGACTGGAACTTTCGGGGTGGACCAACGCGCCCGTGCTGGAGGCCCTGCAACAGATGTGGCGCGAACACCTCGGCATCGACGTCGTCATCGCGCTTCGTGAGGCCAAGGTGCACCTCGACGCCCTGCGAACGGGAGGTTTCGACATCGCGTTCGCCACCGCCATTCCCGACGCCGCGGATCCCGCCGCGATGCTGGGCGACCTCGTGACGGGGGCTCCGCTCAACTATCCCGGTTGGTCCAGCACCGAGTTCGACCGCGCGGTGGCCGCCGGACGCTGGGCCGACGCCGAACGGGCGATCAGCGCCGGCGCCCCCGTCGCCCCGCTCTATTACAACTCAAAAGTCTGGCTGATGTCTCCACGCGTGCGCGGATGGACGGAGGACGGCCTGTGGGCGCGCGTTTACCAAGGCGTTTCGATCGTTTCCCCCTGAACCTTCACCCGATGAGACTTCTCACCCCGGCCCTGCTCCTTTCCCTCGTTCCGCTGCTCCCGGCGGCGGACGACCAGGCGGCGGCCGCACGCATCCTCGCGTGGACGAAGACGCTTTCGGCCGACGAGTTCGAGGGACGGGCGCCAGGCACGCGCGGCGAGGACCGCACCGTCGCCTACCTCGAGGAAGAGTTCCGCAAACTGGGGCTGAAACCCGGCAATCCCGACGGAACCTTTGTGCAGAAGGTGCCGCTGGCGGGAATCACCTCGCGCGCGACGCTCGGCTTCCGGGTCGGTGCGACCGAGATGCCCCTGACACCCATCAACGACTTCGTGGGACTCTCGACGCGCATCACGACGAAGGTCGAGGGCAGGGCATCGGAAGTCGTCTTCGTCGGTTACGGCATCACCGCGCCGGAGTTCGCATGGGATGATTACAAGGGGTCCGACCTCCGAGGGAAAACCGTGCTCATGTTGATCAACGACCCGCCCGTCACGAACGAGCGCGGGGAATTGGACCCCGCGGTTTTCGGCGGAAAGGCGATGACCTACTACGGCCGCTGGACCTACAAGTACGAGATCGCCGCGAAACTCGGCGCCGCCGCCTGCATCATCATCCACGAGACCGGGCCGGCCGCCTACCCGTTCGGCGTCGTCGTCTCAAGCTGGGGCCGGGAAAACTTCGAGCTGCGTGCGCCCGACAACAACGCCGGCCATGTCGGGTTCTCCGGCTGGCTGACGATCGACGCGGCGCAACGCCTGATCCGGTCGACCGGCCGCGACTTCGCGGAATTGAAACGCGCGGCGGCACGCCGGGATTTCCGCCCGGTCCCGCTCGGGGCCACGGCGGACTTCACCGTGGAGAACACCGTGCGGATGGTGGATTCACGCAACGTCGTCGCGCTGGTGCCTGGTTTCGATCCCGAGCGAAAGGCGGAGCACGTGATCTACAACGCGCACTGGGACCACTTGGGCGTGGATGAGCGCCTAGCGGGTGACCGTATCTTCAACGGCGCGGCCGACAACGCCGCCGGCGTCGCGATGCTGCTGGAGATCGCGCGCGCGTTCAGCACCGGTCCCGCGCCACGGCGGAGCGTGCTGTTCCTCTCCGTCACCGCTGAGGAAAAAGGCCTGCTCGGCGCACGCCACTACGCCCGCCACCCCCTCTACCCGCTCGAGAAGACCCTCGGTGTGATCAACATGGACGGCGCGAACCAATTCGGACCAACGCGGGACATGGAAATCGTGGGGCTGGGCTCGACGACGATGGACCCCATTGCGACGGAACTGGCGGGCGCGCAGGGCCGCACCGTGCGCGCGGAGAGCAATCCGGAGCGGGGGACTTACTTCCGCAGCGACCATTTCGAGTTCGCGAAAGTCGGCGTGCCTGGCTTCTACGCGAAGGCCGGCCGCGACTTCATCGACCAGCCGCCCGACTTTGCGGAACGCAAGGTGAACGAGTTCATCACGCGGCATTACCACCAGCCGAGCGACGAGGTGAAGCCGGACTGGACCTTCGGCGGGGCCGCGCAGGACGCGAGGCTTCTCACTGAGCTGGGCCGTCGCGTGTCGTCGGGGGACCGTTGGCCGGAGTGGAGTCCCGGCAGCCCTTTCCGGGACCGACGGGAGCAGATGCTCAAGGCACGGCGCTGAACTACGCGCCGCCGCGCGATCAGACCTCGCCGCGTTTTTTCGTCAGGCCCGCGGCACGCTTGATGTTGTTCACCGTGGCGGGGGAGACCCCGCACTCCGCGGCGACCTCGTTCGAGGTTTTACCGGCCTGCAGGGCCTGCACGATGGCGTCCTTCAGCTCCGGGGTGACAGTGGCGCGCTTGCGACGCTCGCGCTTGGCGGCGGGCGACGCGGACTCCGACTCGACCGCCGTCTCCACGGCTGGCGCGGGCAACTTGCCGCCGAAGGCCTTGGCCAGGGCGCCCTTCAGGCGCGGGGAGGCGTGCGGAGCGAGCGTCTTGATGACATCGTCGATCGTCTCCACGCCGAGTTGCGCGGGAAGTTCCGAGAACTGTGCGGCTTGGGCGGCGCGCAATTCGTGTTCAAGGCTGGCGAGCTCGGCCTGCTTGCGGGCGAGGGTCTCGCGGAGGGAGTTCAGGTTGGACATAAGGGGCGGGTCGTTGGTGGGGCGCGAACTTGGCGCCGGGATTTCGGATTCGTCAACCCGGCAGACGCCGACTCGCTTGCACTGAAGCCCACAAACGTTTCCGTCCCAACATGCTCTCCCCCCGACGGCTGGCGTCACTCCTGATTCTGCCCCTCATCGTCGCCGGCTGCGGCCGCAAGGAACAGACCGCCACCGGCACGGCTCCGAAGACAGCCTCCCCGGAAACCAAGGTGGGCGGTCCGATGATCTGGCGGGTGGGTAACGGCACCGAGCCGCAGGATTTGGACCCCCAGGTCGTGACCGGAGTGCCGGAACACAAGGTGATCATGGCGATTTTCGAGGGGCTCTTGGCGGAGAACCCGCGCGATCTTAGCCCGGAGCCGGGGATCGCCGAGCGTTGGGAGGTTTCCGCCGACGGACTTGTCTATACCTTCCACCTGCGCGCCGACGCCAAATGGTCCGACGGCACTCCGATCGACGCCGTCACGTTCCTCCGATCCTACCAGCGGATCCTCACCCCGGCGCTGGCCTCGGAATATGCGTACCTGCTGCACTACGTGCGCGGGGCCAAGGACTACAACGAGGGTAAAATCACCGACTTCTCTCAGGTCGGCTTCAAGGCCCGCGCCGCGCGGACCCTCGAGGTGACTGTCAACACCCCGACCCCGTTTCTCCTGAAGCTGATCGCGAGCCATTACTCCTGGTACCCGGTGCCGTTGCACGTCATCGAAAAATTCGGGGGCATGACGAAAAAGGGAACTGCCTGGACGCGCCCGGGAAACATCGTGGCCAGCGGCCCCTTCATGCTGAAGGAATGGCGCCAACAGCAGCTCATCTCCGTCGTGCGCAACTCCCAGTACTGGGACCGTGCGCGGGTGAAACTCGACGAGATCCACTTTCTGCCGGTTGAAAACCAGGACACCGAGGAGCGGATGTTCCGCACCGGGCAGATCGAGATGACGAACGAGTTGCCGGTGGCGAAGATCGACGTCTATCGCCGGGAAAATCCCGAGGCGCTGCGCACCGATCCGTACCTCGGACTCTATTTCTACCGCTTCAACCACAAGCGCCCTCCTCTCAACGACCGTCGCGTCCGGCGCGCGCTCGCCCTCGCCGTTGATCGAGACTCGCTGGTCAAGAATGTGGTCCGGGGCGGGCAGCAGCCGGCGTACGCCATCACTCATCCAGACACAGCCGGCTACACCCCCGTCGCGAAACTGTCAGGCACCGTGGAAGAGGCGAAGAAGCTACTGGCGGAGGCGGGCTTCCCCGAAGGACGAGGCTTCCCGAAGCTCGAACTCCTCTACAACACCAGCCAGAACCACCGCCTCATTGCCGAAGCCATCCAGCAGATGTGGCGGCGCACCCTCGGGATCGACATCACCCTGCGCAACGAGGAGTGGAAGGTTTACTTGGATTCAACCGACGCCCTGAACTACGACCTTCAGCGAGGGGGTTGGATTGCGGACTACGTTGATCCTCATGTATTTCTGGAAATATGGGCCTCCAAAAATCTAAACAACGACACCGGCTTCTCGAACGCCCAATTCGACGCGCTACTGGAGGAGGCAATGCGGGCGCCGGATCAGAAGGCGCGATACGAAATCTACCAGAAGATGGACGCGCTCCTCGTGGAGGAACTGCCGGTCTTACCGATTTACTACTATACTAGCGTCAAAGCCCTTAGTCCGCGTGTGAAGGGGATCTACCCGACGCTGCTAAACAACCATCCCTACAAGTATATCTGGCTCGAAACTGCGGCCAAGTAGGCTTCGCCAGCAGCAGTCCCCACCGGGACGATCACTTTTCGTCGCTCGGCTTGAAAACCATCCCGAGGGATCGCGCGGTGGCACGGGTACCGGCCGCGGCCACGGCCAAAAGCAGGCGCCTCCGGGCATCTTCACCGGAGTCCAGTTGGACTGGTCTACGCTCCAATTGCAGCCTGTCCCCCCGACGAACCAACAGGCCCCAGCCGGCCGGAATCTCCGCCGGAGCAAAGATGTCGGGCTCGGATACCAGATAGAACAGATCGGCCGTGCGCCAATGGAACAGCCGGGCGAACTTGGTCCCCCGGATGAGGCGCGCCTGGCGGACCGCAAGGGCCATCAGCAATTTCCGGTAGCCCGCGTGACGGGTGGAAGAAAGATCAACGGCGTCGAACTCCGGGAAGAGACTCTCTCCCTTTCTCAAATCAGGACGATGCTCACCAATGAGCGACTCCAGATTTCTCAATCGGGACGCCAAAACCTCGACCTCAGCCCACGTCGACTGAGTGTCGTGAGCATCCTTGAGCAGATCGGAACGGGCCTGTTTACATTCAAAAATCGCGGTTTTACCCCCATTTTTGACCTCCAAACCCACCAGATCGGCCCGAAATCGGGTTTGGGGTAAAGAGACCTCCGATGCCAAAATTCCCATTCCCACAGAACGGGCCCAGTCGAAAGCCAAGACCTTCAGTCGCAAATGGGCGGAAGACTCGTTGGGCATTGGGTGTCAAAAACGAAGCCGCATGGTGAAAAGATCGACCAAAAGGTGTTAGCAGGGCGAATAAACCGCTCCCAAATGGTCTCTGGAGTTCGAAATCTCAGCGGCGTGATCATCATGAAACTGCGCGATAAATCCCTGTTTTTTAAGGTTTTTTCTATATTTTCGCCGCTTTTTTCGGGTTTTTTTAGGATTTTCGAGTGATTATTCGAAATCAGGCCTTGCAGGGTGTCGTTGCCTACTTTTGAACGCTCCGCCGGTTTCTAAGACTAACGCGCTCGCACCCTTTCAACTACAACCAAGGCACCCTTTGGACCTCAAACAAATCAAGCAGATCATCGACCTGATGAAGCGCTCGGAACTGACCGAGTTCTCCGTGGAGGAGGAGGGTTTCAAACTCAAGATTTGCCGGGCCGGCAACGGCCTACCGGTGGTTTCCACCGGCTATGGTTCGAATCCGCCGTTCCTTCCCGCTGAATCGACTGCGACGGCCCCTGCGGCGGCAACTGCGGCTCCCGCCGGCGCTAAATCAGATTCCCCAAAAGACGAAGAGGGAGTTACTTACATCAAGTCCCCGATGGTTGGCACCTTCTACCGTGCCGCCTCTCCCGAAAGTAAGCCTTTCGCCGACTCCGGCACCAAGGTCGTTGAGAACACGGTCGTGTGCATCATCGAGGCCATGAAGATCATGAACGAGATTCAGGCCGAGACAAAGGGCACCGTACTGGAGGTCCTGGTGGAAAACGGCCAACCGGTCGAGTACGGCCAACGGCTGTTTAAGGTTAAGGCCTGACCGGGCCACCTGTCGGCACCTTTCCGCTCCGGCTCTAAACGCCGCCGGATCGCTTTCAAAATTCGATTTTTCAGCGTTTTGCAGAATCGCGTCGCCAACAAACAATGATCCAAAAAGTCCTGATCGCCAATCGCGGAGAAATCGCGCTTCGCATCGTCCGCGCCTGTCGGGAAATGGGGATCAAGACCCTTGCCGTCTACTCCGAGGCCGATGTGCAATCCTTGCACGTGCAGCTGGCGGATGAGGCGATCTGCATCGGGGGCAACAAAAGTTCCGAGAGCTACCTTCGCGCTGACCGAATCATCAGTGCGGCCGAGATCGCCGATGTGGACGCGATTCACCCCGGCTACGGCTTCCTATCCGAGAACGCTAAGTTCGCCGAACAGTGCGAATCCTGTAACATCAAGTTTATCGGGCCCAAATCAAAGTCCATCAAGATGATGGGCGACAAATCGGTCGCCAAAGACACGGTCCGGAAGGCCGGTGTGCCCACCGTCCCCGGCTCGGATGGCCCGGTCGACTCGGAGGCGGAGGCAGTGAAGATCGCTCGAAAGATCGGCTACCCTGTCATCATCAAGGCCGTAGCCGGCGGTGGCGGCCGAGGAATGCGTATCGCGCACAACGACGTCTCGTTCGCCAAGGAATTCCACGTCGCCCGCGGTGAAGCCGAGAAGGCGTTTTCCAACGGGGCCGTTTACATCGAAAAATACATCGAGAAGCCGCGCCACATTGAGTTCCAGATCCTCGGCGACTCCCACGGCAAGATTCTACATCTCGGCGAACGCGACTGCTCGGTGCAGCGCCGCCACCAGAAGCTGATCGAGGAGTCCCCCTCCCCTTTTCTGACCGCCGATCTTCGCAAGAAGATGGGCAAGGCCGCCGTGAGAGCAGCCGAAGCCGCCCTGTACGAGAACGCCGGCACCATCGAGTTTCTCGTGGATGCGAAGGGGAACTTCTACTTCATAGAGATGAACACGCGCATCCAGGTGGAGCACCCCGTGACCGAGGAGGTCACCGGCATCGACCTCGTCAAGCAGCAGATCCGCGTGGCGAACGGCGAGAAGCTGGATTTCGACCAAGGGGATATCCGCTTCGACCGCCATGCGATCGAGTGCCGGATCAACGCCGAGGACCCCGCGAGGAATTTCGCTCCTTCCCCCGGTACCATCGGTCTCTATTACGCGCCCGGTGGTCACGGTGTGCGGGTGGATTCCCACGCTTACAGCGGGTATACGATCCCGCCTTACTACGACTCCATGATCGGCAAGCTCATCTGCGTGGGGCCTACCCGCAAGGTGGCCCTTGAGCGAGCCTACCGCGCCCTGAGCGAATACCTCGTCCGAGGAATCAAGACCACCATTCCCCTGCACCGCGCGATCATGGCCGACCCTGTCTTCATCGAGGGTAAGGCCACCACGGCGTACATGGAGGACTTCCTCGGCCGCACGGCGACGGACCTTTTCTCCTGACGCGCACCGTCGAGACGGAGATCACAGGACCGTCCGCGCCAGCAGCCAATAGAGACCCATTAGCGTCACCACGCCGGACAACGCGGGCACTCCGCGGGCGAGGAACATCTTGTTTTTCCTCAGGCGCCAGACCACCGGAAGCACGACCGCCGCGATGGCGATCTGTCCGACTTCCACGCCAAGATTGAACGAAAAGAGCGGCAAAAGGATGCCGCCCGGCGCGGAACCAAGTCCGAGGTCGCGCAGGATACCGGCGAACCCGAACCCGTGCACCAGACCGAAGGCGAAGGTCAGCACCAGGCGGCCGGGAGGCTCCGCGCCGCGCCGGACAAGATTCTCCACCCCCACAAAGACGATTGAAGCGGCGATGAGCGGCTCAACCAGGCGGCCCGGCACATTCACCACATCGAGGGTCGCCAGGGCCAGCGTGAGCGAATGGGCCAGCGTGAAACAGGTGATAATCGCGACGGTTGAACGGAAACTCGTGCACACGACGAGCAAGGCGAAGAGGAACAGCAGGTGGTCGAAGCCGGTCCAGATATGCTCCACGCCGAGACGAATAAACTCGAGGGCGCTGGGCAGTTCCTCCGGTTCGGGAGCCGCAGCCGCCCTGGCCGGAGCAGCGGTGCCGACCGAAACAGTGTAATCCCGACTGCTGACCAATTTTTTCGCCACGGTTGACCCGACCGAGTCGGAGATCACGACGAACTGCCGGTGTCCCTCCGGAAGATCAGGCACGCGCGCTGCCCGCAACGTGAGGTCTCCCCGCGGTCCCGGCACCGGCAGGATGTGCCGGAAACTCACATTATCACCCGGCAGCAGCTCCACGCTGACCTCGCGTGGCGGCACCTTGGCGCCGGACCAGGCGACATCCCAAAGACCGGGGGCTAACGCGAGCAGGAGCGGGCGCGCCGCCTCGAACTCCGCCTGGCCCCACACGTCGGCGCGGGGAAACGAGGCCGGCAACAGCGTTTGAATGTCCGCGGGAGCGAAACCCGTGGTGAGCACCAACGCGCCGAGGGACAATTCACCCTGGGCCGTGCTGATGCCGGGATCATGGCCGCGCAGCGCAAGGGGCAAAACAAGGGTGGCGAGTAACGCACGTGACAATCGCATGAAACCCTACGAACCGCGGTCGCGCGGCGAGGCAAGGCGGAAGCTGATTTTCCGGGGGAGCGGCCTCGACCCCCGCGCTCGGTATCCCACCATCACCCGGATGCCGCCGACGCCGACACCTTGGGCCGCGCCCGACCCCCGGGACGATTTGGGGCTGGTGGCGTTGGACTTCGAGCTGAGCCCGGAACGCGTCATCTCCGCCTACTCCCATGGGATTTTCCCCTGGCCTGATGGCGACCCACGGCACGCGGTGCCGTGGGTTTGCCCGCGACGGCGCGCGATCCTCGAGTTCGACCGCATGCGCGTCCCGCGCAGCCTTGCGAAGGCAAGACGGCGGAGTCTGCTGCGCTTCACGGTCGACCGGGCCTTCGCGGCGGTGATCCGCGCTTGCGCCGCCTCTCCGAGGCCCGGTCAGGCCGGAACCTGGATCACTCCCCCGATGATCACGGCCTACACGGAAGTCCATCGCCGCGGGCTTGCGCACAGCATCGAGGCGTGGAACGGCGAAATGCTCGTCGCCGGGCTATACGGGGTCGATGCCGGCGGGGTTTTCGCCGGTGAAAGCATGTTTCACCATGTGGACAACGGCTCGAAGCTTTGTCTGCTGCATCTCACGGATCATCTCCGCGGCCGAGGGTCGGCCTGGATGGATATCCAGCAACTCACCCCGCACCTCGAGGCGCTCGGCGCGCGGGAGATTCCACGCACGGAATTCCTCCGCCGCCTGCGCGATGAACAGGCGGCGGGACGGACTTTGTTTGCTCGCGGGGAGGCCTGAGGTCGACCCGGGCGGTTTTGGCGTGAGTCCCGCGGCGTTCTGCGGCACGAACGCCTCTCATGGCGAAGACGATTTTCCAACGCATCATCGACCGCGAGATCCCGGCCCGCATCGAGCACGAGGACGACCAATGCATCGTCCTGCACGACATCCAGCCGCAGGCGCCGGTGCACCTGCTGGTGATCCCGAAGCGCCTGATCGCGCGCGTGGGCGCAGCGGAGTCCGGTGATCAGGCGCTCCTCGGACAACTGCTGCTGACCGCGGGCGCAATGGCTCGGAAATTGAATCTAGGCTCGGGATTCCGACTTGTGATCAACCATGGCCCGGATGGTGGCGAGTCAGTGCCGCACCTTCACGTCCACCTCCTCGCCGGGCGCCCATTGGGGTGGCCGCCGGGCTGAGCACCCGCGGCCGGCGCGCCTCATTTCAGCCAGCGCGCCAGCCAGCCGTGAACCTCGCCGAACCAGAAACGGCTGTTTTCGCCTTTCAGAATCCAGTGGTTCTCATCAGGGAACGAAACCAGACGCGACGGAACCTGCAGACGCTGAAGATAGGTCCAGTACTCGTAGACGTTATTGGAGGGCACCCGGTAATCGAGATCCCCCACCGTCAGCAGGACGGGCGTGCGCCAGCCGGTGCCCTTGGCGTGATTGCCGGCCAGACGGACCGGACTTTGCTCCCGCCAAACGGGTCCCTGCTCCCAGACCGGCCCGCCATTGGTTAATTCGCGCGCGTACACCGCGTCACTGGTCGCCCATTGCGTCTCCAAGTTGATGAGGCCGGCATGGCTGATGAGGCACCGGAATCGCGTGGTCGTCGCCTGTAGCCAGTTCGAGAGGTGACCACCGTAGCTCGCCCCTCCCGCGGCGAGCCTTGAACCGTCAATGAACAGGTACTTCGCCAAGGCTTCGTCCACGCCCTGCAGGATCTCGTCCGCCGGACCACGCAGCGGATCCAGCTGGATCGCCTGGCCGAACTCCTCGCTGTAACCGCTTGAGCCTTTGTAATTCGTGAGCAGCAGCACGTAGCCCGGCGAGGCCAGCAAGTGATAGTTCCAACGGATGCCCCATGCGTCCTTGAATTGCGGCGCCGGACCGCCGTGGATCACGACGAATAGGGGGTACTTCTTGTCCGGCGAGAATCCCGGCGGCCGAACCACCAGATTGTGGATCGTACGGCCCTCCCGGCTGCGGAAGGTGAAGTGTTCCGGCACAGGCAGGTCAAGCGGGGCCAGGCGCTCGGCGTTGAAACGGGTCAGCGGCGTGACCGTGCCCGCTACGGGATCAATCCGCACGATTTCCGGAGGCTGTCCCGCGTGATCATGCGCTGCGACGAGAAACACCCCTGCCCTACCGAGACCGCTGAAGACGCCCCGAGCCGGAAGTCCCGTCACACGGGCCGCGCCGCCCGCGGCGGGCATGGAGTACAACCGCACTTGATGCCCGTCCTCGGCGGTGAGGAACAGTTGGTCACCCGACTGCACCGCGCGGGTTACGGAAAGATCGAGCTCCCGCGTCACGACAGTGCGCCGCTCCGCGTCAAACGGCCAAGGGAAGACCGCCACGCGCGCATGGTGGTAGGTCTTGCCGTCGCCTCCCGGCGAAAACATCACACGCAGTCCGCGCCCGTCGGCCGTGAACTCGGGATCGTCATAGGAGTCCTTGTCCTGGGTAAGAGCACGAGGCTCTCCACCCGCCAGCGGCACCGCGAAGAGCTGGGTGGGCACGCTCGCGTAGGCGCCCCGGTTCCGGGCGGTGGTCGCGACAAAAACCACCGCGGATCCGTCCGGCGTCCAAGCCGCGGGCAGATCCTCGCCCGATTCACCCTGGCGCCCTCCAAATCCCGGTTCCGCGGCGAGCCGCGTGCCCGCCAGGAGGTCGCGCGCCTTGGCACGCGGCTTCGCCTCCTGCACCAACAGGTGGCCTCTCCGTTCGTCCAGCCAGCGGTCCCAATACTTGATCGGGAAGGAGTCATAGACGCGGGCGGTGTGCTTACGCTCCTTGAACGCCTGGGCAGCCTTGCGGTTGGCCTCCTCATCCACGGCTCCGGGGTAGACTTCGCTCACAAAGAGGAGCTTCGTTCCATCCGGACTCCAACGCGGCTGACGGACGCCGGTCACGACATCCGTGATACGCTGCGCCTCCCCGCCGGCGGCGAGATCAATGACGTAGATCTGCGGAGCTTCATCACCCTCGCGCTTCGCGGAAAAAGCGATCCGCGTGGAGTCAGGACTCCACGCCACTCCGTTTTCGGTCGTCTTGTCGTGGGTGATCTGGCGCGGGGCCGCCGACCCGTCGACTGGCACCAACCACAGGTCGGAGCTCTGCGCCTTGGCGTCGTAGGCGGGCATCGTCACCGCGAAAACCACCCGCTTGCCATCAGGGCTCGCCACCGGTGTGCCCACGCGACGCATCAGCCAGACATCCTCGTGCCCCACCGCCCGGCGGCCGGTGTCGGCGGCGGCGAGGACCGGGGACAGAAGCAGGCAAAGTGCGGTCAGAACGGGGATTTTCATGCGGCGAACAAGTCGCCGGGCCTTGCTGCGGAGCAACTAAAATTCCCCACCGCTCTCCCCCCTTCAGCCCAGGGCCGCCTCATACCGCCCATCCGTCCGCTTCACCACCAGGCGCCGAATCTCGAGCATCATGAGCGCGGCCGAAACCTCGGCGGGCCCGAGGCCGGATTGGGCGCCCACCGCGTCGGGCGCGAGGATCGCCCCTCCACCAAGGCAGGCTAGCACGCGCTCCTCGTCCGGCTTCAGATTGGACGGCCGGCCGGCGGCAACCTCGGCGGGCTTGGCGGAGACCGGCGCGGGCCGGAACCCGTCGAGATAGCTCAGCTCGTTGAGCAGATCATCTACCCCCGTCATCAGCGTGGCTCCGTCACGGATCAGCTGATGACAGCCAGCGCTCGTTGGCTGGTCGATGCGACCCGGTACAGCGAAAAGCATCCGGCCCTGCTCGCCGGCAAATCGCGCGGTGATCATCGCGCCGCCGTCGACGTCGCTCTCGATCACGATCGTCGCCTGGCACATCCCCGAGACGATCCGATTGCGCATGGCGAAGGACTGCCGGTCGGCCCGCCGGCCGAACGGGAATTCCGAGAGCACGGCGCCGCCTTCCGTGATGCGCCGGAGGAGGCCGAGGTTTTCCGGCGGATAGATGATGTCCGCGCCGCAGCCGAGCACGGCCGCGGTGCGCCCGCCTGCCTCCAACGCGCCTTCGTGGGCCGCGGTGTCGATCCCTCGCGCCAGCCCGCTGACCACACAAAACCCCAGCCGCGCCAACTCCCCCGCGAAACGACGCGCGGTGGCCTGTCCGTAGAGTGTCGTGCGCCGCGAGCCCACGATGGCGATCCCCGGGGCTGCAAAGTCATGCGTCCCGAGGCGATAAAGCCCGATCGGCGGGTCGTGGATCTCCCGCAGAAGTTTCGGATAAACAGGGTCTTTTCCCACGATGAAATCGGCCCCGGTCGCTGCAAGCCGCTGCTCCTCCCGCGCGAGGTCGAAGTGCGCGCGCCATTCCGCGAGCGTCGACGCGATCACCGGACCCACCCCGCGCACCGACTCCAGCCGTCGACGCTCCGTCGCCAGCACCGTCCGGGGATCGCCGCCCAGCGCCGTCAGCAGACGGTTGAGCGTGACCGGACCGATGTTGGGCAGGGCGTTGAGGATCAGGAACGCCTGACGCTCGGTGAGGGCAGCGGAAGACATGGACGAAGAACCCGTTTCTGAGGCGCCGCGCCACCGAGCCAACCCGGCGCAAACCCGGATTTCGGGTACAGACCTCGGCGCTCCGGCGAAACCGCCGCCTTCTTCCAGCCGCGCGGACCGTCCTCAACCGAAGAGGAAAAGGGGGCCGAAAAGCTTGATGGTTCGCTCGGCGTGATCGCCGGCGAGGTCGCGACCCTGATCGCCAAGGTTGGCGATGAGTTCGCGTACCTAAGCCGCAAGCCGGCTTCCGGGAAGCCTCATCCGCCCCCGGAGGCGCCGGGAGAAACCTTGGTGCCGTGCACCCAGAGCCGCCGCAGCGCTGGTAAAGCGCGCAACGGAGCCACGCCGGCGTCGTCCACCGAGGTATCGGTCAGATTCACCACCTCGAGGGACTTGCTTCCGGCGAGCGCGGCGAGGCCGGCGGCAGTGACGGAGGTCCGGGTGAGATCCATCGAGCGAAGATTTTCCCATCCGGCGAGCGCCGCCACCCCGACGTCGGTGATCGGGGTGCGAGCTAGCTCAGCCTCGACAATCAGGGACGCGATGGGCGCGAGGCCGGCGAGAACCGCGTCGTCACAGCGGCCCGGCGAACTGGCGGTGCGGAGCACAAGGCCGTCGGTCGGCACCTGCGACCGCGGCACGAGGCGGACGTGGAAGCGCTCCTCGAGCGCGGCGATCTCCGCGGCGCGCGAGCGCCAGTCGGGAGCCCAGGCCGGCTCGGCGGCCTTGAATCGCCGGAGCGGAGGAGCGCCCGGAAAGTCCGACACGACCTTCGAAGAGGAGGCTCCGCCGGCGATCCACAGCTCGATGTTGCGGATCTCATCCCGCGAGAGGAGCGGCTTGCCGTCAGTCGGCATCACTTCCTCGTCGGAGGCGGGAAGCGTGATACGACGGAAGAGTTCGCTGCCCCGCGGGTCGCCGGGTTTCACCATCACGCCCGACTCGGCGCCGCGCATGACGGCGTCAAACGAATCGAGCCGCAGCTTCGCCTTCTGCTTCTCCGGGCCGTGGCAGGACACGCAGTGGCGGTCGAGGATCGGCGCGATACGCGCCTGGAAGAAAGTGGTCTCGGCACGGACCAGCCCGGCCGCCGCCAGGGAAACGGCGACCGCGACAGCGCGGGAGGGGAAAGGTGGGCGGAGGCGCGTCACGCGAGGATGGCGTCGATGACCTGGGCGGGCAGCACCCCGGTGAGGCGCTGGTCGAGGCCCTGGAACTTGTGGGAGAACCTGGCGTGATCGAGACCGAACAGGTGCAGCATGGTCGCGTGCAGGTCGCGGATATGCACCGGGTCCTTCACGATGTTGTAGGAGAAGTCGTCGGTCTCGCCGTAGCTGATGCCGGGTTTCACGCCGCCGCCGGCCATCCACATGCTGAAGCAGCGCGGGTGATGGTCGCGACCGTAGTTTTCGCGCGAGAGCACGCCCTGCGAATAACAGGTGCGGCCGAACTCGCCGCCCCAGATGACCAGCGTCTCGTCCAGCAGGCCGCGGCGCTTGAGGTCGGTGACCAACGCGTAACTCGGCTGGTCCGACTCCTCGGCCATCAGCTTGATGTTGCGAGGCAAGTTGGTGTGCTGGTCCCAGCTCCGCAGAAATATCTGCGAGAAGCGAACACCCCGCTCGGCGAGCCGCCGCGCCATCAGGCAGTTGTAGGCAAAGGTGCCGGGCTCCTTCGCCTTCGGTCCGTAGAGGTCCCAGGTCGACTGCGGCTCATTGGAGAAATCCGTGAGTTCCGGAACCGAAGTCTGCATCCGGAAGGCCATCTCGTATTGCGAGATGCGCGCGTTGGTCTCGGGGTCCCCCACCCGCTCGAAGAGCTGGCGGTTGAGCTCGTTGACGCCGTCGATCATCGCGCGGCGCACGTCACCGTCTATGCCCGGCGGGTTGCCGAGATGGAGGACGGGGTCGTTGCCGGCGCGCAGGGCGACCGCCGCGTGCTCGGGCGAGAGAAAGCCGGAGGACCAGAGCCGGTTGGAGAGCGCCTGCACGTTGGTGCGGTGCGGCATCTTGGAAGTCATGACCACGAAGGCCGGCAGCTCCTCATTCATGGCCCCGAGGCCATAGGAAAGCCAGGAACCGATCGAGGGGCGGCCCGGGAACATGTTGCCGGTGGTGATCTGCAAGATGGCCGGCTCGTGGTTGATCGCCTCGGTGTGCACCGACTTCAGGATGCAAAGCTCGTCGGCGATCCGCGCCGTGAAAGGGAAGAGCTCCGACATCCAGTGGCCGGACTTACCGTGCTGGGAAAACTTGTAGATGCTGGGGGCGATCGGGAAACGCGCCTGGCTCGCCGTCATGCCCGTGAGCACTTGGCCGCCGCGGACCGACTCCGGCAGATCCTGGTCGAACATGTCCTGCAGGGCGGGCTTGTAGTCCCACGTCTCGAACTGCGACGGGGATCCCGCCTGGAAGAGATAAATCGCGCGCTTCGCCTTGGGCGCCTGATGAGGGATCCGCAGCCCGCCCGGCGCAGGCGTGGAGGCGAACGCCCGGGAGGCACCGCCGCCGAGCAGGCCGGCGAGACCGGCCCAACTGAGGGCATTGGCGCCGCGGGCAAGGAAGTGCCGCCGGGTCTCGAGCGAAAGCCATTCGCGCTTCAGGGCCGGCGGGACATTAGGCAGGTCCCACACCGTGGGCTGCTCACCGCAGTGATCGGAACAATGGGCGACGTCCTGCGCGAAGGGATGGGCGGGCGAATGCATGGCGGAGGTCTCCGGTTTATTTGTTCAGGAACTCGTCAAGGTTGAGGAACTGGCTGGCGACCACGGTCCAGGTCGCCAGTTCGGACGGCGGGAGCGCCGGATCGGAGGATGACTCGCCCACCTTCAGCAATGCTTCCGCGGCGGCCGCATCCGCGGTGTATTTGGCGCGGACGCGCTCCGCGGAGCCGAGCAGGGCCTTGGTTTCGGCGGCCTGCAGCGGACGCCCGAGCGTCGCGTGCGCCAGAAACTCCAGGCGTCCCTTGGGATCGACCGCGGCGGTCACCGCGCGTTCCGCAAGACGACGCGCCGCCTCGACCCATTGAGGATCGTTCATCGTGACGAAAGCCTGCAGGGGCGTGTTGGTGCGCGCGCGCCGCGAGCAGACCACCTCGCGCGAGGTGGCGTCGAAGGTCTCGAGGCTCGCCGGCGGTGAGGCCCGCTTCCAGAACGTGTACACACTGCGGCGGTACAGCCCTTCACCCTTGTCGGGCACGTAGGTCTTAGTGTTGGACTCCGGCATCGCCACCTCCTCCCAGATCCCCGGGGGCTGGTACGGCTTCACCGGCGGGCCGCCGATCTTTTCGACGAGCAGACCCGAGGCCGCCAGCGCGCTGTCGCGCAGCATCTCTGCATCCATACGGAAACGCGGACCGCGGGAGAGCAGCCTGTTGGAAGGATCCTTCGCGAGACGTTCAGGCGTGGCCGCGGCGGACTGCCGGTAGGAGGCCGAAGTCACCAGGAGCCGGTAAAGGCGTTTCACGTCCCAGCCGCTCTCGCGGAACTCAACCGCGAGCCAATCGAGCAACTCCGGATGCGTGGGCCGGTCGCCCATGACACCGAAATCCCCCGAGGACTCGACCAGGCCCCGGCCGAAAATCTCCTGCCAGGCGCGGTTGACGGTGACCCGGGCCACCAGCGGCTGCCCCGGAGAGAGAAGCCAGTCCGCCAGACCCCGTCGGTTGCGCGGGGCGCCGGCGGGAAGCCCGGGCAGGAAATGCGGCACGGAGGGCTCCACGCGCTGCTCACGCGCGAAGTAATCACCCCGCTTCAGAATATCCGAGTAGGCCGGAGTGGTCTTCTCGAGCGCGATCAGGCTGGCCGTTCCGTCCTTGGTGAGCGCGTCGAAGGCGGTTTCGTGCGCGGCCACCGCCGCGGTCAACCGGATCATCTCCTCGTCCTTATCCCTCAGCACAAACCGGTGGGCCACGACGAAACTCTCGTCGGTCGTCCAACGCGCCGCTTCCGGCTGCCGCGCCACGATCTCGGCGGCGAGATCCTCGAATGGCAGCCGCGCGACCTCGGCGGGGGTGAGCGCCCGGCGGTAGAAGCGCACATCCTGGAAGCGCGTCTCGCGCATCGGATTGTAGTCGTCCCGCCGCCCGACGTGCATCGCGGCGTCGGTGCGGATCGAGTCCTTGGGGGACAGCGCGTCGAGTTTGACCTCGGTGTCCGCGGGTTTGCCATTGAGGTAGATTTTCAGGCCCGACGCTTTCCTCGAACCGTCGTAGGTCATGAAGACATGGATCCACTCGTCGCGGAGGACCTGCCCCGGCCGGGTGGCCACCGAGATGCCGCGCTTCACCGGCGGAGCGGCCGGTACCACGCGCCGCGGCGCGGCCTTGCGTTTCGTGGCCGACGCTGCCTCCGCCGCCGGCGCGGCGGAAGGGGCCGCCTCGCTCTCGGGAGACTGGGTGGTGTCCGGCACGAGGTTCACGAACAGCAGCAGGCCCTCCTGGTAGATGTCCCACCCGGCGCCGCCCCGGCGCTTCTCGTCACCCATGCGGGCGAGCAGGGTGCCGTTGCCGGTGCCGGTGCGCACGCCTCCGCCGGGCTTGGCGCGGAGCATGATCCAGCCGCCGGCGGAAAATTTCTCGTTGGCCTCGACGTCGCCCATCCCGCCGAGGTTGAGGCGCGTGTGGATATCCATCCGCATCGAGGGCCAGAGCCAGGTGTTTTCGCCCCAGATCAAAGGGTTGGTTTCGGCCTTGAACTCGCGCCCGGCCGCGTTCGGGGCGGAGTTGCGGACCACGTCCCCCTTGCCCTCGTCGAAACGGAGTCGGAGTTCGAGTCCCTTGTCGTCGACCGGATCAGGTGAGTTTCCCGCCTTGAGCCAGGCGGCCGCAATCTCCCGCGCCTGCGCGCGTCGCGCCTCGAGCTTCGCGGCGAGCTCGGCGCGGGCACCGAGCACGAACTCCGCGGCGGCGGAATTCTCCGGCTTGGGCAGACGCACGACCGGCGCCGGCTCGGCGATATTCAAGTCCCAGGGCTTTTCCACCGTATTACCCAGAAACGCCGCCAGGCCGTAGAAATCACGTGCGGTGATCGGGTCGAACTTGTGGTCGTGGCAGGCGGCGCAGCCCGTGGTGAGGCCGAGGAACGTGACGCCGAAGGCCTCCACGCGGTCGCGGGTCTGGTTGACGAAAACCTCCTCGGTGATGGTGCCGCCCTCGTTCGTGGTAAGATTGCACCGCATAAATCCCGTCGCGGTGAGCTCGTCGATGGTGCGCGCCGGCAGCAGGTCGCCCGCCAGTTGCTCACGCACGAAAGCATCGAACCGCTTGTTGGCGTTGAACGCGCGGATGACGTAGTCGCGGTAGGGCCAGATTGCTCGGAAATTGTCGAAATGGATGCCGTGGGTGTCCGCGTAGCGGATGTAATCGAGCCAGTTGCGCGCCCGGTGCTCCCCGTAGCGCGGGCTGGCCAAGAGTCGGTCGACCACCCTTTCGTAGGCGTCGGGGGCGCGGTCCGCGACAAACGCCTCCACCTCGGCGGCCGTCGGGATGATTCCGGTAAGATCAAGGGTCACGCGACGTATCAGGGAGCGGCGGTCGGCCTCGGCGGCGGGCGTTAACCCTTCGCGCTCCAACCTTGCGGCGATGAAAGCGTCAACCGGAGTCCGAACCCAACCGCGGGAGGCGGCGGAAACCGCGGGTACGACGGGGCGCTTCGGGGTGATGAAGGCCCAGTGTTCCTCGTAGTGCGCCCCCTCCGCCACCCAGCGCCGCAAGGTGGCGATCTGCGCCGCGGTGAGCGTTTTGTGCGCCTCGGGCGGCGGCATGATCTTCTTCTCCTCCTTGGTCTCGATGCGCTGGACCAGCGGACTCTCGTCGGGCTTGCCGGGGATGATCGCGGGGGAACCTTCCTTGCGCTTCGCCGTCGCGTGCTCGAAGCGGTCCAACCGCAGCTCGGCCTTGCGGGAACCTGCGTCGAGCCCGTGGCACGAGTAACAGTTGTCCGCCAGGATCGGCTGGATGTGCTCGTTGAAGGAAAGCGCCGTGGGTTCGCCGGCCGGCTTGCCCGGCGGAACCGGGCGCAATTGAGCGAGCAGCGCGGCGACGGAGCAAAGAGCGACGAAACTCAGAAAGACGGGACGCAGCATGGGGAAAAGACGCGATGGACTCAGGCCGATGACAGTTAAACAGATTGCTCAGAGAGCAACTCACGGATGGCCGCGGATCAACCCCGCGCGCGACTCATCCCAGACGGAAGCCGAGGCGGGAACATCGGCCCGATTTGGCCGCGGCTGAAACCTCGGGCCGGTCCGCGGGCGCGACGGCGGGAAGCGGTCACCAAGTCCCCGATCTCCTCGACGAACGAAGCGGGAAGTCCTGACCGAACGAATCTCCTAACTTCAGAGGGAGCACTCTCGGCTAAATCGGAGCAGTTCCCTGACGAAGTGACAGGGGAAATCCGGGACGCCGCTCGCGCGAGCGCTCACTTCAGCGCGCGGTCGAGCAGGTTGCGGGTCATGCGCTGCACGCGTTCGTCCGGGCCGTGCGGGCGGCTCCAATGCGACCAAGGCAGGACGTGGCCCGGCGGCGTGGACATCGCCTGCGCCCACCAGATGGTGGAGGCGTTGAAGACAAAGTTGCCCTTCGGGCCCGGGTAGACCGTCGCGGCCCACTGCTGCGGCCGCACGCCGCTCACCCACGCGGTGCCCTCTGCCACAACCTCAAGACCGGGTATCTCCGTGGCCGGCTGCCCGTGGTACTCCCAGCCGATCAGTCCTGGAATGGACTCGCCCTTCGACATACCGGTGCCGGCGAAGAGCCAGTGTTCGGGACGCACGCAGGTCCAGTCGCCGCCGCCGTTGATGGGCTCGATGTTGCGGGCGCCCATCAGCAGACCCTCATCGGGCCCGTGGTGGGGGAACGGCCCGTTGTCGCGCTGGCGGTTGCGCGCGTAGGTTTGCTCACCGCCGTAGGGTCCGCCGCGAAAGAAAATGCGGTTGGCCCGGCCGTCATGACTCTCGCGCAGCGGCGTCACCCAGCACACGGAGTTGCCGCAAAGAAACAGGAGACTGACTCCTTGGTCGCGCATCCGCTCAACACTCCGGTATTGCCGGATGTCCCAGTACTCATCGTGGCCGACGCTGAGGAACGCCTTGCAGCGCAGACCGCGCTCGGGCGTGAGCAGGTCGCTGTTGGAACAATAGGTGACGTCGTAACCCTGCTGCTCGAGCCAATAGGCCAGCGGAAACTCGAAACACAGCCATTCGCCGGAACCGACCGTGCGCGGATCGTTCACCACGCCGCTCCATTGGGCCTCGCGACCGTAGGGGCGGTCGAAGCTCACGTCGGCCCACGGGCCCTGGTTTCCCTTGGGATGGGTGTAGACCGAGAAGTTGTTCGGCCAGCGGTTGTAAGCCTGCCAGGTGTTGTCGCTGCACTGGAAGAGGATGTCGGCCGGGCGCTCGTCACGCACGATGAACACCAGGTGGCTTTGCCAGTAGGGCTCGTCGGCCGCTTCCGGAATCGTCGTGAGCCGACCGAGGTACACGCCGCTCACCCAATCACCGGGGATCACCAGGCTCGCCGCCGCGGGCCAACGGCACTCGTGCAGGTTCTTCTCGGCCGGCTTAGGGGTCGGCTGCGTGCCGACCGTCAGCGGCCCGAGCTCGGTCATCTTCCGCGCGCCACGGCCGCCGTAATAACCGGTGCGGAAAATCTCGAGGCGCACCTTCCGCGGCGGGTTGGCGGACAGCATGAACTCGATGGTGTCGCCAACGCGCACGCTTTGCCGCGAGCAATACCCCTCGACGGCCGGGGACCGGAAACCCTCGCGATCAACCTTTACCCGCGTGAGCTGCCAGTCGCGGGATCCCTCGCGCGCATTCTCCTCGGCGATGATCCCGCGACGCGTGCCGGTCGCGGCCCCCGCGGCGGGCACCGCCGCCCCGACCAGGGCGGACGCGGCGCCGGCCTGGAAAAATTCTCGGCGGGACAAAGGGGCGGAGGGTGCGGGTCCGGGGTGGTTCATTCGGAAAAGTTTGGTTCCAGACAGGAACCGAGCCAAGCCGCGAGCGGAGGGTCAAATGTCGATCACATCGCCGCCCCGGCGGTCCTCGCGCCGCGGGGGCCGCGGGGGCGGACGCCGGCCGCGCAGGAAAAGACTCAGCAGCAGGTTGGTCACACTCACCACCAGCGAGCCGCCGACGGCGGGCCAGAAGCCCGCGACGTGAAAACCATCGACCAGCTTTCCCACAAGGAGGAACAACAAGGCGTTGATCACCACGACGCCGAGACCCATGGTCACGACGATGAACGGCAGCGTGAACAGCAGCAGCAGCGGGCGGAGCACCGCGTTGCAGAAACTCAGCAGCACGACCACCACGACCAACGTGGCGCCGCCGTCGCAGCGGATGCCCGGGACCATCCGGGTCGCGATCAACACGCCCAGCGCGAGCACGAGCCAGCGCGCGAGCAGGTTTAGGACGGAAGGCGGCATGGCGTGAAAGGGCACGGTCCGCGCCGCACCGAAGCCGGGCAATGAAAATCCTGATCCTGCAGGACTACCTCCGCAGCGGCGGCACCGAGCGCCAGTGCGTGCTGCTGGCGAACGCTTTCGCCGCCGCGGGACACGACGTGACGCTGGTGACCTTCCGGCCGGGCGGCGCCCTCACCGGCACCGTCGCCCCTGTCGTGCGGCGCGTGACGCTCCAGCCCTTCGACCTTGGGCTCGACTGGTTCGCGCCGGGATTGATCGGAGCCGTGCGCGAGGCGGCGCCGGACGTGATCCTCTGCCTTGGCCGCATGGCGAATTGCCAAGGCTGGCGGCTGACCCGGTTCGCACCGGTGGTAGCGACCATGCGCACGGGAAAATCGCTGCCCGCGCGGTTCCGCCGCACGCTGCGCGCCGCCGCCCACGTGGTCGCGAACAGCGAGGAGGCGCGCGCGACCGCGATCAACGCCGCCGGACTGCCCGCGGGGCGCTCCAGCGTGATTTATAATTCGCTCGTTTTTCCGGCCGCCATCCCAACGCCGCGCAACGAGCCGCTCCGCTCCGCGCTCGGCGCCGGCCCGGGCACGACCGTGCTGCTCGATGTGGCGATGTTCCGTCCCGAGAAGAACCAGCGGGAACTGCTGGAAATCGTCGCCGGCCTGCCCGCGGAAGCCGACTGGCAGCTCTGGCTCGCGGGCGACGGTCCCGCGCGCGCCGCCTGCGAACGGCGGGCGTCCGAACTAGGGGCGGCGGCCGCCCGCATTCGTTTCCTCGGCTTCCACGCCGATCCCGGCCCGCTCTACGCGGCGGCCGACGTCGCCGTGCACGCCTCGTGGAGCGAGGCGCTCTCGAATTTCCTCATCGAGGCGCAGGCCCACGGTCTGCCTGCCGTGGCCTTCGCCGCGCAAGGCATCCGCGAATGCTTCCTGCCGGGCGTAACCGGCTGGGAGATCCCGCCGGGCGATCGCGCGGAGTTTCACGCGGCGCTCACGCGGTTGCTGGCCGCGACCGCGGACGAACGGGTCCACCGCGGCGATCGCGCGCGCGCTTTCGCCCGCGGGCGTTTCGATCCCGCCCGGCAGGTGCGGGCCTACCTCGACCTTTTCGCCGCGCTCTCCGCGGCCGCCCGTCCATGACGCAGAAACAGCGCACCGACCTGATCGAAAGCTTCATCCGCGAGAACAAGTACGCCGACCTGCATTCGCTGGCCGGACGTTTCGGCGGCTCCCTCTCGACCGTGCGTCGCGCCCTCGACCAACTCGAGGCCCGCGGCATCGTCCGCCGCCACCACGGGGGCGCGTCGCTCGTCGAGACCGACGCCCTCGCGGCGGAAAACGACTTCGTCGCCCGCCTCCAGCGCCAGGCCGACCGCAAATTCGCCATCGCCAGCCTGATCGCCGAGCAGGTGCGTCCCGGGACCACCGTGATCCTCGACGGCGGCACCACCACTCTCGCCGTCGCCCGCCTGCTGGTGCACAAGCGGGTGCAGGTCATCACCAACTCGCTGCCGGTCGCCAGCCTCTTCGGCGAGGTCGGCGCCCACGAGGCGATCATCACCGGTGGCAGCATCCTCGGCCGCCTCGGCACGCTCGTCGGCCCGCTGTGCGAATCCTCCCTGGAACAGATCCACGCCGACGTCGCGATCCTCGGCGGCACCGGCATCACCGAACGCGGTGTCTGGAACCACCACGCCCTGATCATCGCCGCCCAGCGCCGCATGATCGCCGCGGCCGAACGCACCATTTTCGCCCTCGACGCGTCTAAGTTCGGTCGCAAGGCCCTCAGTCTCACGGCCCCTTTCGGCCCGCGCATCAACGTCGTGACCGACACGCCACCCTCCCCCGAGGTCACGACTTCCATCGCCGACGCCGGCGCCAGCCTGACGCTAGCGGCGCGGTAAAGGCCCGACGCGAGAGGCGCGCGGTCACTTTGGACGCGGCCGGAGTCGCAGCCGCGGAAAATACAAGTCGCCCTGCCGCCTTTTCGAACTGGTTCACGTCACCCATCACGTGACGATTCAGCGGGTGCACCCGCGGCTACATCGCAGGGGTTTCCAGCTGCGCCTTTGGTCTACCCTCGCGCGGGGGACTCAGATCCTGATTTCCGGTTTCACTCCGTCCTCCATTATCTCCGTTTTCTCCTGTCACCAGGCTTGGGGTGGTTCGCATCAGTACCGCCATTCGGACGTAGCGCTTCGATAGCGACGCGGAGCGTCCGATTCCGCGCGCGGCCGCGTCGGTTGCTTTCCCGACGCGCCTCACCTTTGTAACGCGGTGCCCGTTTCCCACGCCTCCGTCCGTCCGGAATGCATCCGCCTCCGCGGCGTGCGCCAGAACAACCTGAAGGGCTTCGACCTCGATCTGCCGCTTGGCCGCTTCATCGTGGTCACGGGCCTCAGTGGTTCCGGCAAATCCTCGCTCGTCTTCGACACCCTGCACGCCGAGGGCCAGCGCCGCTACGTCGAGACGTTCAGCGCCTATACCCGGCAATTCCTCGACCTGCTCGACAAGCCGCGCGTGGACTCGGTCGAGAACATCCGTCCCTCCATCGCGATCGAGCAGCGCAACACGGTGAAGACCTCGCGCTCAACCGTGGGAACGATGACGGAGCTGACTGACTTCGCGAAGGTCTGGTTCAGCCAGGTGGCCACCTGCTTTGATCCGGAGACGGGCGAACCCGTGGAGGACGACACACCGGAGACGATCTGGCGCAAGGCGGCCTCGGCGCAGCCCGGATCGGCGGTCGTGGTCTCGTTCCGGGTCGATCGTCCGGAGAAGATTTCATGGCCGGAGATCCTCACCAGCCTGGCCGGGCAGTCGTACGTGCGCGTGCTGGTGGAGGAGACGGCCCCGGAGGAGGGCGCGCCCTCGCTCCTGACGGCTCACCGCGTCGACACCCTGCGTGCCGATCCCTCGCCACTGGCGGAAACCGCCCGTCTGTTCGTTGCCCAGGACCGCCTCACCATCAACGCCGAGGCGGAGGGTCGCTTCCGCGAGGCGGTCGAGACGGCCCTGCATTTCGGCAAGGGCGAGGTGCACCTTTTCCGCGACGCTGGCGAGGGATGCTTCGTGCCGGCCGGTCACCACTCGCGCGGGCTGCACTCGCCCACCACCGGCCGCGTGTTCCGTCCGGCCACTCCGGCACTCTTCTCCTTCAACTCGCCGCTCGGCGCGTGTCCGCGCTGCCGGGGTTTTGGGCGAATCATCGAGCTCGACACCCGCCTCGCCATCCCGGACCAGAGCCTCTCCATCGAGGATGGTGCGATCCGTTGCTGGGAGAGCGAGGTGTACGGCGACTCCAAGCGAGACCTGCTGTCCATCGCGCGCCAGCGCGGCATCCCGACGGATATTCCCTTCGCCTCGCTGACCGAGGAGCAGCGGCGGCTGGTGCTAGACGGCGACCCGGACCACGACGAGGAGGGCAACTCGTGGCCGCGCCGCTGGTACGGGCTGAAGGGCTTCTTCCGCTGGTTGGAGCGAAACACCTACAAGATGCACGTCCGGGTGTTCCTCTCCCGCTACCGCGCCTACAACCCCTGCCCCGACTGCGGGGGAGCCCGTCTCCAGCCGGAATCCCTCTGCTGGAAGTGGCGGGGCTACACGCTCCCGCAGCTTTACCAGCTTCCGGTTGACCAACTGCGGGCGCTGCTTGCGCGGCCCGACGCCACGCCCCGGAGCGGCGCATCCGCGCGCAGCGCGACCCTCGCGCTCGACTCGATGCTCACGCGGCTCCGCTACCTTGAGCAGGTCGGGCTCGCCCATCTCACGATCGACCGGCCGTCGCGCACGTTGTCCGGCGGCGAGGTCGAGCGCGTCAACCTCACCAGCTGCCTCGGCACCTCGCTCGTCGACACGTTGTTCGTGCTCGACGAGCCCAGCGTGGGCCTGCATCCGCGCGACGTCGACCGCCTCATCGGGATCATCCGCACCCTGACCTCGGCGGGAAACACCGTCGTGGTGGTCGAGCACGACGAGGCGGTCATCCGCGCCGCCGACCAGGTCGTCGAGATCGGTCCCGGCCCCGGAGATCAAGGCGGGGAGGTTGTTTTCCAAGGCTCCGTGCCCGCCATGCTCGCCGACACCCGTAGCATCACCGGCGCGTACCTGTCGGGCCGCAGGACGATTCCCGTCCCCAACTCCCGGCGCGCCGTGCCGCCGGGCCACCCCTCGCTGCGCGTTGAGCACGCCAGCAAACACAACCTCGAGCGGCTCTCGTTCCGCGTCCCGCTCGGCCGCCTCGTCGCGCTCAGCGGCGTCTCCGGTTCCGGCAAATCCACGCTGCTCGACAACGTGATCCATCAGGGATTGCTCACGCA